>CAYRAR010000077.1:0-8812 GCA_964422255.1 uncultured Thermodesulfobacteriota bacterium | reverse complement strand
TGGGGGTGATGCGCAATCTGTTTGGCTTTAAGGTGATCGTTCCCGCCGATCCCAATCAGGCCGACAGGGCGATCCGCTATGCCGCCACCCATTGGGGAAACTTCCTGGTTACCACAGGCAGGGAGAAGGAGCCGGTGATAACCACTGAGGAAGGGAGGCCCTTCTTTGACGATTCCTATGCCTTCCGCTACGGGAAAGGGGACCTCCTGCGCCCCGGGGATATGGGGGCGATCGTGACCATGGGAGGGATGGCCTCAAGGGCCATTCGAGCGTGGGAGAAGCTGAAGGAGGAGGGGATAAGGGTGATGGTGATAAACATCTCCTGCCCCTTCTCCCTTGACAGGGAGCTCCTCCGTCAGGCGGCCTCCACAGGCCTCATCATCACCTACGAGGACCATCACGTGGAGACCGGCCTGGGCTGCGAGGTGGCAAAGCTTATCGCCGATGAGGGGTGGAGGGTCCGGTTCCGTCGCCTCGGGATCACGGCCTATGGCCTTTCAGGGAGACCGGAGGAGCTCCTCAGGATCCAAGGGCTTGACGAGTCCTCGCTCACAGAGGCGGTGAAAAAGGAGGTAAGGAGAGGATGACCGAGGATTACAAGAAGGCCTACCGCACCATAATGGAGGACCACTTCCCCGACGAGATGGTCATAAGGTTTGGGGAGCAGACCCTCATATACCGGAAGAGGACCTGGAAGATACCGGATGAGAGCACAGGGGAGCTGGTGGAGAAGGGGCTGAGATATGGGGAGAACCCCGGTCAGGAGGCAGCCCTCTACGAGCTGGTGAACGGCAACCTGGTCCTTGGGGACTGCCGTTTCATAGAGCCGGGACGGGGTCTGGTGAGCGCCATAACTGAGAAGGACATGATCCAGTCGGGGAAACATCCGGGGAAGATAAACCTGACTGATGCGGACGCCGCCCTGAACGTGCTGAAATATCTCGGGGAGAGACCTGCCGTATGTATCGTTAAGCACAATAACCCCTGCGGGGTCGCCTACGGGGAGAGCCTCGCTGAGGCTTATGAGAGGGCCTATATGGCCGATCGGATAGCCGCCTTCGGGGGATGTGTGGCCCTGAACCGCCCCGTGGACAGGACCACCGCCGAGCTCATGGCCCGTAGCTACTTAGAGGTGGTTGTCGCCCCGGATTATGAAGAGGGGGCCCTTGAGGAGCTGAGGAAGTGGAAGAACCTAAGGATTATAAAGATAGGGAGAATGGATCGCCTCCATGAGTATGCCGACCTGCGCTATGTGGATTTCAAGTCCCTGATGGACGGTGGGATAATAGTGCAGCAGTCCTTCGTCAACCGGGTGAGGACTAAGGAGGACCTCAAGCCTGCGGTGGCCTACTACAAGGGCAAAGAGTACCGGATAAAGAGGCTCCCCACGGAGAAGGAGTACGAGGACATGATCTTCGGGTGGGCGGTGGAGCAGGGGGTGACCTCCAACTCGGTCATCTTCGTGAAGGACGGCGTCACCGTAGGGATAGGGACCGGGGAGCAGGACCGGGTGGGGGTAGCGGAGATAGCGGTTTTTAAGGCCTACACTAAGTATGCCGATGCCCTGAGCTTTCGCACCTACGGCGTCCCCTACAAGGTCCTCGAGAGGGAAGTGGAGGAGGGAAAGAGGCCCAGGGAGCAAAAGGAGGAGATAGATCAGCGGGTGAAGGAGGATCGGGGAGGCCTCAAGGGCTCGATAATGGTCTCTGATGCCTTCTTCCCCTTCCGGGACGGGGTCGATGTGGGCATAAAGGAGGGGATAACCGGGATCGTGCAGCCCGGCGGGTCGGAGAGAGATTACGAGTCGATCATCGCCTGCAACGAGGCTAATCCCCCCGTCACCATGGTCTTCACCGGGCAGCGGGCTTTCCGCCACTGATCGGAACGGTTTTTGCTTATCATAACTGGGCCTTGACCAATGGGCAGGTTTTTTAGTATTTAAGTAAAGTTGAGGGGGCCGGGTGAAAAGACGTGGCCTTTACACCATCTGGGTCTTCAAGGGGGAAGATCTTAACCCCCGCCGTTTTAAGGTTCCTTCCTTTCTGATCAAGTTCTTCACGCCCATCCTTCTGGTAATTGTCATCGCCTTCCCCTTCATCACTTACGACTATGTGAAGAAAAGGGTTCTATTGGAGTACCTTAAGAAGGAAATCCGTTCCCAACGCCAGGTGATCTCTTCCATCCAGAAAGAGGTTAAGCTCTTCAAGAAGAGGCTCGCCGAGCTTCAGGAATTCAATAGGAAGATCCGCATCATAGCCAACCTGGAGCCAGAGGAGGAGGGCTTTTTGGGGGTTGGAGGAGTTGAAGGGGAGGGCATCGAGGGGTACCTGAACAGGGGGGAAAGGATCAGGAGGGACCTGGTGAATCTCAACTTGGAGGCGGAGCTATGCCGCCATAGTTTTGAGGATCTCTGCCATGCCCTTCAGAGCAAGAAGAAGCAGTTGGCCTGTACGCCGTCCATCTGGCCTGTCAGGGGTTGGGTGACCTCCCGGTTCGGCTACAGGACCGATCCCTTCACCGGCCTCAGGCAGTTTCACCGGGGGATAGATATCGCAAACCGGAAAGGGACCCCGGTGATCGCCCCAGCCGATGGCCTGGTAGCTAGGATCTATCGGGACCCTACTCTCGGCCTCGTCCTGGTGATAAAGCATGGCTATGGAATCATCACACGTTATGGCCATTTGGCCAAGGTCCTGGTGAAGGTGGGCCAGAGGGTGAAGAGGGGACAGAGGATCGCGCTCCTGGGAAATAGCGGTCGTTCCACCGGTCCCCACCTCCATTATGAGGTCCGCCTCAATGGCGTTCCCGTCAACCCCTTCCGCTACATCTTGAACTGATCCCCCGGGTACCTGATGGCCAAAAAGGAGCCCTTTGAGAGCTTTCCCTCAAGGTACGAGGAGTGGTTTGAAAGGCACCCCTGGGCGTATCGGTCTGAGCTTCAGGCGGTAAGGGAGCTTCTGCCCGCGGGGAGGGGGCTTGAGGTGGGGGTGGGGAGCGGGCGGTTCGCCGCCCCCCTGAGGGTAAAGGTAGGGGTGGACCCGTCGCTCAGGATGGGGATAAGGGCCAGGAGGAGGGGGGTGGAGGTGGTGGGCGGGGTGGCCGAGGCCCTGCCCTTCAAGGGAGAGAGCTTTGACTTCCTCCTCCTGGTGACGACGATCTGTTTTCTCGATGACCCCCTGAAAGCGACCGAGGAGTCGCTAAGGGTCCTAAGGGAAGGAGGTTCGCTCCTTGTGGGGTTTGTGGACAAGGAAAGCCCCCTGGGCAGGCTATATGAGAGGAAGAAGATGGACAACCCCTTTTATCGGGTGGCCACCTTCTTCTCTGTCCCTGAGGTGGTGGAGCTGATGGAGAGGGCGGGGTTCGGCAGGTTTCGCTTCCGCCAGACCCTCTTCGGGGACCTCGAGGGAATGGAAGGTCCCGATCCTGTCAAGGAGGGATGGGGGGAGGGAGGGTTTGTGGTGGTGAGGGGTGAGAAGCTGAAAAATGTCGTCCTTTGATTTATAATTAAATGATCATTTTTTGGAGGTCCCTGAGATGGTGGGCAATCTGATCAAGAAGATTGTGGGCAGCAAGAACGAAAGGGAGCTTCGGCGGATCCAGCCGATCGTCGAGAGGATAAACTCTTTAGAGCCCCGGATGATGGCCCTAAGCGATCATGGACTGAGGGCAAAGACCGGGGAGTTCAAGGAGAGGATCCAGAAGGGGGAGGGCCTCGATGAGCTCCTTCCCGAGGCCTTTGCCGTGGTGAGGGAGGTGGCCCGGCGTACCCTCGGGGAGCGTCACTTTGACGTTCAGCTCATCGGTGGAATAGTCCTTCACGAGGGTAAGATAGCAGAGATGGCCACAGGGGAGGGGAAGACCTTGGTGGCCACCCTCCCGGCGTATCTTAACGCCCTGCTGGGCCGGGGGGTTCACATCGTCACCGTCAACGACTACCTGGCCCGGAGGGACGCCGAGTGGATGGGGGTAATCTACCGGTTCCTGGGCCTGGATGTGGGGGTGATCACCCACGACATGGAGGATTACGAGAGGAAGAGGGCCTATGCCGCCGACATCACCTACGGGACCAACAACGAGTTCGGCTTCGACTACCTGAGGGACAACATGAAGTTCTCCCTGGAGGACTGCGTCCAGAGGGAGCTCTTTTATGCCATCGTGGATGAGGTGGACTCGATCCTGATCGATGAGGCCCGAACCCCCCTGATCATCTCCGGCCCTTCGGAGGAGTCCACCGAGAAGTATTACCACATCAACCGGATCATCCCCCACCTGAAGAGGGACCGCCACTTCACCGTGGACGAGAAGGCCAACACGGTGGTGCTGACCGAGGAGGGGGTGGCCAAGGTGGAGGAGCTCCTCAAGATCGAGAACCTCTACGACCCCCGTCACATAGACATCCTCCACCACGTGAACCAGGCCCTAAGGGCCCATCACCTCTTCAAGAAGGACGTGGACTACGTGGTGAAAGACGGGAAGGTGATCATCGTGGACGAGTTCACGGGGAGGCTCATGCCCGGGAGGCGCTGGTCAGACGGGCTTCACCAGGCGATAGAGGCGAAGGAGGGGGTGAGGATAGAGAGGGAGAACCAGACCCTGGCCACCATCACCTTCCAGAACTACTTCCGCATGTACAAGAAGCTGGCGGGGATGACCGGTACGGCCGACACCGAGGCCGTGGAGTTCAAGAAGATCTATGACCTGGATGTGGTGGTGATTCCCACCAACCGTCCCCTGATCAGGACCAATTATCCGGATGTGATCTACAAGACCGAGAGGGAGAAGTTCGAGGCGGTGGTCAGGGAGATCGAGGAACTTCACAGGAAGGGGAGGCCGGTCCTGGTGGGGACGGTTTCCATAGAGAAGTCAGAGAGGCTCTCCCGGATGCTCAAGCGGCGAGGGATCCCCCACCATGTGCTGAACGCCAAGCACCATGAGAAGGAAGCGGAGATCATCGCCCAGGCGGGGAGGCTCGGGGCGGTGACCATCTCCACCAACATGGCCGGCCGGGGTACCGACATACTGCTTGGCGGCAACCCGAAGTTTCTGGCCAAGAAGATGGCAGGAGATGGAAGCAGCGAGGAGGAGTTCCAGGAGGCGTACAAGAAGGCCCTGGAGATCACCTCCCGGGAGAAGGAGGAGGTGGTCAAGCTCGGGGGGCTTCACGTGATCGGCACCGAGCGGCACGAGAGCCGCCGCATAGACAATCAGCTCCGGGGGAGGGCAGGGAGGCAGGGGGATCCGGGTTCCTCCCGCTTCTACCTCTCCCTGGAAGATGACCTCTTGAGGATCTTCGGCTCTGACCGGATAGCCGGGATCATGGATAAGCTGGGGATGAAGGAGGGGGAGCCGATAGAGCATAGCCTGGTCACCAAGGCGATCGAGAACGCCCAGAAGAGGGTGGAGGCCCATAACTTCGAGATCCGCAAGCACCTCCTGGAGTACGACGACGTGATGAACCAGCAGCGGGAGGTGGTCTATTCCCTCAGGAAGCGGATCCTGGCAGGGGAGGGTCTTCGGGAGATGGTGATGGAGATGATCGAGGAGGTCCTGGACGACCTGATCGATCGGTACACGGACCCGAAGAGCTATCCCGAGGAGTGGGACCTGGAGGGGCTGAAGGAGGCCTTCAAGAGGACCTTCTCCTTCGAGCCCACCTTCCCCGAGGAGATGAAGGACCTGAAGCAGGAGGGGCTCAGGGAGCTACTGCTCGATCAGGCCAGGGAGTTCTACGAGGAGAAGGAAGGGACGATGGGCCCTGAGGTGATGAGGGAGGTGGAGAAGTTCCTCCTGCTTCAGAGCCTTGACAGCCACTGGAAGGATCACCTCCTCAACATAGACCACCTCAAGGAGGGGATAGGCCTCAGGGGATACGCCCAGAAGGACCCCCTGATCGAGTACAAGAAGGAAGGCTATGAGATGTTCCTCGAGATGCTCTTTTCGGTGAAGGAGGATGCGGTGAGGAAGCTCTTTGCGGTCCAGATCGCCCCTGAGGAGGAGGTCCCCACCCTGGAGGAGTTCCGCACCCCCGAGTTGCTCCTTCTCCGGGGTGGTCTCGACTTCCTCCCTGCCCGGGAGGTGCCTCCTCCCCCACCCCCTGAAGGTGAGGGGAAGCCCGCCCCTTATCGCCGTGCGGGGAGGAAGATCGGGCGGAACGAGCCCTGCCCCTGCGGGAGTGGCAAGAAGTACAAACACTGCTGCGGGAGGTAGGGTTGGCCCCTAAGGGATTTCGGGCAGCAGGGATCGCCTGCGGGATAAAGAAGGACGGAAGTAAGGACCTGGCCCTGATCGTCTCCGAGGTCCCCGCGCGGGTGGCCGGCCTCTTCACCCAGAACCGGGTCAAGGCCGCACCGGTACTCTATACCCGCAGGAGGGTCAGGCGGGGGGTGGCCAGGGCGCTTCTGGCCAACAGCGGCTGCGCCAACGCCTGCACGGGCAGGAGGGGGATGGAAGACGTGAGGAGGAGCGTTGAGGCCACCTCTCGCACCCTCGGCATCCCCCGAGAGGATGTCCTCGTCGCCTCCACGGGGGTGATCGGGGAGCCCCTTCCGGTGGAGCGGATAGAGGAGGCCCTCCCGAGGCTTACCCAGCTCCTTTCCCCCAAAGGGTTCAGGGATGCTGCCTCCTCGATCATGACCACCGATACCGTCCCCAAACTCGCTGAGCGGACCCTCACGGTGAGGGGGAAGGAGGTCTCCCTCCTCGGGATGGCCAAGGGGGCGGGGATGATAAGGCCCCGGCTCGCCACGATGCTCGCCTTCCTCTTCACCGACCTGGAAGTTCCCCCTCCACTGCTCAGGGAACTGCTCCTTGAGGGGAACTCCAGGAGCTTTGCCCGCATAACCGTGGACGGGGAGACGAGCACCAACGACACCGTGCTCCTTTTCGCCAACGGGGCCTCAGGGGTCTCCCTGGGGGAGGAGATAGGTCCCTTTCGGGATCTCCTCTTCGAGGTGATGGAGGAGCTCGCCCTGGGGATCGTCCGGGATGCCGAGGGGAGGACAAAGGTGGTGAGGATCACGGTCGTGGGGGCACGCACCTCAAGGGACGCCTCAAGGGTCGCCTTCAGGATCGCCACCTCACCCCTGGTGAAGACCGCCCTCTTCGGCGAAGACCCTAACTGGGGGAGGATCATGGCTGCCCTGGGGGATGCAGGGGTGGCGGTGGTCCCCGATCGGGTTGAGATCAGGATAAACGACCTGCGGGTGGTGAGGGGAGGGGTGCAGGATCCCGAATACGATGAAGAGAAGGTTTCAGACTCTCTAAAGGAGGAGGAGATATCCCTGGTGGTGGATCTTCACCTCGGAGGGGAGAGCTATTGGGTCCTGAGCACTGACCTGAGCTACGATTACGTACGAATAAACGCCTCCTATCGCAGTTAACCGCCCCTCAAGATCCGTTCATCCCCCACCCTCAGGGTCAGCTTAATCCTGTCGAAGTACTCAGCGATGGGGATCACGTACTTGCGGGAGGCGCCGATCAAGGCCTTGAGCTCCTGGGTGGATATCTTCCCCTTCTCCTTCAGGTAAGAGACGAGCCTCTCCTTCAATCTCTCCAGGGGCTCGGCGTGGATCAGGAGATCCTCCTTGAGCTTGATGAGCTTTCCCTCATCTACGAGGAACTGGATCACCTCCTCGAGTCCCTCTTTGGGCACCCTCTCCCTTAATTCCTTCAAGGTCGGAGGGGTGAGGCCCGCCTCGAGGAATACCCCCTCCACTTCCTCGGCAAGCTCCCTTTCCCTTCCCCTGAGGGAGATCCTGTGCCCTGCCATCCTCACCAGTTCCTTCTCCTGTTCAATCACTCCCTCCCTTTCCAGCTCCTCGAGAAGCAGGTTGAAGAGCCTCTGATCCGTCTCTGCAGGGAGCTTCCCCCTCAGCTCCTCCTTCCGGATCCCCGCCCGGAGGGGGAAGGCCTGATGGAACCTCTCCAGTTCTCCCTTGAGGATTTTACCGAGTTCCTCAAACACCCCTTTCTCCACCCAGCGCCCCTTCTCCTCGTCGACGAGGACCACCTGGCCTTTCTTCTGGAGCCCTTTGAGCGTCTCCTTTAAGACCGAGCGAGGAAACCCCGTGAGGGCGGGGAGGGCGCCTTCCAGGGCCCCCTCAACTCCCCTCCTCTTCAGGTGAAGGAGGAGGACCGATG
The DNA here is from genome assembly GCA_964422255.1 of uncultured Thermodesulfobacteriota bacterium. Lineage (GTDB taxonomy): Bacteria > Desulfobacterota > B13-G15 > B13-G15 > B13-G15 > CAYRAR01. The sequence continues at coordinate 673 of CAYRAR010000077.1, read as the reverse complement.
CAGGATCCCCCTTCTCCAGCTCCCCGAGGGACTGGAGCACCTCGGCCCGGAAACGCTTATGGCGCTCGGGATGGGCGTCAAGGACCACCCCTCCCCCCAATGTCTGGATGGCAGCCGATCCCCTGAGGACGAAGCGATCAGAGGGGAGGGCGACCACGGGGCCACTGAGCCTCAGCTGGGCGTATCCCTCCTCACCGGGGGCCAGTTCGTTCCTCCCCAGGAGGATCACCGTGGCCATCTCCATGGAGGTCCCTATGTGGAAGCGCAGGGTGGTCCCGTTCTTCAGGGGGCGGGGGGAGGAAGAGAGGTAATGGATCTTCACGTCGAGCATCTGGGTGGGCTCACAGCTTGAAGGCCTCAGAAGGACATCTCCCCTTTTTATCTCCTCCTTCTCTATCCACAGGAGGTTTACCGCCGTCCTCTGGCCCGCAACGGCCTCCTCCACCTTCCTATTGTGGACCTCTATCCCCCTCACTTTCCCTCGGAGCCCTGAAGGGAGGATCTCCACCTGCTCCCCTGTCCTCAGCTTCCCGGCGATCAGAGTCCCGGTGATCACCGTCCCGAAACCCTTCATGGTGAAGACCCGATCTATGGGGATGCGGAGGAGGCCATCGGTGGATCGCTCCTCGACCTCCTGAGCAAGTTGCTCGTCAGGGAGATGGGGCTCGTGACC
>CAYRAR010000076.1:0-8833 GCA_964422255.1 uncultured Thermodesulfobacteriota bacterium | reverse complement strand
CCATAGCCAAGATGACCTCCGAAGGGGTGGAGCTGAGGGTCCATCCCACCATGCTCCCCCGAGATCACCTCCTCGCCCAGGTGGAGGGGGTATATAACGCCATCTACGTGACCGGGGATATGGTGGGGCCCACCATGTTTTACGGTCAGGGGGCTGGGGGACTTGCCGCAGGGAGTGCCGTGGTGAGCGATCTGGTCTCGGTGGGGAAGAGGATCTTGGAGGGGGCAAAGGGGAGAGGACTCCTCTTTATGGGAGGCCCTGTCACCTACAAGGCGATGGAGGATCTGGTCTGTCCCTATTATCTGCGCTTCACCGCAGTGGACCGTCCAGGGGTCCTCTCCAAGATATCGGGGATCCTCGGGGCCAACGAAATAAGCATCGCCTCGGTGATCCAGAAGGGGAGGGAGGTGAATGGGGCTGTCCCGGTGGTGATGATGACCCACGAGGCCAGGGAGGAGGCGGTAAAGAGAGCCCTCGAGGAGATAGACCGCCTCGAGGTGATAAAGGACAAGACCACCCTCATCCGAGTGGAGGAAGGGTCTTAAGGCTTCTTCCGGGAGGTTTTCTCCTTCTTCCAGGAGCCGCTATAACGGATATTGCATTTGGGACACTGAAAGGTGTACTTCACCATCCCTTCTCCGTACTCCTCTTCCTTCAGGACTTTGGCCTTGGCACCGCAACTGGGACATACCTTTGCCCTTTCCAAATACATCTTCCTTTCCTCCCGCTTTTTGAGGAGGAGATGATAGAGGTACGGGGATTATATGTCAAGTTCAACCTGGGGCAGAATTACGGGCCTTGCAGGATCAGTTGGCGGGCGCGCTCAAGTTGTTCCTCCGTCCCGAGGAGGATCAGCTTGTCCCCTTCCTCGATCAGGGTCATCCGGGAGGGGTTGAAGACGATCTTATCCTTTTCCCTCAGCTTTATCCCTAAAAGCAGCGCCTCTGCCCTCCTTGAGATCTCCATGTCGCCGATGAACCGCCCGATCCAGCCGGATCCGGGAGGGATGGCAACCTCCTCCAGCACGAGCAGGTCCTTTCCCTCATATACCACCACATCGAGGAAGCTCATCACATCGGGCCTCAGGGCGAGGGAGGCGATCCTCATCCCCTCGGTCATGGCGGGGGAGACGACCCGATCCGCTCCTCCCTGAAGGAGCTTGTCTATGGACTTTTCATCCTTTGCTCGGGAGATGATGTGCAGGTCCGGATTCAACCCCTTAGAGGTGATGATGAGGAAGAGGTTCTCGGCATCGGTGGAGAGGAGGGCCAAGAGCCCCTTGGCCCTCTTGATCCCCGCGCGGAGGAGGACCTCCTCCTCCGTCGCATCCCCCTCTATCCAGAGGAGCTGGGGAAACTCCTCCAGGAGTTCCATCAGGTGATGGTGCTTGTGTTCGATGACCACGAAGGGCCTCTTCGCCTTCAAGAACTCCCTTATCACCCATTTCCCAGTGGCCCCCACACCGCAGATGATGTAATGGTCCCTCATCCTCTCCACTCGTTTCATCATCTTCTTCCTCTTCCACTCCTCGTTCAATCTCCCCTCCACTATCTTGGAGGTGGTCGTGCTCAGGGCATAGGTGAAGGTGCCGATCCCGAAGATTATGAGACCTGAGGTGAAGAACCTTCCCGCCTCGCTCAGGGGCTTCACCTCTCCGAAGCCGACGGTGGTGATGGTGATGAGGCTCATGTAGAAGGCCTCGGGAAAACTCCAGCCCTCAAGCGCCACATACCCCAGCGGCGCAACGACGATCAGCGCTAGCACCAAGAGAAAGGGACGGAATACCTTCCACATCTCTCTTTAAGGTTCGGCAGGCGAAGGACGGACTTTAGGAGATCCACCGCCCCTTTCTTCATCGCCTCGACGGCCGCCTCGATGGTCCCGTGGGCGGTTATCACGATCACATCGATCGCTAAGTTATTTATCGTCAGTCCGCTCGATATCCTTAGACCCTCAAGAAGCCTCCTCGCGAGGACGATAACAATTAAAAAAGGAAGGAAGGCGGGTTGGCGAAGCCGAGGATCGAGTACCTCTTCTCAGCAAGGGATGATTCCTCCCCGCGCCCCCAGTCCCTGGGGGATGGGCGGGTGGACTTTCACGAGCTGGGGCTCATAGAGAACGTGGTGGCGGGACAGGTGCTGGCCCGGATCCCCCCCGGCGAAGAGGGGGGAGGGCCTGAGGCCTTCCCCATGGGGGAGAACGTGTACGTCCCCGAGGAGAACCCGAGGATACTGGTGGCGGCGGTAAACGGCCACGTCTTCTGGAAGGACGGGAAGATCCACGTATCCCCCGAATATGTGGTCGAGGGAGACGTGGACTTTTCCACCGGAAATGTCGTCTTCGTGGGGAGGCTGGTGGTAAGAGGGTCCATCAGGGCGGGGTTCAAGGTCCGGGCTCAGGAACTCCTGGTTGAGGGAGACGTGGAAGGAGCCGATATAAAGGTAGAGGAGGGGATGGAGGTAAAGGGGGGAGTTATCGGGGGCGAGAAGGGAAGGGTGGAATGTGGAGGAGGGCTCAAGGCCATGTATGCGCTGGGAGCGAAGGTGGAGACAAAGGGTGACGTGGTGCTGGAGAAGTCATCGAGGAACAGCGTCATCGCCGCCGAAGGGGAGGTCCGGGTCGAAGGGGAACCTGGGGCGATAATCGGCGGTGAGGTGAGGGCCGCCAAGGGGATAAAGGCCCGCTGGGTGGGGGCCCGCTGGGGGATACCCACGGAGGTGGTGGTAGGATTGAACCCTTTCTGGGAGGACGAGCTCCGTTCCCTCAGGAAACGGAAGGAGGAGCTGGCCGAGGAGTTTCGGGAGCTCAAGGCCCGGCTCCGCTACCTGCAAGAGCAGAGGAGGGATTTTGACAGGGAGGAACTTACCCGGCGCCTTAAGGAGATCAAGGGGAAATTTGAGGAGGCATCCCGGAGGGAGCAGATCCTGGAGGCCAAGCTCCGAGAAGGGGAGGGGAAGGTATGGATAAAGGAAGGGATCTACCACGGGGTCAGCCTGAGGATAGGGGATGTATCCCATACTCTCAGGGAGGACATAAAGGGTAAATGGGTCTTTTACTCCGATGGGAAACAAATAAAGTACAGGGCGTGGTGAGATGGATATATCTACGATTCTGGGGATACTTCTGGGATTTGCGTTGATGGGCGCCTCCATCGCCATGGGTGGAGGGTTAGGCGGGTTCATCAACATACCCTCCTTCATGATCGTGATAGGGGGGACGCTGGCCGCAATCCTGGTGATGTTCCCGCTGAAGACGGTCCTCGGCTCCTTCAAGGTGGTGAAGCACGCCTTCAAACAGAACGACACTTCCCCCTTAGCGATCATAGACGAGATCGTCGCCTTAGCGACCAAGGCCCGAAAGGAGAGCATCATCGCCCTGGAGAGGGTCCCCATAGAGAACGAGTTCCTCCAGAAGGGGATAAAGCTGGTGGTGGACGGGACGGACCCGGAGCTCCTCCGCTCCATCCTCAAGACCGACCTCACCTACATGCGGGAGCGTCACAAGGTGGGGCAGAGGATCTTCAAGGGGATGGGGTCCTTCGCCCCGGCCTTCGGGATGATCGGGACCCTCATTGGGCTCGTGCAGATGCTGAGGACCCTCGATGATCCGGAGAAGATCGGCCCGTCGATGGCCGTGGCCCTCATCACCACCCTCTACGGGGCGGTGCTCGCCAATCTGATCTTCATTCCCATCGCTAATAAGCTCGAGGGGAGGACCAACGAGCAGGCCCTGATCATGGAGCTGATCATCGAAGGGGTGCTCTCCATCCTGGCAGGGGAGAACCCGAGAGTGATCAGGGAGAAGCTCGAGGCCTTCCTCTCGCCCAGCATGAGAAAGGAGGCCGAGGGAGGTGTCTGACGAGGAGAAGAGGGGTAGCGAGGAGGAGCAGGAGGAGGGCGCTCCCCACTGGATGACCACCTTCGCCGATATGACCACCCTGCTGCTCACCTTCTTCGTCCTTCTCCTCTCCTTCGCCCAGATGGACATCGTGAAGTTCCGCCGGATCATGGGCTCCATCAGGGAGGCCTTCGGAGTGCAGCGCTTGGAGGTGGGGGAGTTCGTGGCGATGACCACCGAGCCTGTGCAGCTCTTCGACTTCCAGAAGAAGGACTCGGTGATCGAGATGTACTATGCGGACATGTACGAGGCGATAAAGAAGGCGGTGGAGGAGGAGGAACTGAGCGATGCGGTGGAGGTGCTGGTGAGCAACCGGGGGGTGGTGGTGAGGGCGAAGGAGAAGGTCCTCTTTGATCTCGGATCCGCGGTCCTGAAGAAGGAGGCCTACCCCCTTCTGGACAAGCTGATAAAGCTCATGAAGAAGTTTCCCAAGTACAAGCTGGCCATCGAGGGGCACACCGACGACCTTCCGATAAAGACGCCCCTTTTCCCCTCTAACTGGGAGCTCTCCTCCACCAGGGCCACCACGGTGCTCCGCTACTTCATAGAGAAGGGGAAGATATCCCCGAAACGGCTCATGGCCGTGGGGTACGGGGAGACGAGGCCCTTGGTCCCCAACACCAGCGCTGCCAATCGGGCCAAGAACAGGAGAGTGGAGTTCGTCTTCACCCTGGAGACGAACGAGGAGGAGATGACCCGGAGGCTCAGGGCGATCCTGGATCAGCTCCAGCAGGAGGAGAAGGCTGGAAAGAGATGAGGGAGCTTGCGGAGGACGTCGAGGTGAAGGACTACAAGGAGGGGCTCTTCCTCCCCCTCTGCATAGATCTCCTCCTGCCCAAGAACCCCTTCGACGCCGACATCTACCTGAAGGTAGGCAAGGAGATGGTCCTCTTCAGAAAGAAGAGGCTCCCCCTTTCCCAGCGAAGGATAAGGGCGTGGAGGGAGATGGGGGTGAAGAGGGTCTACCTCTACGTGGAGGACCATCGCCTCTACCTCGATTATCTCCAGAGCTCTCTCCCCTCCGTGATGGAGGACAGGAACAGGACCACGGCGGAGAAGGCCCGCTTCCTCTACTCCCTCTCTGAGTCCTTCTTCGAGGAGATGCTGAGGGACTTCAGCGAGGAGACGGTGAGGAGGGGGGTGGGGCTGGTCCAGCAGGTGATCGAGTACCTGAGGAAGGGGCCCGAGCTGGGGAAGAAAGTGCTGAAGGTGCTCTCTCACGATTTCGCCACCTATGTCCACCTGAACAACGTCTTTTTCCTCACCACCAGCTTCTCCCTCCGGGAGAAGCTCCCCCCAGGGGAGGTGAGGACCCTGGCCCTCGCCTCCTTCTTTCACGATGTGGGGAAGGAGAGGATACCCCAGGAGATCCTCCAGAAGCCGGGAAAGCTCACCCCTGCGGAGTGGAAGGAGATGAAGAAGCACCCCCTTTACAGCCGCCAGGCCCTGGAGCAGGCGAACTTCACCGATGAGCGGGTCCTGAGGATCGTGGAGCAGCACCACGAGACCTCCGACGGCCAGGGCTACCCCTACGGGTTGAGGGCGGGAGAGATAGATCCGGGAGCGAGGCTGGTGCAGATATGCGATATCTTCGAGGCCCTCTGCGGGATCAGGCCCTATCGTCGCCCCCTCACTCCCTATGAGGCCCTCAGGCTGATGAAGGAGGAGATGAGGGAGAAGATAGACTGGGAGCTTTACCGTTCCTTCGTCCGCTTCTTAGGCCCCGATTACTACCGGAAGGTGTTGAGGAGATGAATAGGTAAAAAATGCCCGTTAGGGGAAATTTCTTTCCTTAATTAAGCAAACATTTGGGTTGATTTTTGGTGGCTTTCTTCTGGCATCCTCTTTGCTGAGGAGGAAGTTCGATGAAGCAAATTTCTCTAACTGACTGCATATTTGATTCCACCAAAGGGGTATTTGTCGCCCCTGATATGAGAGGAATAAGCTACAAAGATAGTAGTGAGGAATATCTGCTAAAGATCTTTAAGAACAATGTTGACCTTAGGTCAGATTCCAAAGAGCTTGAACGATATATAATAGATTGGCCCTCAAAGTATCATCTTTCCGTAAAGAGGGCTAATTTATTGAGATGTTTGGATTTTTTAAATAAATATAAGTATAAGAAAGTCTTAGAGTTAGGCGCAGGATGTGGAGCTATTACGAGGTGGTTAGGAGAGAACATCCAAGAAGTTCATGCAGTAGAAGGCGACTTATTGAGGGCGAGCATTGTTAGGGAGAGGTGCAAGGATCTCAAAAATGTCAAAATATTTTGTGCGAACATTCAGAACCTGCGGTTTAAAGGGGAATATGATATCGTTACCCTCATCGGTGTCCTGGAATATGCTCCTCTCTTTTACGACTGTCAGGAGGGTCCTTTAGATGCCTCGATCTCGATTTTACGACAGTCTCTTTCGGCCCTTAAGTCCCAGGGTATTTTAATATTAGCTATAGAGAATAAAATAGGCCTGAAATATTGGGCTGGGTGCAGGGAGGACCACACAGGAAAACTTTTCGAAGGAATTCACGGTTATCCCAACAAACGTTCGCCTCTTACCTTCTCGAAGAAAGAAATTTCCGAGTTGCTTAAAAAGGTTGGTTTCAAATTTGTCGAATATTATTATCCATTTCCCGATTATAAATTGCCTGAAGTCATAATAAGGGATGAAAGTAGATTAGATGAATATTATGTTTACAATTGGCTGAAATTTCCCTTTGAAGATCCTTTTAGCAGGGCATACTCCTTCCATGAAGGTCTGGCTTTGAGGACGTTGACACAAGCGGGACTCTTCCCTGAGTTCGCTAATTCTTTCTTGATCATAGCTTCTCCTTGTAAGAGCCGGCCTTATAAGAAACCGGACTGGATCGTTAAAAAAATAGTAAATCATAAAGAATGGAATGAAAATTTCCACCATGAAATCCTCCTTCGAAGATACGGAAACAAATTAAGAATATTTAGGAAACCCCTTTCTCTTTCAAGTACGGGTTATTATAAGCTCAGTGAATTGGAATACAGGCTCAAAGAGAGGCAAGATTTTGTCACTGGTGATCTCTTTATTTTCCGCGCCTACGAGGCCATTTGTTCAAATAATTTTATAGAAAATTTAGTCGCTGTTTTAACTAGATTGAAAGACTACTTACTGCACGAGTTCTACATCGGCAAAAAAGATGAAGAAGGGTACCCTCTTTTAAAGGGTGACGCGATAGATTGTACTTTATGGAACATAATCGAAAATCAGGAAGGATTGTTCTTCTTCGATAAGAAATGGAGATGGCTTAAGCCAGTGCCCATTGATTTTGTTTTGTTTAGAAGTCTTTTTTACTTATTATCCAAGGCCACCCCATATTTAAACAATATAAAGCAAAGAGACGTAAATGAATTAATTATTCTCCTGCTAAGGAGCCTTTTTCCGCGTTACGGTGTGGAGAGACATGCCCGTAACCTGCGTAACGAACAGTACTTTCAATCTTTGATAAATTCTGAGAGAGCCATTCCCTTTACTTTCTCTCGGGCACCTAAGTGCTCCATTATTATGCCCGTTTTCAATCGACTCAATTATACTAAACAGTGTCTTGATATTCTTTATAAAATAACGCCCCATGAGCTTTTTGAGCTTATCGTCATCAACAATGCCTCAACTGATGGCACGAAGGAATTTTTGAACAAATTCAGTCAACTGTATTCGAATACAAAAGTTATACACACCGAGGAAAACATGGGATTCACCAAGGCTTGCAATATGGGAGCGAAAATTGCCGCAGGGGAATACTTAGTATTTTTGAACAACGATACTCTTCCCCGTAGTGGCTGGTTAAACGCCCTTATAACAGAGGTCGAGAAGGATGGAAAGATAGGCGCTGTGGGGGCAAAGCTCATATATCCCAATGGGAAACTTCAGGAGGCTGGGGGGATTATTTTCAACGATGGTACAGGGTGGAACTTTGGACGATTCGATGATCCCAAAAGAGATATTTATAGTGAAAGTTATGAAGTGGATTATTGTTCCGGTGCTTGTTTGTTAGTGAGAAGAGATGTTTTTTGGGAAATTGGCGGTTTTGATGAAAGGTACTCTCCGGCCTATTATGAGGATACAGATTTATGTTTCACCTTGAGAAAATTGGGTTATAAAGTAGTTTATTGCCCCAGATGTGAGATTGTCCATTTCGAAGGGGCGACGGCGAGCAAGGATCCTCATCAGGGGTTTAAAAGATTTCAAGAGATCAACAGAAAGAAATTCGTTGAAAAATGGAAAGATGAGCTGAAGGCTCAAGGAGATCCTTATCATGTCACTGGCTCTCCTCCTACCACAGCGAACAGAAATGTGCGTCTGAGATTGGTCAACCTCGCACAGGATCCCTCGGTGCCCCGAATGTTGGTAGTAGATCCCTTTTTGCCCGTTTTTGATAGAGCCTCTGGCAGTAACAGATTACTCCAAGTCCTTAAGATCCTCAGAGGACTTGGTTTCAACATAACTTTCCTCAGCACGGCAGAAATGACAGGGGTGAGCAAGTATAAGGGGATTCTGGAGGAATTGGGTATAGAGACGTTCCTCAGCCACCATTTAAAAGAAATTGACTGGCATCGATTCTTTAAACATAGGGATTTTACGTTTGCTATCATATCCTTTTACTACCTTGCGGATAAGATTTTACCCCTTATAAAACGGTTTTCTCCCCATACCAAAACAATAGTTGACTCGATAGACGTCCATTTTCTTAGGGAAATGAGAGAGGCGGAGATTCTCAACGACCCTTACCTTGCAGAAAAAGCAATGACGACGAAGGCGAAAGAGATCGAGGTTTATTCTAAGGCAGATGGTGTTATAGCCATTACCGAAAATGACAAAAAGGTACTCTTAGAGGAGTCAAATGGCAGCATAAAGGAGGAAAAGGTCTTTGTTATCCCCAATATTCATGCTGTGCGGCCTACAAAATCACC
>CAYRAR010000075.1:0-9030 GCA_964422255.1 uncultured Thermodesulfobacteriota bacterium | reverse complement strand
GGATGATGGCCACGGCCAGGACCACCAGATCGGCCTCTATCTCCACCTTCTCCCCTGAGAGGCTGTCTATCCCTTCCACGATCACCTTGTCGCCCACCTCATAAAGCTTGGAGACCCTCCCCCGCAAATAAACCGCCCCTGCCTCCCTCTGGGCCGCCTTCACGAACTCCTCGTATCCCTTTCCACCGGCCCTGATGTCTATGTAAAAGACATAACACTGGGTCTCGGGCTGATGGTCCTTTATGAGGATGGTGTGCTTTGCCGTATACATACAGCAGATCTTGGAACAGTAGGGTATCCCCTTGCTCTCATCCCTGGAGCCCACACACTGGATAAAGACCACGTTTTTCGCCACTTCACCATTGGAAGGCTTTATCACCTTTCCGCCCGTCGGGCCGTTGCTCTCCAGCATCCTCTCCAGTTGCAGGCTCGTTATCACGTTCCTGAACCTTCCACCTCCGTACTCCCCGTAGATCGAGGGATCAAGGAGGCTGTAACCTGTGGCGACCACGATCGCCCCTACCTTCCGGGTGATGATCTCCTCCTGCTGCTCGTAGTCTATCGCCTCCGTGGGGCAGACCTTCTGGCATACTCCGCACTTGTCCTCGGTGAACTTCCTGCAGTGTTCCGTATCTATCACCGGCACGTTGGGCACCGCCTGGGCGAAGGGGACGTATATCGCCTTCCTCATCCCCAGGCCCTCCTCGAACTCGCTGGGAACCTTGGTGGGGCACTTCTCGATGCAGGTGCCACAGCCAGTGCACTTTTCCATGTCCACATAACGGGGCTTCTTGCGGATCTTCACCTCATAGTTACCCACAAACCCCGTTACCTCCACCACCTCCGAGTAGGTCATGAGTTCTATGTTTTCTTCCTGGGATGACTCCGTCATCCGCGGAGTCAGTATTCAGGCGGCACAGTCGAGGGTGGGGAAGGTCTTCTCCAGTTGGGCCATCCTCCCCCCTATGGAGGGGGACTTCTCCACCAGGATTACCTTGTATCCCGAACGGGCTATATCGAGGGCCGCCTGCATCCCTGCAATGCCCCCACCGATCACCAGTGCGGTCTTCTCCACGGGAAAATAGCTCTCGGTCAGGGGGAAGAGCCTCCTCGATTTCCCCACCGCCATCCGGATGATCTCGGTCGCCTTCTCGGTGGCCCGCTCCCTGTCCTCGATCACCCAGGAGCACTGCTCACGGATATTGGTCATCTCGAGCATGTACTTGTTAAGCCCTGCCCTCTCGATGCACCTCTGGAAGGTCACCTCATGCATCCTGGGGGTACAGGAGGCGACGACCACCCTGTCCAGTTGATGTTCCTTTATCGCCTCCTCGATCGCCCCCTGACCGAGCTTCGAACAGGCGTATTGCAGATCGGTGGAGTAGACCACGTCGGGAAGCTTCCCCACCTCCTCTGCCACCCGCTTCACATCCACCGTCTTGGCTATGTTTGTCCCGCAATGGCATACAAAGACGCCTATCCTCGCCATCTCCTATCCCTCAGACTTCTTTCTAAATTCCATCGCTTCTCTGCTCAATTCTTCTACGCCTTTATCCTTCCATAAATCTCGCTGCCACTCGGTGTAATCGAAGGGTTCCCTCCTGAGCAAGCTTATAAACCTCTCCGCCTCTACCCTTCCCAATTCCTTAAGAAGAGCTTCCATCCCTTTAATTTTCAACTCCGTATCCGTTATCATTTTCCCTCTACTACTTTTGCAAACTGAATCACATCCATCACTTTAATGTCTTCGATTTCTATCGCCTTTTTGATTATATCATCGTCCGTTGTCACAAAATATTCTGCTCCTGCTTCTATAGCACACGCTATATGCAAGGCATCCTTGGGCTTCAATCCCTTCGTTACCAATTTGCCCGCCTTTTCTAAAATTCTATCGTTTTCTTCTACATCTAAAGCAGCTAATTGTCTCCAATAACGGATGACACTTTTTCTCTCCCTAAAAGGATTCTGTTCGTTCTCATAGGACCAGATGAGCTCTAACTCTCCTTGAGCGATCTTCTCCTGAATATAAAGTTTAGCTTCTGTTTCCAATTTTATCCTGATCGACGACTGGTCATCAAAGGGACGGTTGAACACACAATTATCCAGATAGACCTTTATCCTCCTTCCTCCTTACTTATTTTGACGGCGCAGACCTTATATTCAGGGATCTTGGCCACGGGATCAAGGGCCTCTATGGTCAGGAGGTTGGCAGCGGCCTCGGCGAAGTGGAAGGGCAGAAAGACCGTGCCCTTCCTTATCCCCTCGACGACCCTGACCTTCACCTTCACCTTCCCCCTCCTGGAGCTCACTTCCACCACATCCCCGTCCCTGACCCTGATCCCCTCTGCGTCCTCAGGATGGATCTCCACAAAGGACTCCGGGGCCTCCGCATCAAGCAGCGGAGTCCTCCTGGTCATCGTCCCCGTATGAAAATGGAAGGGGATCCTGCCCGTAGTGAGGATAAAGGGGTAATCTGCATCCGGGACCTCCGCCGGGGGGACATGCTCCACGGGCAAGAAGGCCCCCTTCCCCCTGGCGAACTGATCCTTGTGAAGATAGGGGGTTCCTGGATCATCGGGGGTCCTGCACGGCCACTGGATCCCCTCCCCTTCCAGCCTCTTGTAGGAGAGGCCTCCATAGATGGGGGTGAGCTTCACCAGCTCATCGAAGATCTCCTCAGCGGAGGCAAAATCGAACCCCTTCCCCCCCATCGCCTTGGCAACCTCCCTGATTATCACCCAGTCCTCCCGCGCCTCCCCAGGGGGGTCCACCGCCTTGTAGAAGCGCTGGACCCTCCGGTCGGTGTTGGTGACCGTCCCGTCCCTTTCGGCAAAGGAGGCAGCGGGAAATACCAGATGAGCGAAGCGGGCAGTATCATTCATGAACATGTCCTGCACCACCAGGAACTCCACCTTTCTTAAGGCCTCCTCCACATGAGAGAGATTGGGGTCGCTCAGGATCGGATTCTCCCCCATTATGTAGAGGGCCTTGACCTTCCCCTCGAGGATCCCTCCCATCATCTCCGTGACCGTGAGCCCCACCTTGGAGGGGAGCTTCACCCCCCAGGCCTCCTCGAACTTGGCCCTGAGCTTATCATCGTCCACGCGCTGGTAGCCAGGGAGAACATTGGGGAGACCGCCCAGGTCACAGGCCCCCTGCACGTTGTTCTGTCCCCTCAGGGGGTTGACCCCGGTGGAGGGCCTTCCGATGTTTCCCGTCAACATCGCCAGATTGGCGAGGTTGCGGACGTTGCTCGTGCCCACCGTGTGCTGGGTGATCCCCATGCAGTAGATGATGGAGGAGCGTTCGGCCTTGGCGTAAAGCTCCGCCACCTTCCTTATGGTCTCCTGAGGAATGCCCGTTATCTCCTCCACATACTCAGGGGTGTACTTCTTGAGGTTCTCCCTGAACTCCTCAAATCCCTCAGTGCGTTCCTCGATGAAGGCCTTATCGTGCCAGTCGTTCTCAACGATTACGTTCATCACCCCGTTGAGGAAGGCGTTATCGTCCCCTGGCCTTATGGGAACATATACATCGGCGAAAAGGGCGATCTGGGTCTTTCTGGGGTCTACCACGATGAGCCTGGCCCCCTTCGCCTTGGCCCTGTAGATCCTGTGGGCCACCAAGGGATGGGAGGAGGTGGTGTTGGAACCGATCACCAGGATGCAGTCCGCATCCTCTATCCCCTTCACCGAGTTGGTCATCGCTCCGGAGCCGAAGGCGGCGGCAAGACCTGCCACCGTCGAGGAGTGTCAGAGCCGCGCACAGTGATCGATGTTATTGGTCCCGATCACCGCCCGGGCGAACTTCTGGATCAGATAGTTCTCCTCGTTGGAGCACTTGGCAGAGCAGAGAAAAGCGATGCTGTCGGGTCCATACTTATCCCTTATTTCACTCAGGCGGGAGGCCACAAGCCCTATCGCCTCATCCCAGCTCACCTCCCTGAACCCCTCCCCTTCCCTGAGGAGCGGGCGGGTGAGCCTCTCCGGTGAGTTTATGAACTCGTGACAGGTCCATCCCTTGATGCATAGCTTTCCGTCATTTACCGGATGCCCCTTCTGGGGGAGCACGCCCACCACCTTCCTATCGGAGACCTCAAGGAGGATCCCACACCCACATCCGCAGTAGGGACAGATGGAGGGAACAGTCCTGTAATCCATCACTTCCTCCTAAAGCAGCCTTTCGGGTATCTCGTAACGGCCATCGCCGAGATACCCCAAGGGCTCCTTCTCCTCCCAGCTTACCCCCGGTTCATAGCCGAGGAGCTCCTTCACCCCCTCCCGCACCTTACGGTAGAGGGTCCTCAAGGGAATATTGGCCGGGCAGGCTTCCTCGCAGAGCCCACAGTCTATGCACCTCCCGGCCATGTGGAAGGCCCTCACCAGGTGGAAGGCCGGAACCTCAGGAGGGAGAACCCCCCTCTTTACCAGGTCCCCCTCCTCCAAGGTGCAGGTATCGCAGAAGCACTGGGGACAGATGTTCCTGCACCCATAGCACTTGATGCACTTGGAGAACTCATAGAGCCAGAAGGAGAGCCTCTCTCCCTCCTCCATCGCCTCTATCCTCTCGATATCGTCTCGCGCCTGCACCCCTTCGACCTTCTCCCCGTAAAGTACAGGGGCGTCAGGATAGGGCTTGGAGCAGCGGCAGCTGGACGCCTGCTCCTTAGAGCACGCAACCCCTATCATCACCACCTTATCCCGCTCAAGTTTGGCGTTCTTCACCAGTTCCATTATCCCCCTCTCCTCACAGCCCCTCACCAGGACGCCGAAACGCCCTTCGGGATTCCTCCTGAAGAGGGAGGTGAGGATCTTGGGGAGGGGGTATCTCGCGGACGGCACCTCCAGGTCCTTCAGGTCAGCGGGATCCCTGAAGAGATAGGGGAGAGATCCCCTGTAACCGAGGAACCCGTCGATCTCCCCCTTCTCAAGAAGCTCCTTTACCCTCTTTCTCAGCTCCTCCATCTCACACCCTCGGGGTCTTGGAGGGGAGGGGCGATGGCCCCAGGGCCCTTATCTCCTCGGTGAACTCGTTGGCCACCTCCACGAAGCGGTTGGCATCCGAGGCGGACATCAGTTCTATCCTCAACCTCTTGGGGTTTATCCCTATGAATTGCAGAAGCTCCTTCATCACCGCTACCCTCTTCTGGGTCAGGTAGTTCCCCTTCCCGTAGTGGCAGTCGCCGATCAGACAGCCCGCCACCAGCACCCCATCGGCTCCGGACTGGAAGGCCTTGATGATGAAATGGGGCGAGACGCGGCCACTACACATCACCCTTATCACGTAGAGGTTGGGCGCATAAGGCTGGCGCTTGCCGCCGGCAAGGTCCCCTGCTGCGTAGGCTCACCAGTTGCAGCAGAAGGCGACTATCTTGGGTTCGAAGGCCATCTCAACCTCCTCAGAAGACCTGGACCGAACGCTGGGCCAGGGCAAGAAAGTCCGAGGGGAAGATCCCCAGCTGCAAAACCCCCCAGACGGCGAGAATCACCGCAATAACCCCTGCGAGGGAGAAAAGATCCACCCTCACCTCCCTTTCGGGCTCGCGGAAGTACATATACACCATAACCCGCAGGTAATAGTAAGCGGCAACCGCGCTGTTGAGCACCGCTATCACCACGAGCCAATAATAGCCGGCCTTGACCGCTGCGCTGAACACGTAGACCTTCGCCATAAAGCCGGCCATGGGAGGAACACCGGCCAAGGAGAACAGGAAGATGGACATGGCAGCACCGAGGAGGGGAAACCTGAAGCCTATCCCCGCATAGTCCGAGATCAGGGTGTTCTCCTCGCCTTTCCTCCCCAGGAGGATCACCACGGTGAAGGCCCCGATGTTCATGAGGGCATAGGCGAAAAGGTAGAAGAGCATCCCCGCTCGTCCCAGCTCGTTTCCGGCCACAAACCCGACCAGGATATAACCGGCGTGGGCAATGGAGGAGTAGGCGAGCATCCTCTTGATGTTATCCTGCTTCAACGCGATCAGGTTCCCCACGCTCATGGTGAGGACGGCCAGGGCCCACATGATCTCCGTCCAGTGGCGCTCAAGCTGTGGCAGGGCACTGAGGAAGACCCGCAGAAGGGCGGCAAAGGCCGCAGCCTTCACCCCCGTGGCCATGAAGGCGGTGATGGAGGTAGGCGCCCCCTCATAGGCATCGGGCGTCCACATGTGAAAGGGCACTAAGGCGATCTTGAACCCGAACCCTATCACCAGAAGGGCAAGCCCCAAGATCATTATGGGGGCAGAGGTAAGGAAGGCCTGTTCAGAAAGGACTTCCCTTATCGTGGCAAGCCGCAGGCTCCCCGTGGAGGCGTAGGTGAGGGCCATACCGTAAAGGAGAAAGGCCGAGGCGAAGGCCCCCAGCAGGAAGTACTTGAAGGCCGCCTCCACCGAGCGGGGATCATCCCGGGTTATCCCCGCCAGCACATATATCGAGATGGACATGATCTCAAGGCCCAAGAAGATCACGATCAGATTCGCCCCGGCGGCCATGAGCATCATCCCCACCGAGGCGAAGAGCACCAGCACGTAATACTCCCCGAAGGCCACCCCCTCCCTCTCGGCGTAATCGAGGGAGATGAGCACGGTGAAGAAGGCGACGAGGAGGAAAAGGGCCTTGAAGAAGATCGCAAAGGGGTCGGCCAAGATCATCCCAAAGAACCCCTCGCTCCAGGAACCGATGAGGGGGAAGAGGGGCACAAAGGCCAGGACCGTCCCCACCAGAGCCACATATCCCGTGTACTTCCTCTGCTGCCCCCGGAGGAAGACCCCCAAGAGAAGGATCAGGAGGGCAAAGACCGCCAGGACGATCTCCGGCCCTATCGTCCTGAAGTCGCCTTTGGTGATGATCGCCCTGAAGAGCTCCATCTCCTCACTCCGATCTCAAGGCCACAGGAGGCCTTTGGTAGGAGGCCTTAAGGGTGGCCTCATATCTCGCCTTCGTCTCCTTGAGGAAGTGCTCCACCGAAAGGTCCATCTTCTTGAAGAAGAACTTGGGGTATACCCCCATCCAGAAGATCATGATCACGATCGGGACCAGCGTAGCAATCTCACGAAAGTTGAGATCTGGGAGGCTCTTGTTCTCCTCATGGGTTATGGCCCCGAACATCACCCTCTGGAACATCCAGAGCATATAGGCCGCCCCCAGGATCACCCCCGTCGCCCCCAGGACACCGTAAAGGTGGTTGACCTTGAAGGTGCCGAGCAGGATGAGGAACTCTCCCACAAACCCGTTGGTTCCGGGAAGGCCTATGGAGGAGAGGGTGACGATCATGAAGAAGGTGGCAAAGATGGGCATCACCTTGGAGAGGCCGCCGAAATCGGCGATGAGCCGGGTGTGGCGCCTCTCGTATATCATCCCCACGATCAAGAAGAGGGCCCCTGTGCTCACCCCGTGATTGAGCATCTGATATACACTCCCTTCAACCCCCTGCATCGTGAAGGCAAACATCCCCAGCATCACGAACCCCAAGTGGCTCACGCTGGAGAAGGCAACGAGTTTCTTCAGGTCGTCCTGCATCATCGAGACCAGGGCCCCGTAGATGATCCCCACCAAGGCCAGGACCGATACCACAGGAATCGCCTTGTAGGCCCCGTAAGGGAACAGCGGAATGGCGAAACGGATAAATCCGTAAGTCCCCATCTTCAGGAGGATCCCGGCGAGGATCACCGAACCCGCCGTGGGGGCCTCCACGTGGGCATCGGGCAACCAGGTGTGGAAGGGAAACATGGGGACCTTTATGGCGAAGGCCACGGCGAAGGCCGCAAACATCACCATCTGGGCCTTCAGCGACATGGGTGTGCGATAGAGCTCAAAGAGGTCGAAGGTGTGAATTCCTGTGGCCTTGGCGTGCAGGAAATGGAGGGCCAGGATGGCCACGAGCATCAGCACGCTTCCTGCCATCGTGTAGATGAAGAACTTCACCGCCGCATAGACCCTCCTCGGCCCGCCCCATACCCCGATGATCAGGTACATGGGTATCAGGGTGAACTCCCAGAAGAAGTAGAAGAGGAGGAGGTCAAGGGCGCAGAAGGTCCCGATCATCCCGGTCTCAAGGAGCAGGAAGGCGATCATGTACTCCTTGACCCGGTGCTCCACCGCCGTCCAGGAACTGAGGATACAGAGAACGGTGAGAAAGGTAGTGAGGAGGATGAGCAGGAGGCTTATCCCGTCTATCCCCATGAAATAATTCACTCCCCACTCCCTGATCCAGGGAACCTTCTCCACGAACTGCATCCCCACTTTCCCCTCGTCAAAGCAGACGAAGAGGGGAAGGGAGAGGATGAACTCCACCAGGGTGATCATCAAGGTCAGTCCCCTGAGCCAGTCCTCCCTCTCCTTCGGGACGAGGAGCAGAAGCACCGCTCCGGCGAGGGGGAGAAAGGTCACGATGGAGAGAAGGGGAAATCCTTCCAGGTTCATCCGTCGCTCCCTACATCAGAAAGAGTATGAGCAGGACCGCCCCTATGATAATCCCCAGGGCGTAGTCCTGGACAAACCCCGTCTGAAAGAGCCTCAAACCGCTTCCCAAGACCCTCATTATGGCCGCCACCACGTTCACCGTCCTGTCCACCACGTTCTCATCGAACTGGCGCCAAAGGATGGTGCCGAGCCTCTTCGTGCTGTTCACGAAAAGGAACTGGTAAATCTCGTCCACATAGTACTTATTGAACAGCACCCGGTAGGCCCCGGGAAGGGCCTCTGCGGCCCTCTTCGGCATGGAGGGCTCCTTGATGTAGAAGTAATAAGCCTTCCCTATCCCGATGAAGGCCACGGCCACCGAGACCAGCATGAGGAGGAGCTCCAGGCTCCCCTCCTGCCCTCCAGCCCCATGGGCTTTCTCCAGATGCTGGGAAACCTCACCGAAGACCGGGGCGAGGAACTGGTGGAAGTGGTTCCCCCCCCCCAGGACATGGGGCACCCCCACATAGCCCCCTATGACCGAAAGGACTGCCAGAATCACCATAGGGACTGTCATTATCGGAGGTGATTCATGGGCATGGTGCCAGGCCTCCTCCGATCCCCGATACCTTCC
>CAYRAR010000074.1:0-9057 GCA_964422255.1 uncultured Thermodesulfobacteriota bacterium | reverse complement strand
TGCCAAAATTATAAATTTGCACATTTCTTATAAAAAGATTGTTTGTTTCTCCTTTACGTAGAAGCCTTCCCACTCCTTGCGCGGTAATGCTTACTGATATGTTTCCTATATTTAAAAATCCAAGATCAATAAAAAATCCACTAAATGCCCTTGATTTTAAGGTAAAGCTTAAGTTACACATAAAACAAATAAGCAAAATATACAGCAACCATTTAGTTGAGTCTTTAATCTTCCTCCTCATATTCCATCACCTCCTTATTGCTAAGATTGGCTCATTAGTAGGTATTATTCCACTGATCTGAAAAGTTTTGAGAAAAAGTTCTCCTCCGTAAAACTCCTCAGGGCCATCTTTTCTATGTTCGTTAAAACTCTCCTTCTTGACGTCTTTCTGTGAGGCCGCAGAAGGAGCCTGCTTCATCCCCTGCTCTGCTGCAGGCTTCAGGACCGTGCCCCCCATGACCTGTCCCGAAAGGGAGTAGAAGATAAGGAAGATGCTCAACAGCGATGTCCTTAAAACTTTCATCCCCCTCATCTCTGACCTCCCTGAGAGTCTCTGATGCCTTCTCCATCTATCTTCTGTCTTCTCAACGGACGTTCTGCTCGTTCATCCTTTCCATCTGCTCCTGGGTAGTAGAGGGGAAGTCCGGGTCCGTGGCCCATGTCTTCAATTTCCAGACAGTCTCGGCGCCCTCGTTGTAATGGCGTATCTCCCCCGCATCAGAGGTTGAGCCGGGATTCACCTGAGGGCCGCCCGCCCTTTCGTCCCCTTTCTTTTTCTTCTCGTAACCGTAGTGGTAGACATCCATTGCATGGGGGATGCGCTCTATGTCGGTGGCTTCTTCCCTACGTTTAACGGGATGCTTGCGATGAGGTGCCCAGGGGAGCGGAAGTCTTGAACCGAGCAGCTCCTCTGGATTCACAAATATGGGATCGTCTCGATCCTTTAAATTGTCTCTATTTTCCTCTAACCATTCCTCATCAAGTATCTCCATGACCATTTCCGTAGTAAACTCCTCATCGTCAAGCACAAAGTAAGTTCCAGAATCTTCAGCTATAAGTCTAAGAGCGATATTTACACAATACCGTGCCGCACCTTCATGGCCCTTATCAACCAAAGCTAAGGCCAATTCAGCAAAGGAAAAAGCTAACCACATTAAATCATGAGATTCCTTGTAATGAGAATTGCAAGACTGTACACCTCTCCAGTGTCCTTCCGGACCCGTACCAGAAGAATAGCTGTAGCCTAATTGGGATGCGGTGATGGTCGTTATCCACTGGGCTACAGGTTTTGGATGCCACCCTCCTCCACCAAATTTAGGTCCATAACGGGGCTCACCGGGCGTACCGGGTAAACCTTGCGTAGCCGAACCCCCGTCATGTAGCCCATGAGATCCCGGTAATCCTCGAACTGGGGCTCCTCTGGACCGAAGAGACCTTCTTCCCTTACGAGTCCGCCTCTGAGGTTTGTCCCCCTGTCGCCGGAAAATCCAAATTCATGCTCCTCCCAGAGACCCTTTCCTTCCCTCTTTGCCTCAAAGGCCCTTTGTCCTTTTGCTTGCTCCAGGGTTTTGATCCTCTCCATCTTCTCGGCCATCTCCAAGGCCCGGGCCCTCTCGAGGTCCCGCTCCGAGGGACCCTGTCTCGACGTTCCAGTGCCAGAAGTTACCCCGTTATCCCTCAGGACGCCTCCCCTGCTTGAGGCTGCAGTGATGGAAGCGGAGACACTGTCGCTGGGGAGCGAGGCCGTCCCTGTGGCCCTCTTGAGGGCCCTGCAGAAACTGGTGGGCGAAAGGGTGCTCACGAGGGTCTTCCTTCCCTTTTTACCATCGGCCTTGAGCCCCTGGATTTGGGCCTTTACCCTTTTTCGCTCCCCGCATCTGATGCCCGTGTCGAAGTCCACCTCCCCTCCGGCCCCCTTCAGGACCCCTTGGGGATCGATCTTTCGGAAGTTGAAGATGTATTTCTCCGGCTTTGGGGTTGCATTTTTGCCGATGGATGGACTTGACAGTTCCACCACAAGCTGCGCCCGGTTGAAGTCTTCATCGGATAACCCTCCGGACCCCAGGTTCTTCAGAAGGACATGGACCGTGCAGCCTTTGAGGAAAATCCTCTCGAGGGAGAGATCGGAGGCCTTTGCGGCCTTGGGGATCAGGACCGTCTTCTTCTGGCGGGATGCATGAGGAAGGGCCTTTTCAGCTGCTCGGCTGGATGATGCCGTGGCGACCGATCCCATGAGGGTCCTTGCCCAGCTCTGCCCCCCCACGATGAGAAGGAAGGAGAGGGCAAAACCCAAGGAGACTTTCCATCCGTTTATCCCCTTCATCTCCAACCTCCTCATGAGTTTTTTCATTTATGTAGTGCCTCTTCTCCCCCCTCTGGTTCAAATGCCCATCTCTCATTTTCGTGGGAGTTCCAGACAAAAATCCAGGGCCTCCTTCACCTGAAGGAGGCCCCACCCGAACCTCTCGTCTTTGCCGTGGGGCCCCAAATCGCGGGCCGTCTCCCTGAGGACCCTGCCTATCCCTTCGGGCGTCAGGTTCGGGTTCTCCTGCAACAGGAGGGCTACCGCCCCCGAGACGAAGGCCGAGGCCATCGAGGTGCCGTCGAAGAAGTTGTAACGGTTGCCGGGGGCGGTGCTTATGATGTCCACCCCTGGAGCGCAGAGGTCGATGAACCTTCCCTCCAGCCCCTGGGAGTAAGGGCGCCCCTCCTTATCCACTGCTCCCACCGCTATCACCTCCGGCAGGGCGGCAGGGTAAGGGGGATAGACCCCAAGGCCCCTGTCCCCTGCCGCGGCCACAAAGACCACCCCTTGAGAGGAAGCGACCTTTATCAGCCTCCTTATCAGGGGGTCATGGGGCCCTCCGAGGCTGAGGTTCACCACCTTCGCCCCGAGCAGAACGGCCCGATCTATGCCCTGGGCGAGCAGGAAGGTCGTGGTGGTGGCGGCGAGTTTCCCCGCCGAGATGGGCCGGCAGGCCCTTACGGCCAGGATCTTGGCCTCGGGGGCCACACCGCATATCCCCACCCCGTTATGGCAGCGGGCGGCGATGATGCCTGCCAGGGCCGTCCCGTGGATCTCCTTATGGAAATTGCCCTCCTTAAGGAGGTCCTCCTCCCCGGAAATCCCCCCCTTCAGGTCCTCGTGCAGGGAATCTATCCCCGTATCTACGATCGCCACCTTTACCCCCTTTCCCCTCGACCCTCTGCGCAAAGTCGTCCCGATCATCCTTAGTCCGTACTGGAGGGAGAGGAGGGGATCGGCCCCTGAAGAACAGCTGCGATAGATGTAGTTGGGCTGGGGGAGGGGCCTCGAGGGGTCTCGAGAGAGGGCCTGGATGATTTCCTCTCTCCTCACCCCTTCAGGGAGGGCGAGTCGTACCATGCTCAGACCGATGGTCCTGAGTTCCACCACCTCGAGGGCCCGGACCCCGAATTCCTTCTCCCACCTCCTGAGGATCCCCCTGAGCTTCGCCCCTTTGGCCCTGAGAGCTATCACCAGCTCTCCGGGCACAGCGGGGCCGCGAACCCTCGCAAAGGGGGGCTCGTGGACATATAGTTTGGGGCCTCCAGCCGATCGCCATAGCACCTTCCCCCCTTTCATGATCGCCACCTGGAGGTCATACGTCCCCAGGGGGGTCCTGTAAGTCGGGGTCACCTCTACCTCGATGATCCACTTCCCTCCGACGAGCTGGGAGCGCCTGACGGTGGTCTTGAAGAGGCCCTTATGAGAGGCCGTTGACGGAAGGAGGGTCACCGTACAGCCCGAGACACTGGAGGTCCGGGGAGGGATGAGGGAGAGTTCGAACCCGAAGGGGTCTCCTGGGGAGGTGCTCCCATAGGCCGGGCGGACCCCCTCAAGGCGCCATCCCCTCCCTTCCTTTTCCCTCAGGAGCCGCTTCTCCATGGGAAGGCCGCCCACCGGGCTGGAGGGGGGAAGGACGGTTAGATAAGCGGTGCGGAAGTTGTTGTTCCTCCTCTTGCGGGATTCTCCCTCACTCCAGACGCTGAACTGGAAGGTGATCTTCCCCCTTGCCCCCTGAGGGACGGCGTACCGAAAGATCACGGTCCTTTTCTCCCCTCCCCCCAACTTTTTCAGCTCTTCCGTTCCCCTCCAACCCGTCTCCTTGGTCGCACCCCTGACCTCTATTCCCTCGATCGGCTCCTTCCCCAGGTTTATCACCTCGACGGAGACCTTCACTTCGCCTCCAGGCCTTCCCGTAGGGGGAGAGAAGCGGATCTCTCCGATGGTGAGATCCGCTAAGGGCTCGGAGGGAAAGGCCCCTTTACAGAGGATGGAGGCGAAGGTCAGAAGGATGGGGAAGAGGAGGAGTTTGACGAGAAATTTGCTTTTCACCCCTCTTTCATCTCGACGAACTTCACGATCTCTTTCTTCTCCCTGAGGGAGGAGACGATCCCTTTGACCTCCTGCTGATCCAGTCCCTCAGGCAGCTCGATGATATAGACGCCCATAGGGGTCGGTCCGGCCACGATCTTCCCTCCTATCTCCAGGAGGAGTTCCCTTATGGCCCCTTCTGGGGCGTCCTCCTGAAAGACCACCTGAAGGCATGGTCCTCTGGGGGATATGACCTCAGGGCCTGCCAGGGTCCGGTAAACACGGTTTCCCATCCCCCACGGGTTCAGGGAGAGGGTGGCGATGAGGCCCAGGATGAGGAGGGCCTGCACGGTTGCAAGGACTAAGGCAGGGCGGGGCCATTCTCCGATCGCTTCGATCAGGCTGCGGAGACGCTGCCACAGGTTTCCTTTCTCCGCCCGCTCAATTTCCGCGAGGAGCTGGGGGAAGGTGGCCGGGGCGGGTATCTCGTCCATTATCTCCCTGTAAAGCTCCCGCTCTTTGCGGATGAGCTCCAGTTCCCTCCTGCACCTCTTGCAGCCTTTCAGGTGCTCCCTCACCCTCTCCTTCTCTTCCTCGCTGAGAGAGCCACTGGCATACCAGGGAAGAAGCAGGTCCATTTCCTGGCAATCTTCTCCTTTTGCCTTTATGTCCATGTCGCTTCCTTCCCTATCCCCATCTCCTCCAAGATCGTCCGCAGCCTCTGCCGGGCATAAAAGAGGCGCGTCTTCACCGTGTTGAGGGGGCAACCGACGATCTCGGAGATCTCCTTCACCGAGAGGTCCTGATAGTAGGCCAGATGGAGGACCTCCCGGTGTTCGGGGGTGAGCTTCCTGAGGGCCTTCCTGAACTTCTCCTTGAGGAGGGCCCTGTGGGATTGCTCATCGGGTCCTTCCCTCTCGTCCATCACCCTCTCCAGCTCCTCCTCTTCTGCCCTTTCCCCACGACCTTTGAGCCTCTTTCTCGCCTTGTTGGCGGCGATGCCGAAGATCCACGTGGAGACCTGAGATCGCCCCTTGAACCTCTTTGCTCCCCTCCAGACCTCCATCATCACCTCGTTGGCCACGTCCTGGGCCTCCTCCTCGTCGAGGAGGTGAAGGGCGTAAAGGTATATCCTCCTGTAATAGCGTTCATATAACTTCCTGAAGGCCTCATGGTCCTTCCTTGCAATCGCTTCTATGAGAAGGCCGTTAGCGGACACCTTCGGACCGTACGAAGGATTAAGGAAATACCGCTGAGGCCCTCCTTATCACGTTTCGCCTTCCATCGGCCGTGAGCTCATCCACGTACGTCATGGTCGCCCTGTCCCCTGAGGTGTAGGCCCCTGGGCGAGAGCCGGTGAACCTGCCCGACCTTGGGGGGTTCTCGTAGAGGGGAAATTTCGGGTTGTTGTAGGGGAATCCTCCCGTTATGTTCACCGATACGGTGATCCTGCCGGCCCCCACCTTGTCCAGATCGGTGACGGTAAAGACAAAGGAGGGACGTACTCCACCACCAAGCTGTACGCTGACCCTGGCATCGTGCCCTATCGGTGGCTGGCCGAAGTAGAGGTCCTTGCGCTGTAGGAGGATCTTCAGGTCGTCCTTCGGGTCGAAGTGGATCTCCGCATACCCCTCCTTAGGCTCCGGGAGCCCTCCGTAGGTGAGCTTCCAGTGGGCCTCAGCCATGATCAACTCCTCGGTCCTCAGGACCTGGTTCACGGTGAAGCGGAGCACGATGTTGTTGAGGAACTTGAAGTCGGTGTCGATCGCCTTCCTCAACCGGTGCCACCCACGGGGGTAGTTCTTGTAGTTTCGCGAGATGAGGGCCATGTATCCTTCGAGGTCTTTTCCCATGTACGCAAGGGCAAGGTCGTAGAGGCGCCCCTGGATCAGCTCAGAAAGGGTCCCGGGGAAGAATTTAACCTCTATCACCCCAAAACGACGGTAATCGGAAAGGGCCCCCGCAGCGTTCCTCACCCTGATGGCGAGCCTGTAGGTTTCGTCCGGGAAGAGCCTGAAGGAGAACTCCCACCGCTCCTTTCCTTCGGCCCTCTGCCAATCCCTTCCACCGTCAAGGGAGACCTCCACCTCCTGCACCGGGGCCTCCCCTCCATCTGCCTCCCCGTAAAGGACCGCCTCGCCCTTCGGGTCGAGATCGTCCTGGGTGAGGATCACCTTCCGGGCCCCATCCAGCCCTATCTCTCCCAGTTTCGCCCACTCGATGGAAGGTCCATCAGCCGCCATCCCTGTGGAAGACACGAAGATTAGGATAAGTCCTATCAACCACTTCATCTCTTTCCTCCCTCATCATTTAGTGTCCCCATTAGGGCAAAAGGTTCAGTTTCAGAACCTCATGTTTAACTTTATGTGATAGACCGCCTCTTCGTAGTCGCCGTCAGAGTCGTACTCGTCGTAATCGCTGTAACTGGCGCTCAGGCTTAAGGTGATGCTCAGGGACTCAGTCTCCTTTATCACCTGGTCGAACATCGCACTGTACGTCCACCTGAGGTTGTCCGGGGCACCCGTCAGGGGGGAGTTGTCGCAGTACTCTGCGGTCACGTTCAGATTGAGATTGGATCGGGTCTTATCATAACTTAAGCCAAGGCCACCTTCACCCCTGTAACTTCGGTCGACGATGTGCATGAGCACCGTCTCCTTGTGGGTGAAGCTGAAACCGAAGTTCCAGTTCCAGGCGAGGGCGAGCCAGTCGTAGTTGAAACCGAGGGAGAAGGAGGGGCTGTGGGTGAAGTACTCGGTGGTCTTGTCCACATGATCCCAGGTGCGGCTGTAGCTGTATCCCACCGAGTAATTCCAGAAGGAGAAGCTCTGGGACACGGTGGCGCCCAAGCGGAGGTCCTCCGTATCCAGGCTTCTTGGGCTATCGTCGCTGTACGTCTTCGTGTAATCGGCCTGGAAGGTGAGCCCCAGGGTGTTCCACATGTCCTGGCGCTTTATGAAGGGCTTAAGGTCTGCGTTGAAGGAAGTCATCTCCATATAGGTGCGGTTCTCCATCTCCGAATGGTGGCTCACCTTATCATGGGAAAACTCGTACAAGAGAAAGAGGCCGAGCTCATCCAGGGGCAGGTACTGGACCTCGCCCTTGTACCTCTGCATATCAGAGCTCGGGGAGCCGTGGACCGATCGGAACCAGGGCTCCACCCGCTCGAACTCCCCCTTCAAGGTGAGGTTCTCCCTCAGGATCAGTTCGGCCGAAAGGAGGTAGGCACTGTCATATATGTCATCGATCGATTCGTCCCGCTGATCCTCGTTATAGATGCTCCTGGCGAACTCCCCGTCTATCTTCAGTTTATCCCACAGCGACAGGTGCAGGTCCGCCCCGAAGACATAGTTAAGCTCATCCCCTATCGGGGAGTCCTCCTTCAGGGAATCCCTGTCCACGTCGGAATAGACGACCGTGGTCCCGAGGGTGATCCCCTTGTGGATCAGTTCCACCCTTCCCCCTGTGGTGTAGCGCACATATCCGTCGAGCTCCTCGTCCCTGTTCCGTCCCCAAAGGGCGTAGACCTTGAGCCAGTCCTTTATCTGGCAGGAGGACTTTAGGCCCAGCAAGCTCGTGCTCAGGGTATAGGAGGTGTAGTTTTCGGCGTAATCCCCTCCCCAGATCTCGAAGGCATCGTTGTAGAGCCGGGCATATCCCTCCACGAACATGAAGTCCCGCTCGGCGATCTGGTGCTGAGGGTCGTTGCTGGTCCTTATGTGAAAGTGAGCGTCCACATTGAGCTTCCCCTTGATCAGCTGCTGGGTAAAGTCTCCCTGAAGCTCCTCCAGGTAGTTCCAGCCCTCGTGCAGGAGGGAGCTCTCCTCCATCCCCACGACGTCCTGATAGTAGACATCGGAGGTGAAGGTAAAATCCATCTTGCCGGTCTTCCAATCAAAGGTAAAGGCCGTTCGGCAGAGTAGGAAAGGGAGAAAAAAGATGAGGAATTTTCCGCACTTCTTCATTTCTTTGCTCCTTTTTCTGAAGGTTCCCCTGGGGCCTTTTATAGCCAAGGGGGGTTGTTCTTGTCAACTTTTCTCTTCAAAAGATCCCTTGCAGTTGGAGGGGAAGGGGCATAAAATGGGGTTAGATGGCGAAGGGTGCCCTCAAAAACGTCAAGAAGGCCTTAAAGGGTTTTTTCAAACATCCGGAGGAGACGTCCTTAGAGGCCCTGTTGCGGGATTACCGCTCCCTCGAGGATGAGGAGAAGGTTCAGTTCTTCGAGGAGCTCTCCCGTTACGGGGTGTCGTATGAGGAATGGCAGGAGAAGGTCCGTTCCTTTCTCGAGCCGACAACGCAGGGGGACTGGCGCGAGAGGCTCAGACGTCTGAGGGGCGAGCTCGTTACCCCGAGGGAAAGGTTCTTCAAGTCCTTTGCCAGCGTGAAGGGAGGATTGAAGTTTCTGCTCGATCTGAGGGCCGACCTCAGGAGGCTGGGGAGGCGCATGAAGGGGTTCGACTGGCATGAGATAGATCAGGACATCGTATTCCTTCTCGACATGTGGTTCGTGGAGGGGTTCCTTTACCTGTCGGAGATCGGCCTTGACACCCCTTACCGGCAGATAAGCTTCCTGAAGGAACACGATATGGTCCACCCCATGACCACCGTGGAGGACATGGCCAGAAGGCTCGGGAAGGACCGCCTCTGTTACGCCCTCTATCACGTACTCATGCCCGAGGAGCCCATCGTTTTCATCGAAGTGGCCCTCACCGAGGGGATCGTAG
>CAYRAR010000073.1:0-9260 GCA_964422255.1 uncultured Thermodesulfobacteriota bacterium | reverse complement strand
ACCTCCGGTTCCCTTTTCTTGTAAATATAATCGGCACCCCCTCTGATTTCTTGACTTGTAGGGAGGAAAAAGATCAATTTGAAATTAGGAAGGAAATTTGTTAAATTTAATTATTCAAATTTAACGAAATGGAGCTGCGAGTCGTCTTGATGGGGTTGTTGCTGGGGGGGCCGCGACACGGGTATGAGCTGAAGCGGCTCCTGGAGAAGGACCTGAGTCCCCTCTTCAGCATCTCCTCAGCCCCCATCTACTACACCCTGAGGAAGCTGGAGGAGGAGGGGCTGGTGGTGAAGTGGACGGAGGTGAAGGGGAAGCGTCCTCAGAGGTACAGGTACAGTCTCACCCCGAAGGGGCGGGAGGAGGCGAAGCGGCTCATCCTGAAGAACATCACCCAGATCCAGCGCCCCCTCTTCAACCTCGATATATCCCTTTATTTCCTCAACTCCGTTCCCTCCGAGGAGGTCCTCCCCCTCCTCAGGGAGAGATTCAAGGAGCTGCGCAAGCTCCGCTTCCTGCTGCGGAAGCAGGTCGAGGAGCTCCGGGGGGATCCCTCCCGGAGGAGGGAGGCGATAATCGCGGCCCACAACCTCCGGGGGGTAGAGGCGGAGATAGAGTTCGTCAAGGACCTGATGGAGGAGTTCCGAGAGGAGGCGACCGAGAGGAAGGTCCATGATCGTAGGTGAGTACCTGAGGAGGCAGGCAGAGGAGCGCCCGCAGAAGGTGGCGATCATCTGCAACGAGGACCGCCTCACCTTCTCCGAGCTGAACGCCCAGACCAACCGCCTGGCCTGCTGGCTGAAGGAGAGGGGATTGAAGAAGGGGGACAGGGCCGTGGTGCTCCTTCCCAACTGTGCGGAGTTCGCTCCCGTCTACTTCGCCCTGATGAAGATGGGGGTGGTGGCGGTGATCCTCGACTTCAGGCTCTCCCCGCCTGAGGTTTCTCCCCTGATAGACGAGACCGAGGCGAAGGTCCTGATCACCCACAGCAAGCAGAAGTCCTTCGCCCTCAGGATGAGGAAGGAGAAGGAGGGGCTTAAGGAGGTCATAATCATCGGCGAGGAGAAAAGGGAGGAGGGGCTTGAGCGCTACGAGGAGATCGTCTCTGATGGGGAGGCCCCGGAGCCCGGGGTCTCCCTGAGGGAGGAGGACGAGGCCCTTTACCTCTACACCTCTGGCACCACCGGGAGGCCCAAGGGGGTGATCCTCACCTACGATCACCTCACCTACTTCCCTGAATCGATGAAGGCCTTCCTCCATGTATCAGAAGAGGACGTGGAGGGCTGCGTACTCCCCATGTCCCATATCTCAGGGCCGATAGTCCTCAACCTGATGGTGGATGTGGGACTGACGGTGGTGATCATCGATGAGATAAGGCCAAAGAAGATCCTCGAGGAGGTACAGAAGCACCGTATCACCTTCTTTCACGCGGTTCCCCCTATCTTCCAGATGATCCTGAACCTGCCAAGCCGGGACCGCTACGACCTCTCCAGTTTGCGCTTCGTGGCGATGATGGGCACGGTGGTCCCCGAGGAGCTGATGGAGGAGTGGAGGAAAGAGTACCCCCACTGTCTGGTCCTTCAAGGCTACGGGGCCACCGAGACCTCCCCTCTCCTCACCCTCGCCCGGTATGAGGACGCCCCCAGGAAGATGGCCAGTGCCGGGAGGCCTGTGCCCGGGGTCGAGATAAAGGTCGTCGACGGGGAGGGGAGGGAGCTTCCCCCAGGGGAGGCCGGGGAGGTGATCGCCCGGGGTCCCCAGATCATGAAGGGGTACTTCAAGAGGCCCACGGAGACGGCGCGAAAGATAAGGGACGGTTGGTACTGGACAGGGGACCTGGGCCGCTTCGATGAGGACGGATACCTCTATATTTTGGGTCGTGCCGATGACATGATCATCACCGGGGGGCTCAACGTCTATCCCTCGGAGGTGGAGAACGTCCTTTTGGCCCACCCGAAGGTGGCCGAGGCAGCGGTGGTGGGCATCCCCGACCCTGAGAGGGGGGAGGCCCTGAAGGCGGTGGTGGTTCCCAAGGTAGGGGAGGAGCTGTCCAAGAGGGAGCTCCTCAGGTTCTGCCGGGAGAGGCTTGCCAGCTTCAAGATTCCCAAGGTGGTGGAGTTCCGCGACTCCCTGCCCCGATCCCGCACGGGAAAGGTGGCAAAGAGGGAACTGAAGGCCGTCGAGGGGGAGCTGAGGAAGTATTGGGATTTCTTGGCCGAGCACAAGAAGGTGATCGGTCCCGCGGTGCTCCTGCTCTTATGGTTCATCGTTTCGGGGTTCAAGCTCGTCGATCCCTTCTTCCTTCCCACCCCCCTTAAGGTGGGAAAGCATCTCCTCGAGCTCCTCGCCACCCCCTCCACCTACGCCCACCTCTCCAAGACCTTCTATCGGATGATGGTGGGGTTTTCCCTCGCTGCCCTTATCGGGGTACCCCTCGGGGTGGTCCTCGGGTACTGGGAGAAGATATACGATTCGGTGGAGTTCATCATAGACTTCTTCCGCTCCTTCCCTGCCACGGCCATGTTCCCCCTCTTCATGCTCGCCTTCGGGATCGGGGACGGCTCGAAGATAGCCCTGGTGGTCTTCGGCTGCTCCCTCCTGATCCTGGTCAACACCACCTACGGGGTCCATAACTGCAGCCGGACCCGAAAGATGGTGGCCCAGACGATGAAGGCCTCCGAGGCTTACATCATGTCGCGGGTGGTGCTCCCCGAGGCCCTTCCCCAGATATCGGCAGGGTTGAGGCTCGCCCTCTCCCTCAGCCTGATCATCGTGGTGGTGCTGGAGATGTTCATCGGGACCAAGAGGGGGCTGGGGTATTTGATCTACAACGCCCACATGACCTATCAGATCGCTGACATGTATGCCTTCATCGTGATGGCTGGCCTCATCGGATATTTCATCAATCAGGGGTACGTGAAACTGGAGAAGAAGGTGATCCACTGGGCTGGGATATAAAATCTCGCAAAAGGAGGTTTGAGGATGAAGAGGTTGGTAGTGGCTCTGTTGCTGACGGCGGTCCTTTCGGGCGGGGCCTTCGCCCAGGAGGTGAAGGTGGGATACCTTCCGCTGGTGATGTCCCTTCCCACCTTCGTGGCTCAGGAGAAGGGGTTTTTCGCCCAGGAAGGGCTCAAGGTGAAGCTCATCCCCTTCCAATCCGGGACCCTCATCATCGATGCCCTGGTGACGGGCAGGATCGACGCCAACTGCGGAAGTGCCGTCACCGGGCACTGGTTCGCTGAGCAGAACGTCCCAGGGCGCTTCAAGATCTTCCTTATCTACGGGAGCAAGGGCTTGAGAGACAACACTTTTGTGGTGGTCGTCAGGAAAGATTCTCCTATGAAAGACCTGCAGGACCTCGAGGGGAAGAGGGTCGGGACCTTCCCAGGGGCCACCTCCTTGGCCCTGGCCAAGGCGGTGATCCGGAAGAAGGCCGATCCGGAGAAGGTGATCTTCACCGAGATCCCCCCTCCCAACATGGTCCCTGCCCTGGCGGCAGGGCAGATAGACGCCTTCTTCACCCCCGAGCCCTTCGGGATGATAGCCGTGGCCAAGGGGGTAGGTAGGTACCTGATGAAGAGCCCTTGCAACCTGCTGGGACTGGAGAAGGGAATCCCCGGAGGGGCCTTCAGTTTCTCGGCCTCCTTCCTGAAGAGGAGGCCTGAGGAGGCGAGGAGGCTCTGCAGCGCCTACTACAAGGCAGTCGAGTTCATAAAGGCCGACGAGAGGGAGGCCCGCCCCTTCCTCACCAAGTACGCCCGGCTGCCCGAGCCGGTGGCCATGAGGACCCCCTTCGAGATGTGGCTCAAGGTGGAGGAGATCGACAAGGAGGGGGGGCAGGAGTACTTCGAGGTCCTTTACAAGGAAGGGGCCTACAAGAAGAGGATAGACACGACCAAGCTCTACTACGAGATGTGAGATGGCTCAGGAGAGGCCCTACCTATACGTGCGCGGTGTGAGCAAGCATTACGAGACGGCCCCCGATCCCCGCCTGGGGAGCGGGGGCCTCAGGGTCCTCGATAATATCTCCTTCACGGCCCGAAAGGGGGAGTTCGTTACCATCGTCGGGCCCAATGGATGTGGAAAGAGCACCTTCTTTCGGATCCTTTCCGGCTTGGAGGATATGGATTACGGGAGGATACTGATCGGGGGGAAGACCCCCGAGGAGGCGAAGATAGGATATGTCTTTCAGAACTACCGGGAGTCCCTCTATCCCTGGCGCACCTGTCTCGGGAACCTGATGGTTCCCCTGGAGCTCGACGGGGTGCCCCGCAAAGAGCGTAAAAAGAAGGTGGAGGAGTTCCTCTGGAGGCTCGACATGTCCATCCGGGAGGATGCCTACCCTTATGAACTAAGTGGGGGGCAGCAGCAGATGCTCGCCATCCTAAGGGCCTTGATCTACGAGCCTGACATCCTGCTCCTGGATGAGCCCTTCAGCTCCCTCGACTTCCAGACCACCCTCTGGATGCACGATAAGATCCTGGAGGTCTGGGAGAAGACTGGGGTGACCATCCTCTTCGTCTCTCACAACATCCACGAGGCGGTCTACCTTGCCGACAAGGTGGTGGTCTTCAGCAAGAGGCCCGCCCGGGTGGTGGAGGTGATCGAGACCAACCTGCCCCGGCCCCGCACCTACAAGATCACCGAGACCGAGGAGTTCTTCGAGGTGAGGAATCGGGTGATGGAGCTCTTCCGGGAGGAGATCATGGACAGCTTTCTCTTCATGGAGCTGAGCGGGTTCTGATGGCGATAAGGAGCAGCTGGAAGGAGGCAAGGCCCTACATCACCAAGGACGGATCGACGATCCGGGAACTGATGCATCCTCAGGTGCACGGAAACGAACGGATGAGCCTGGCCGAGGCGACCGTCCCCCTGGGGAAGGAGACCTTCCTCCACCGTCATCTCCGTTCAGCGGAGATCTACCATGTGATAGAGGGCAGGGGCATGATGACCCTCGGGGAGGAGGAGTTTCTGATCGAGGCCGGCGATACCGTCTACATACCCCCTGGGACCCCTCATAAGCTTAAGAGCGAGGGTGAGGTCCCTTTGAGGGTCCTCTGTTTCTGCTCACCCCCCTACTCCCACGAGGACACGGAGCTGCTCTGATCAGAGTCTCCTGTAGTCTATATGGCCCTTCCACCTTCTGTGCCACCACCACCACTGCTCAGGGTAGCGCCGGATGTACTCCTCTAAGATGGCCATAAGCCCCCTGAGGTTTGTGGCGATCTCTCCCCTCTTTAGCCCATAAGGAGGCTCGATGAATATCACGTGCCTTCCCGGGGCCTCCTCCACCACAAAGGCCGGGAGCACCTCTGCCCCTGCCCTTTCGGCCAGCAGTACCGGTCCCCTGAAGGTGGGTACGGGATAGCCGAAGAACTCCACCATCGTATCCCGGTAAGGGGGGTTTTGATCAAGCTGCACGAAGAGGACCCCTCCTGCCCCAAGGTGCCTCAGCCCCCTCTTCGCCGCCTCTTGGCGACGACCCCCATCTATGAAAAGGATCCCCTTTTCTTCCATATACCCGGTGATGATCCGGGCCAAGGGGCGGCTCCGGGGCATCTTGGCGATCACCGCCACGGGGTAGCCCTCCAAGGAGAGCCTCCAGCACATGAGGGGGAAATTGCCCAGGTGACAGCTCACCAGGACCACCCCCTTTCTGCGCCTTCGGGCCTCCCTCAGGTGCTCTTCCCCCTCTATCCTCACCCTCCCTTTTATCTCCTCCGGAGACAGTTTGGCGAACCTGGGGAACTCCAGCAGATTGGCCACCGTATGCTCCATCGCCTTCCGGAGGATCCTCTCCTGCGGTTTGCCGAAGACGAGGCTGAGATTTGCTGCCCCGATCCTCTTCCTGCGGCTCGGAAGCAGATACCAGAGGAAGGAGAGGCCCCGACACAGGGCCCTGAGAAGGGGGAAGGGCAGGGCGGCCATCACCGTCCGGAGGGGAGGGAAGAGGACAGGAGTGAAGAGCTCCCCCACCCTCTCCAGGCGTCGCCTGGTCCGCTTACTGAGGGACATCGATGACCTCTCGGAAGGATCTGACCTCCACCTCCCCCAGACCCCTCAGAGAGGGCTCTGTCTCCTCCGCCTTCCCCAGGATTACGATCTGGGCCCTGTCCGCCCGGATGAACTCCGCGGCGAGCTCGTCCACCTCCTCCTTTCTCACGCCCGCCACTCGCTCGGGAAATAGGGAGAGGTCCTCAAAGGGGAGGCCGTAAAGCTCGAGTTCAAGGACCCTCCTCGAAACCTGGGCAGGGGTCTCGAGTTGCAGGGGAAAACTTCCCCTCCAGTAGTTCTTCGCCTCCTCCAACTCCTTTTCCGTCACCCCCTCCTTGGTCATCTCCTCCATCACCCGGAGGATCTCCTCCAGGGCCTGAGGGGTGGTGGCGGTGGGGGAAAAGGTGCTGATAAGGAAGGGGCCAGGGGTGCGGAGGGCCTGGAAGGTGCTCCTTATCCCGTAGGTGTATCCCTTCGATGCCCTCACCCGCATCATCAACCGGGAGGAAAAGCCCCCTCCCCCGAAGATGTAGTTCATGATGAGGAAGGGGAGGTACCGCTCATCCCCCCTCTCTATCCCCACAAGCCCCACCCTTATCTGGCTCTGGGTAAGGTCGGGGCGGTCCACCAGGAGGATCCTCCTGGAGCCGGAAGGGCGAGGATGGGGGAAATCAGCCGAAGGGGAGGGCCTCCTTTCCCACTCTCCCAAGGCTTCCTCCCCCAGGGAGAGGAGCTCCTTCTTGGGCCTTGAGCCTATGAGCAGGAGGACCGTCTCCTGGGGGAGGTAGTTCTCCCTCCAGAAGCGGGAGGGGGCCTCAGGGGGGAGGGCCTTAAGGCTCTTCAGGGTCCCGTAGGTGGGGTGGGCGTAGGGGGTCCCCTCCATTACGATCCTCCTTATGACCTCGTCGGCCACCACCTCGGGCTCGTCCCTTAGCTGGAGGAGCCGCGATACCTTCCTCCTTAAGGCCTCCTCGATCTCCTCCCGGGGGAAAGTAGGATGGAGGGTGATGTCTGCGAGGATCTCGAGGAGTTGGGGTGCATCCTCCATGAGCCCTACGAGGGTGAGGAAGGAGGCGTCCCAGCCGGAGGAGGCGGAGAGCTTGGCCCCAAGCCTCTCCACCGCCAGGGCAATCTCCTCGCTCCCCCTGCCCTCGGTGCCCAGGGTGATCCCCTCGGCCGTAAGGTCCGCAAGCCCCTCCTGCCCCTGAGGGTCCCTCTCAGCGCCCCTCTTCACCATCAGGTGGACCCTCAGGAGGGGGAGCTTCGGGTACTCGATGGCGAGGATCACCGCCCCGTTGTCCAGCTCCCTCCTCCCCACATCCTCTGCCTTGAGGGGAAAGCCCTTCATTCCACCGGTCCCAGCGCCTCGTTTTCCTCGGGGCTTACCGGCTTCAGGACCACCACCGTCCGGTTCTCATCCCTGAGGTAGGTGCGGGCCACCCTCCTTATCTCCTCAGGGGTGATCCCATCGAAGCCCTTGAGGATGCCGTGGGCCCTCTCGAACCCCCCGGCCTTGATCTCGTATATCCCACCCAGCAGTCCCCGGAAGAAGGCCGTCTCGAGCCCCGAGATGAAGGAGGAACGGAGCCCCTTTTTCGCCTTAGAGGCTTCCTCATCGGTGACCCCCTGATCCTTTACCCTCTCTATCTCCTCCCATACCCTCTCCTCAAGCCCCCCGAGGTCTGTGCCCGGGGAGGCGATCCCGTAGACGATGAGGAGGGCCGGATCCTTGGGCCAGAAGGGGAGGGGGTCCACCTTCGCCTTCACCTCTACCGCCTCCCCCCCCTTGACGAAACGGCGCCAGAAGCGGGAAGACTTCCCCTCGGAGAGGATATGGGCCAAGGCCAAGAGGGGATAGACGTCCTCGTGGGTGATCCCCGGCACGTGAAATCCCGCGAAGAAGGCCTCAAGCTGGGCCACCTTCTTGAAGACCGCCCTCTTTTCCCCCCTCTGGGGGGGCTCCTCAAGAGGGGTATCCTCGGGAGGAGGCTGAGAGGGCAGGTGGCCGTAGTATCTGGAGATGAGTTTGAGCACCTCTTCCTCCCTCACGTCCCCCACCACGACCACCACGGCGTTATTGGGGGCGTATCCCCGCCGGTAGTACTCCTTGCAGTCGGAGATGGTGAGCCGCCTTATGTCCTGGTCCCATCCGATGATGGGCCAGCGATAAGGGTGCCGCTCGTAAGCGAGGGCATAGAGCTTCTCGATCAGGAGACCGAAAGGGGAGTTGACCACCCTCATCTTCCTCTCGCTCCTCACCACCTCCCTTTCCGTCTCCAGGTTCTCCTCGGTGAGGAGAAGGTTGGAGAGCCTTTCGGCCTCAAGGCTTACGGCAAGTTCCAGTTTGTCTGCAGGGAGGTTCTCGAAGTAGGTGGTGTGGTCCAGGGTGGTGAAGGCGTTCAGGTTCCCCCCGTTGGCCTGGATGATCCGGGAGAACTCCTCGGGACCGAGCCGCTTGGAGCCCCGGAACATCATGTGCTCGAAGAGGTGGGAGATCCCCGTTATCCCTGGCCTCTCGTGGCGGGAACCGACGGCGAAATGGACCTGATAGGAGAGGATGGGCAGGGTGTGATCCTCAAGGATCAGCACCTTGAGGCCGTTCTCCAGCTGGTGGCGGGAAAACCCGAGGACCTTTTCGAGCATCGGATCTTCCTCTCAGCGGCCTCCCCCCCGCAGCGAACTCAGGATCAGTTCGGAAAAGTAGACGATCTCCTTCCCCAAACCCATCTCCTTGGAGGTGGAGCGGAGGTTAAAGGTACAGAAGGGACAGGTGCTGACGAGCACTTCCCCCTCCGCCATCCCGAGCACCTCCTGGGCCATCTGCTGGGATAGGCCCTTGTAGAGAGACCTCACCCCTGCACCGGAGCCGCAGCAGATGGTATCCTCCCCCCTCCTCTCCATCTCCTTCACCTCCAGGCCACAGAAGCGGAAGAGCTCTCGGGGTTCCTCTATCAGGCCTTCCCCACGGGAGAGCCTGCAGGGATCATGGTAGCTTATCGTTCTTCCCAGCTTCTTGAGAAGAGAGGGGTCCTCTTTAAGCCGCTCGTGGACCACCTCAAGGAGGTGCCTCACCCTTGGGGGAAAATCCCCCAGCACCTCAGGGTAGAAGTACTTGAAGCACTTGAGGCATCCGTTGCAGGGGACGACGATCTCCTTTATCCCGGCCGAGAGGAACCTCTCGGTGTTCTTGGAGAAAAGCTCCTCGGCTCTTCCCCTCTCCCCTGCCTCGTAGATGTAAGTGCCGCAGCAACCCTCATCCTCCCACATGG
>CAYRAR010000072.1:0-9262 GCA_964422255.1 uncultured Thermodesulfobacteriota bacterium | reverse complement strand
GCCGAAGGGGGGGAGGCTCGAGGCCCATGATGATGCCTCCTCCGTAGGGGTATTCACCGAGGAGGACCTCCCCCTTCCCCTCGCCTTCGACCACGAACGGATCCTCAGGGACTACTTCCTCTGGAAGAGGACGGGGAAGAGGCCTACTCCAGCTCCCTGAGGGCCTCCTTTATCCTCCTTATTCCCTCCTCGATGGAGGCCGGGGCTATGGGGTAGGAAAGCCTCAGGTACCCTTCCTTCCCGAACTCGCCTCCAGGGACCACGGCCACCCGGGCCTCCTCCAGGAGGAAGGCCGTAAGGTCAGAGGAGCTCTCTAACCTCTTTCCCTTCCAGCTCCTCCCCAGATATGCCCTGAAGTTGGGAAAGACGTAAAAGGCCCCCTGGGGCTTGAAGCAGCTCACCCCTTCTATGGAGGTCACGAGCCCCCATATCAGGTCCCTCCTCCTCTGATACTCCTCGGCCATCTTCCTGACCTCGTCCTGGGGTCCCCGCAGCGCCGCCACCCCCCCCTTCTGGGCGAAGGAGGTGGGGTTGGAGACGCTCTGGCTCTGGACCCTTCCCATGGCGGCGATTATCTCCTTCGGGCCCGCGGCGTAGCCGAGGCGCCACCCGGTCATGGAGTAGGTCTTGGAGAAGCCGTTGACCACTATCGTCCTTCCCTTCACCTCCTCGCCGAGGGAGGCGATGGAGGTGTGGCGGAAGCCGTCATAGACGATATGTTCGTAGATTTCATCGGAGATGATGTATAGGCCCGCCTCCAGGGCTACCTGAGCCAGGGCCTCAAGCTCCTCCTTACTGTACGCACTTCCTGTGGGGTTAGAGGGGGAGTTGAGGATCAGGGCCTTGCTCCTGGGGGTTATCGCCTCCTTCAAGGCCTCGGGTCGGAGCTTGAACCCCTCCTCCTCTTCGGTCTGGATCACCACGGGCTTTGCCCCGGCCAGAAGGACGATGGCCGGATAGGAGACCCAGTAAGGGGCGGGGATCAGGACCTCATCTCCCTCCTCGAAGAGGGCCTGAGCCAGATTGTACAGGGCCCCCTTTCCCCCGCAGGTAACGATCACCTCCTCGGGGGAGTAGCGCAGATCGTTTTCCCTCAAGAACTTCTCGCAGATCGCTTCCTTCAGCTCCGGAATGCCGCTTGAGGGGGTGTACTTGGTGAACCCCTCCTGGAGGGCCCTTATCGCGGCCTCCTTGATGTGGGAGGGGGTGTCGAAATCTGGTTCCCCCGCACCGAAGCTTATCACGTCTATCCCCTGAGCCTTCATCGCCTTCGCCTTGGCCGTTATGGCCAAAGTGGGCGAAGGTTTCACCTGCCTTACCCTTTGAGAGAGCCCTTCCATCCTTCCACCTCCTCCTTTTTCTCCGTCTGTTCTGCCACCCAGTTTACTTGGCGCATGATCCCCCGGATGATCCTCACTTCCCTGGAATCAAGCCTCGCCCTGCCGAAAAGTCGCCTCAAGGCCGTCATCATCCTCTTGGGATTGTTGGGATGGAGAAACCCTATCCTGAGGAGGACCTCCTCCATGTGCCGGTACATCCCCTCGAGCTCCTCAGAGGTGGCGAGCTTCCTCGACTCTCGACGGGGGGGATGGGCGGCGAGGAAGAGCTCGTAGAGCAGGATCATCACCGCCTGGGCCAGGTTGAGGGATCCGTATCGGGGGTGGGCCGGAATGGTGACGATCTCCTGGCAGAGGTCCAGCTCCTCGTTGCTCAGTCCCCGGTCTTCGGGGCCGAAGACGAGGGCCACCCGGTAGTCCTGGGCCACCCGGAGGACCTCCGGGACGATCTCCCTGGGGGTAAGGGCCCTTTGGCGCCTCTTCCCCTTGCGCCGGGTCGTGCCCACGGTGAGGGAGCAAGGCCTTAAGGCCTCCTCCAGAGAGGGGACCACCTCTGCCCGCTCGAGTAGATCCCTTGCCCCTGAGGCCATGGCCACCGCGTGGGGGTGGGTGGGGGGATAGAGGGGGTTTACCAGGACCAGTTCCTCCGCGCCCATGTTCTTCATCGCCCGGGCCACTGCCCCCACGTTCAGCGGCCCCTGGGGGTTCACCAGCACCACCCTTACCCTCTGCAGGGACATCCCGGGGATTATACCCGCTTTGCCTACCCTTGACAAAGGGGATGGAAGTTGCTATTTACTTCTCATCAAGAAGGCACGTAGCTCAGGGGGAGAGCGCTACCTTGACGCGGTAGAGGTCGACGGTTCGAAGCCGTCCGTGCCTACCAGTTTTCATTATTTTTTTCTTTTGACTCATATGTCCTCTGAAGGAAGGGGAGATATTTTTTAGTCCTCATCAAGAGAAGGGAAGGGCATCATTAAGAGAGTTAATGATGCCTTTTATTAATGTCTCCAGGGGCTGATTCAAAAAGTGAAGGATAATCGGGAAGTTAGCGAGGAAAGGGAAGATTATCTCACCACCCTCCGCCACAGCACCGCCCACGTGATGGCCCAGGCGGTAAAGGAGCTCTTCCCCGGGGTGAAGCTGGCCATAGGCCCTCCCATAGAGGACGGCTTCTATTACGACTTCGACTATGAGGGGACCTTCAGCGAGGAGGACCTCCCGAGGATAGAGGAGAGGATGAGGGAGATCGTCCGGAGGGACCTCCCCTTCGTGCGGCAGGAGATGGACAGGGAGGAGGCGATAAGGTTCTTCGAGGAGAGGGGGGAGGACTACAAGGTGGAGATCCTCCGGGGGATAGATGACGAGAAGGTCACCCTCTATTGGCAGGGGGATTTTGTAGACCTGTGCCGGGGTCCCCACATCCCCTCCACAGGGGAGGTCAAGGCCTTCAAGCTCCTGAGCGTGGCCGGGGCCTACTGGCGAGGGGATGAACACAACAAGATGCTTCAGCGGATCTACGGGACGGCCTTCCCCACCGAGGAGGAACTGGAGGAGTTCCTCCATCGCCTCGAGGAGGCGAGGAGGAGGGATCACCGGAAGCTGGGCAAAGAGCTCGATCTTTTCGGCTTCTACGAGGAGGCGGGCCCTGGGCTTGTCATCTATCACCATAAGGGGGCTTTGGTAAGGTCGCTCCTTGAGGAGCTCTCCCGGAGGGAGCACCTGAAGAGGGGCTATCAGTTGGTCATCGGTCCTCATGTCCTCAAGGCGGAGCTCTGGAAGAGGTCGGGGCACTACGATTACTATCGGGAGCACATGTACTTCACGGAGGTGGAGGGACAGGAGTATGCCCTTAAGCCGATGAACTGCTTGGCCCACATCCTGGTCTATCGGAGCCGGCAGCGGAGCTATCGGGAGCTGCCGCTCAGGTTCTTCGAGCTGGGCACGGTCCATCGTCATGAGCGCTCAGGGGTGCTCCATGGGCTCCTGAGGGTGAGGGAGTTCACCCAGGACGATGCCCACATCTTCTGTCGCCCCGATCAGCTCCACGAAGAGATAAGGGGGATACTGCACTTCGTGCAGGAGATGATGGAGCTTTTCGGCTTCTCCTATGAGGTGGAGGTGAGCACCCGGCCTGAGAAGTACATAGGGAGCGACGAGGACTGGGATAGGGCGACCCGGGCCTTGATGGAGGTGCTTGAGCAGGAGGGGCTCCCCTATGATGTGAACGAGGGAGAAGGGGCCTTCTACGGCCCCAAGATAGACATAAAGCTCAAGGACGCCCTGGGGAGGAAGTGGCAGTGTGCCACCATTCAGTGTGACTTTTCCCTGCCCGAGCGTTTCTCCTTAGAGTACGTGGGCTCGGACGGGGAGCGGCATCGGCCCGTGATGATCCATCGGGTGATCTTCGGGGCGATGGAGCGGTTCATAGGGGTCCTGGTGGAGCACTTTGCCGGGGCCTTCCCCCTCTGGCTCTCTCCGGTCCAGGTAAGGGTCCTGACCATTACGGACCGGCATATTCCTTACGGGGAGAGGGTCCTTGAGGAACTCCTCGGTCGGGATATAAGGGCCGAAGGGGACTTCCGGAATGAGAAACTGGGGTACAAGGTCCGGGAGGCCCAGCTCGAGAAGATCCCCTACATGCTGGTGGTGGGGGACAAGGAGGTGGAGGCCGAGACCGTGACCCCGCGGGAGCGTTCCGGGAAGAACCTCGGGGCCATGAAGCTCGAGGAGTTCATCGAGATGATCCTTCCCCAGTGCCGACTCCCCTCTCTGAAAGGAGGTGAGAGGAGATAGAGAAGAGCTTTCGCGTCAACAGGGCCATAAGGGCCCACACGGTGCGAGTGGTCGATCCGGAGGGGAAGCAGTTGGGGATCATGTCTTTACAGGAGGCCTTGCAGCGTGCGGCTGAATACGGTTTGGATCTGGTGGAGGTGGCCCCCAATGTCAATCCTCCGGTCTGTAAGATCATGGACTACGGGAAGTTCAAGTACCTGCAGAGCAAGAGGAGCCAGGAAGCTCGAAAAAAGCACGCCGCCTCCCAGCTCAAGGAGGTGAAGTTGAGGCCGAGGACGGAAGAACATGATTTCCAGATAAAGATGAGGAACATCGAAAGGTTCTTGAAGAGCGGCCACAAGACGAAGGTGACCATAGTGTTTCGGGGAAGGGAGTTGGCCCATAAGGATGCAGGGGAGAGGATGATGCAGAGGATCCTGGAGGAGACGAGGGAGTGGGGGAAACCGGAGTATCAGCCCAAGTTCGAAGGGAGACAGATGGTGGTGGTCCTTGCCCCCCTCGGAAGACAGTGAGGAGGAGGAGGAGATGCCGAAACTGAAGACGAACAGATCAGCTCGAAAGAGGTTCCGGCTCACCGGTTCGGGGAGAAAGGTGAGGCGTTATCGGGCCTGTGCCAGTCACCTCCTGCGGAAGAAGACCTCAAAGCGCAAGAGGCGCCTGAGGCAGCCCGCTATCATTGACCCCACCAACGTGAAGGCCATAAGGAGACTGATCCCTTACGGATAGGAGGCGAAGATGCCGAGGGTAAAGAGAGGACCCAGGGGGGTGAGGAGACGGAAGAAGATCCTTAAGCTCGCCAAGGGGTACCGCGGTGCCCGGGGGACGCAGCTGCGGGCCGCCCGAATTACCGTGGAGAGGGCCCTTCAGTATGCCTACCGGGACCGAAAGGTGAGGAAGAGGGAGTTCAGACGGCTTTGGATCGTGCGGATAAACGCCGCCGTCCGCTCCCATGGCCTCACTTACAGTCGCTTCATTGAGGGGCTGAGGAAGGCCCAGATCGGGCTCAATAGAAAGGTCCTGGCCGATATGGCCATCAGGGACGAAGAGGGGTTCCGCCGCTTGGTCGAGATCGCCAAAGATCATGTCCCATCCCCTTGAAGACCTCCTGAGGAGCTTGCAGAAAGAGGCCCTGGAGGAGATCTCCCGGACCGAGGACCTTCGCGCCTTGGAGGAGGTGCGGGTCAGGTACCTGGGGCGCAAGGGGAGGCTGACCCAACTGCTGCGGGGACTCCGGGACCTGCCCCCGGAGGAGCGCCCGAGGGTGGGGGAGCGGGCGAATGCCCTGAAGGGTCTCTTAGAGAGGGAGCTGGAGCGGAGGAAGGAGGTCCTGAGGGAGCTGGAGCGGAGGAAGGCCTTTGAAGCCGATAGGGTGGACGTGACCCTGCCCGGGGTCCCCTTCCAGGAGGGGAGGCTTCATCCCATCACCCAGGTGATGGAGGAGATAGTGGAGATCTTCGTCTCGATGGGCTTTGAGGTGGCTCAGGGGCCGGAGGTGGAGTGGGATTATTATAACTTCGAGGCCCTGAACATCCCCCGCGATCACCCGGCCCGGGACATGCACGACACCTTCTACTTCTCCTCCGATATGCTCCTGCGGACCCACACCTCCCCGGTCCAGATAAGGGTGATGGAGGCCCAGCGCCCTCCGGTCCAGATAGTGGCCCCAGGGGCGGTCTACCGGCGGGATTCAGACATCTCCCATACCCCCATGTTCCATCAGGTAGAGGGGTTGATGGTGGATGAGGGGGTCTCCTTCGCTCACCTCAAGGGGGTGCTCACCCTCTTTGTGCACCGTTTCTTCGGTAAGGAGACGGCCCTGCGCTTCCGCCCCAGCTATTTCCCCTTCACCGAGCCGAGCGCCGAGGTGGACATCCAGTGCGTGATCTGCAGGGGAGAGGGGTGTCGGGTGTGCGGGGAGACGGGCTGGCTGGAGATCCTGGGGGCGGGTATGGTGGACCCTGAGGTCTTCCGCATGGTCGGATACGACACGGAGCGGTATACGGGGTTTGCCTTCGGTATGGGGGTGGAGAGGATCGCCATGCTCCGGTATGGGATAAACGACATCCGCCTCTTCTTTCAGAACGACGTCCGCTTCCTCGGGCAGTTCTGACGATGAGGGTAAGTTACCTTTGGCTGAAGGAGCTGGTGGAGACGTCCCTTTCGCCCCAAGAGCTGGCGGAGCTCCTTACCATGGGGGGATTGGAGGTGGAAGGGGTGGAGGAGGTGGGGGGGGAGTTCGAGCGGGTCTTTATCGGCGAGATCCTCCAGATAGTGCCCCATCCCCGTGCGGACAGACTTTCCCTCTGCAAGGTTCGGGTCGGCAGTGACGTCCTCTCGATAGTCTGCGGTGCCACCAATATCTTCGAGGGGGCCAAGGTCCCGGTGGCCCTCCACGGGGCAAAGCTCGCCAAGGGGATGAGGATAAAGAGGTCGAAGATCAGGGGGGAGGTCTCGGAAGGGATGCTCTGCTCTGAGGAGGAGCTGGGGCTGGGGGAGGATTCCACCGGGATCATGATCCTCCCCGATGAGGCCCCCCCAGGGGAAGCCCTTGAGGATTATCTGCCCCTTAAGGACTACATCCTGGAGGTCTCCCCCACGCCCAACCGGGGGGACTGCCTGAGCGTGCTGGGCGTGGCGAGGGAGGTGGCAGCCCTGGGGGGAGGGACCCTTCGCGTCCCCTCTCCCGAGTTCCCCGAGGAGGGGCCTCCGGCCGAGGAGATGGTCGAGGTGAGGATTGAGGCCCCGGAGCTCTGTCCCCGTTACAGCGCCCGCTACCTTTGGGACGTGAAGGTAGGACCCTCACCCCTCTGGATGAGGCTCAGGCTTGAGCGGGCCGGGATAAGGGCGATAAACAACGTGGTGGACATCACCAACTACGTGATGCTGGAACTGGGACAGCCCCTTCATGCCTTCGACTACGACAGGATCAGGGGGGGGGAAATCGTGGTGCGAAAGGCCTCAGAAGGCGAGCGCTTCCTCACCCTCGACGGGAAGGAGAGGGTACTGGACGGGGAAACCCTCCTCATCTGCGATGCCGAGGGCCCGGTGGCCATCGCCGGGGTGATGGGGGGGTTGGAGTCGGAGATCGAGGAGGAGACCGAGAGGGTCCTGCTGGAAAGCGCTCACTTCTCCCCCCGAGGGATAAGGAGGACATCGCAGCGGCTGAGGCTTCAGACCGAGTCCTCCTACAGGTTTGAGCGAGGGGTGGATCCTGAGGGGACCGTCTTAGCCGCCTCAAGGGCAGCGGCCCTCATGCGGGAGCTGGCTTCAGCAAAGGTCTCCCCCGGGGTGGTGGATGCCTACCCTCTCCCCTTCAAGCCCAGGAGGATCGAGGTGAGGCCCGAGAGGGTGAGGTCGTTGCTCGGCATGGGGATTCGGGACGAGGAGATGGCGAACTGCCTCAGGCGGCTGGGGATCGAGGTACGGGAGGAAGGGGGAAGGTGGGTGGCGGTGCCCCCGAGCTGGCGTTTCGACTTAGAGAGGGAAGTGGACATGGCCGAGGAGGTAGCCAGGGTGAAGGGATATGGGGCGATCCCCGAGGAGGCCCCCCTTCTGCGGCCCCAGGAGGCGGCGC
This sequence comes from uncultured Thermodesulfobacteriota bacterium, assembly GCA_964422255.1. Lineage (GTDB taxonomy): Bacteria > Desulfobacterota > B13-G15 > B13-G15 > B13-G15 > CAYRAR01. The sequence goes on along the minus strand of CAYRAR010000072.1, from coordinate 1,555 downwards.
CCCGAGAGGGCGAGAGATTAAGGAGAGAGGTCAGGCAGTTGATGGCATCTTTGGGCTTTTATGAGGTGATCACCTACAGCTTCATCTCCCCGAGGAGCCTCGAGGCCCTGCGGATCCCCTCGGGGGATCACCGTGCCTCACCCCTCCCCCTCATCAACCCCCTTTCTGAGGAGCAATCGGTGATGAGGACTTCGCTGCTTCCCGGCCTCCTGGAGGTGGCCCGTTTTAACCTCTCCTTCAAGAACGAGGACGTGAGGATATTCGAGATGCGGAAGGTCTTTCTCCCCAGGGAAGGGCTTCCCGAGGAGCGGGACGCCCTTGCGGCCCTGGCCATGGGGTACTGGAGGCCCAGGTGGTGGAAGGAGGAGGGGGAGAGGGTCAGTTTCTATCACGTGAAGGGATGTGTGGAGGCCCTCTGCAGGCGGCTGAGGGTGGAGCAGGTGGAGTTCTCCCCTGCAGAGGCGATCCCCTACCTTCACCCCTTCCAGGGGGCGGTAGTGAGGGTGGAGGGGGAGGAGGTGGGGTGCTTTGGGTGCCTGCACCCTGAGGTGGCCGAGGCCTTTGACCTGCCAGGGGAGGTTTACATCCTGGAAGTGGACCTTCCTTCCCTCTTCGGCAAGGGGAGGACGCCCGCTTTCACTCCCCTTCCCCGTTACCCTGCGGTGGTGAGGGACCTGGCGGTGGTGGTGAATGAGGAGGTGCCCGCTGAGGAGATCCGTCTCCTCATCCTGTCGCGGAAGGTCCCCTTTCTGGAGCGGGTCGAGGTGCTCGATTGCTATCGGGGAGCACCCATCCCTGAGGGGAAGAAGGGTCTTGCCTTTCGCCTGCTTTATCGCTCCTCCTCAAGGACCCTTACCGATGAGGAGGTCAACAGGTATCACAGGGAGGTGGCCGATCACTTGGTGGCCAAGGGGATAACTCTAAGGTGAGGAAGGAGGTGAGGAGATGACGAAGGCGGATCTGGTGGAGAGCGTTTACGAGAGGGTAGGTTTTTCGAAGAAGGAAGCGGCCCGGATGGTGGACATGGTTTTTGAGCTGATGAAGGAGGCCTTGGAGAAAGGAGAGACGGTCAAGATATCCGGGTTCGGTAACTTCAAGGTCAGGGAGAAGAAGGCCCGAAAGGGGAGGAACCCCCAGACAGGGGAGGTGATAGAGATAGCTCCCCGCAGGGTCCTGACCTTCCGTCCCAGCCAGACCTTGAAGAAGATTCTCAATTCTGGTGATGAAAGGGCATCATCTGAAGGATAGGCTTTATTATAAGATCGGTGAGGTGAGCGAGATAGTGGGGGTTAAGCCCCATGTGATCCGTTACTGGGAGCAGGAATTTGGCCTGAGGCCGTCCAGGGGAGCGGGGCTCAGGAGGAGATACCGTCGGGAGGATCTGGAGAGGATCCTCCTCATAAAAAGGCTCCTTTATGAGGAGGGACTCACCATCGCCGGGGCAAGGAAGAGGATAAGGGAAAGGGGCTTCAGGGAAGGGACCTGGGAAAGGTACCGAAGGTTACTGAAAGAGCTGAGGCAGGAGCTGATAAGCATTAAGGAGCTCTTGTCCCCT
>CAYRAR010000071.1:3528-9420 GCA_964422255.1 uncultured Thermodesulfobacteriota bacterium | reverse complement strand
AAGGGTTGTCAAATCAACCAGTTTTGCTATAATTGAAAACGGAGAGATGGCCGAGCTGGTCGAAGGCACTCGCCTGCTAAGCGAGTATCCCGGGAGACCGGGATCGAGGGTTCGAATCCCTCTCTCTCCGCCATTATGAGGATACGGAAGGCCGTAATCCCCGCCGCAGGAAGAGGTACTCGCCTTTATCCTCTTACCAGAGAAATTCCAAAGGAGATGCTTCCCATTGGAGGTCGGCCTATGATCTATTACTCCCTCTGGGAGGCGGCCTCGGTAGGGGTAGAGGAAGTGTTCCTTGTCGTTAATAAAGACAAAACCCTTTTGATTGAATACGTTAAAGAGGAAAAGTTCATAAATGACTTGAAAATTACCCTTTTGGAGCAGCCTTACCCGTGGGGATCAGGAGATGCCGTCTTCAGGGCGAAGGAGGGGGTAGGGGATGAGCCCTTTGCCCTTCTGATGCCTGATTTTGTCCTCTTTGAAGCAGATCCCCCACTGGCTCAAATGCTGAAGGTCTTTGAGCGATGGGGTGCAGAGACGGTGGGGGTAGTGGAGGTAAGGAGGGGAGAAGAGAGGTATTTTGGAAATGTGGGAATTCTGGAAGGCTTCCTCCTTGGTGGTGGGATTATGGAAGTGAAGGACCTCTCAGAGAAGAGGAAGGAGGAGTGGAGGATAGAGGGGGATAAGGCCCTTAAAGGGGTAGGAAGGTGGATCCTCTTTCCTTCTTTTTTCGATCTCCTTGAGGAGAGCCGGGGGGAGGGAGAGTGGGATGATACTCCGGCCCTTCAGCTCCTCTGTCAAAGGAGGAGGGTGATGGGGAGGATCCTGGAGGGGAGGGGGTTTGATGTGGGCAATCTGGAGGGATACAAAGCAGCCCAGGATTTTTTGGCGAACAGGAGGTGCCATTGACACTGTCCGGTAATTTTGGCAGAATGACTGAGGAAGTGGCTGGGTCCTGGTGGACCCCCTGGACTTCAAATCCAGTGGCGGGCGTAGAAGTCCGCGGCGGGTTCGATTCCCGTACACTTCCGCCACTTTTCTTTTTTGGACGAAAGGAGAAGAGATGATAGGCGGCATTGGTATGACCGAGCTCCTGATCATTTTGGCCATTGCCTTGCTGATCTTTGGCGCCGGCCGCCTTCCCGAAATAGGTTCAGGGATTGGGAAGGCGATAAGGAACTTTCGTAAATCTATAAAGGAACCCCCTGAGATAGACATCACCCCTGAGGAGAAGAAGCTGGAGAAGAAGGAGGAAGAGAAAAAAGAGGGTGGAGAGTGAGAGGGTTTATGTGGGGTTTGGCTCCAACCTGGGTGACAAGAGGAAGAACTGTTTTGAGGCCCTCCTTCATTTAAGGAAAAGCGAGAAGGTTCTCCTAAGGCGCCTTTCCTCCCTTTACAAGACAGAACCTGTCGGTTTTAAAGAGCAGGATTGGTTCTTAAATGGGGTGGTTGAACTGAATACTTCCCTTCCCCCAATGCACCTACTCCTCCTCCTGAAAGAGGTGGAGAGACGGGTTGGCCGCTACCCTACCTTCCCCATGGGGCCGAGGGTGATAGATCTGGATATCCTGCTTTTCGGAAGCAGGATCGTAAAGGACGGAGGGCTTGAGATCCCCCATCCCAGGATGCACCAGAGGGGCTTCGTCCTTTATCCTCTGGTGGAGATAGCCCCTCGAGCATATCATCCGGTCCTGAAGAAGACGGCGAGGGAGCTTCTCGACTCGTTGAAGGACAGGAAGGGCGTAGAATTCTGGGGGAGCTTCACCCGAGAGGAGCTGGAGGAGTTGGGGTGCCCATCGAGTTCATGAGCACATATAGTGAGGGCAAGAAGATCTACGGGGTGATCCACTTTCCCAAGAAGGTCCCTGCTCCCTTAGTCATCGCCTCTCATGGCCTCTTCAGCAGCAAGGAGAGCGAGAAATTCATCATGCTGGGGGAACTCTTCTCGGAGAACGGGATCGCTCTTCTTAGATACGATCATCGAGGCTGCGGAGAGAGCGAAGGCGACATCAGGGAAACCACCCCCACCTCCCGGCTCAAGGACCTCGAGGCCGTCTTTTCCTTCGCCATCGCTCATCCGCTGATCAAGGGTGATCGCATCGGACTTTTGGGCAGCAGCATGGGGGGCTTCATCTCGATCTTTAAGGCCTCCTCGGATCCGAGGGCGAAGGCCCTGGTCCTCTGGGCCACCCCTATGGAACTTCGAAAACACGAAGGCTCACAGGAAGAGGGCCTCTTGGGCGAGGGATTCTGGCGGGATGCCCTCAGGTATTGGGCAAAAGGGGCGATGGAGAAGGTCAGCCGCTGCCTGATCCTCCATGGCGAAAAGGACGAAGTTGTTCCCTTCCGGCATGCTGAGGAATTGTTTGAAGCGGCTAAAGAGCCGAAGCGCTTGGTTTCCTTCTCGGAAGGGGATCACCGCTTTAGCGACCCTGGCGATAGGAAGAGAGCTGCTCAATTAAGCCTTGATTGGTTTAAAACACATTTATGAAATTGTCATAAAAAAGCCGGGAAGGTGGACGGCAAATGTCCAGGGATAGCTAATGGAACCGATCTTATGAAAATTCTCGAAATAAAAGATGTCATCAAAAGTTTTGGAGGGCTTCGGGCAGTGGACAGGTGTTCCCCCGAGGTGAAGGAGGGGACGATCACCGGGCTCATTGGCCCCAACGGGGCAGGGAAGACCACCCTCTTTAATCTCGTTACCGGTCTCTACAGGCCCGATGGAGGCGAGATTCTCTTCCGAGGGGAGAGAATAGATGGCCTGAGGCCCCATCAGATCTTCCACCGGGGAATCTACCGGACCTTCCAGATCCCGAGAGAGTTCCCCCAGATGACGGTCCTGGAGAACCTGATGGTGATGCCCTCAGGGCAGGTGGGGGAGAGGATCTGGGGAGGGTGGTTTTTCCCTTCGGCGGTGAGGCGGCAGGAAAGGGAGATAAAGGAGAGGGCCCTGGAAGTCCTGAGGTTTGTGGACCTGATAGACCTACGGGACGAGTACGCGGGTAACCTCTCTGGGGGGCAGAGAAAGCTCCTGGAGCTCGCCCGGGCCATGATGGTGGAGCCGAAGCTTATCCTTCTGGACGAACCGGGGGCAGGGGTCAACCCCACTCTCATGAGGAAACTGGTGGATTACATAAAGAAGCTATGTGAAGAGCGGGGGATGACCTTCCTCATCATAGAACACGACATGGATCTGGTGGCCTCGCTCTGTAACCCGGTGATCGTAATGAGCGAGGGGAGGAAGCTCGCCGAAGGGACCCTTGAGGAGATAAAGAGGGATGAGCGGGTGCTTGACGCCTACCTCGGAGGGCAGTACCGATGAGCCTTCTGGAGGTGGAGGGTCTTAGAGCCGGCTATACCGAGGAGGTGGATATCCTCAACGGGGTCTCGGTGCAGGTGGGAGAGGGGGAGATCGTGGCCATCATCGGCCCCAACGGGGCGAGAAAATCTACCCTCCTTAAGGCCATCTTTGGGGTTCTGAAGCCGAGGGAGGGACGGGTGACCTTCTCAGGAGAGGATATAACAGGGGTTCCCCCTGAGGTGATCGTGAGGAAGGGGATGGGCTATGTACCTCAGGTGCAGAACGTCTTTTCCTCCCTCACCGTCCAGGAGAACCTCGAGATGGGGGCCTTCGTGAGGGAGGATGACTTCTCTGCCCGCTTGGAGGAGCTTTATCGGATGTTCCCCGACTTGGAGAGGAGAAGAAGGGAGAGGGTGGGGAGGCTTTCCGGGGGCCAGAGGCAGATGGTCGCCCTGGCCCGGGCCCTGATGCTCGATCCAAAACTGCTTCTGCTGGACGAGCCCTCAGCGGGGCTTTCTCCGGCCATGGTCTCGGTGGTCTTTGAGAAGATAAAGGAGATAAATGAAGCAGGGGTGGCGATCCTCATAGTGGAGCAGAACGCCAAGGAGGCCTTGAGGTTCTCGGATCGGGCCTATGTGCTCGCCATAGGAAAGAACGTGCTGAGCGGCCCAGGGGAAGAGCTGCTGGAGAACGAGGAGGTGGGCAGGCTCTACCTCGGAGGCTGATGCTCGAGCTCTTCGTCTACGGGATAGTCTTGGGAAGTATTATCGCCTTGGGGGCGATAGGGCTTACTCTGGTTTACGGGATCCTTCGTTTTGCCAATTTCGCCCACGGGGACCTGATGACCGCTGGGGCCTACGTGGCCCTCTTCTTCGTCGCTTCCCTTCTCCCCTCCCTCGGGGTTCCCGATACCCGTCTTGCACCCTTCTCCTTCGGCTGGAGGATGGTTGCGGCCTTCCCCTTAGCGATGGCCGCAGTGGCTGGGGTGGCGGTCCTTTTGGATAGGGTCCTTTACCGGCGGCTCCGGCAGAGGGGAAGTTCGGCGGTGATGCTCGCCATGTCCGCCTTGGGAGCATCCTTCATCGTCCGGATGGTGGTCCTCATCCTCTGGGGGGCCGATTACCGATCCTTCTACCCCGGGGTGCTGAGGCCGGCGATGAAGCTCCCCTTAGGGGTGAAGATCAGGCCCGATCAGGTACTGATCCTGGGGGTAGGGGCGATCCTCGTGATTCTCCTTCATCTCTTCCTACATCGGACCAAGATGGGGAAGGCGATGAGGGCCACGGCCGACAACCCCGAGCTTGCCCGGGTGAGCGGAATAAGGACAGAGAGGGTGATCACCTGGTGCTGGGTTACTGGGGGGGCACTGGCGGCGGCTGCAGGCGTCCTCTACGGTATAGACGTCCAGATCCATCCAGGGATGGGCTGGAACTTCCTCCTCCCCCTCTTTGCCGCAGCCATCCTCGGAGGGATAGGGAACGTGTATGGAGCACTGATAGGAGGGCTTGTGATCGGGGTCCTCCAGCAGCTATCCACCGCCTTTCTGCTCCCCACCTACAAACCCGCGGTGGCCTTTATCGGGATGATCCTGATCCTGCTGATACGACCCCAGGGGATATTTGGACCGAGGGAGTGATGGAGCTCGGAGGGATCCTCGCATATCTTGTATCCTTTGCCATCATGGCCTCCATTTATGCGGTCTTCTCTTTGGGCCTCAACATTCAGTGGGGATATACAGGGCTCTTTAACATCGGCATAGCGGGTTTTTTCTGCATCGGGGCCTACACCTCGGCTCTCATCACCTCCCCCATGCCCCAGGGGATCTATGCCCAGTACGTGAAGCAACTCTTCGGCCTCAACCTCCCCTTCCCTTTTGGCCTCTTGGGGGCGGCCTTGGTATGTGGCCTTGTGGCCCTGCTCATAGGGATCCCCACCCTGAGGCTGAGGGAGGATTATCTCGCCATCGCCACCATTGGGATCGCCGAGACCTTTCGCCTCATCTTCAACAACGAGCGCTGGCTTGCCAACGGGCCCCGGGGGCTTATGGGGTTGCCCCAACCTCTTGAGGGGCTGGTCCCCTCCGAGTATTACAATTACCTCTACTTGGCCATCGTCTTTTCCATTATGTGGGTGATTTACTGGGCGATAGAGAGGGCGATAAGGTCGCCCTGGGGCAGGGTCCTGAAGGCGATAAGGGAGGATGAGGTATCGGCGGCCATGAGTGGCAAAGACGTCTTTTGGTTCAAGATGCAGTCCCTGGTGTTCGGGTCCATGATCATGGGGGTTGGAGGTGCTCTTTACGCCCACTACACCAAGGCGATCTCCCCTGATGTCTTCACCCCCCTTTACGGGACCTTCATCATCTGGGTGATGCTCATGGCGGGAGGGAGCGGAAACAACCGGGGGGCCATCGTCGGAGCCTTCCTCGTCTGGGGGATCTGAATCGGGACCAAATTCCTCACCGATCTACTCCCTTACACCCTTAAGGCCCGGGCCCCTTATATCAGGTTCCTGATCGTGGGGATATTGCTGGAGATTATCCTGATCCACCGCCCCCAGGGATTGCTGGGAGAGGAGAAGAGGGTCTC
>CAYRAR010000071.1:1225-3428 GCA_964422255.1 uncultured Thermodesulfobacteriota bacterium | reverse complement strand
TTACTCCTTCGGCACCTCGTACTCCAGCCTGACGGTGACGATGTTCCCCTTCTTGTACTTCCAGATCTCGATGGGGGTTATCACGTCGCCGTTCTCGTCGAAGTCCACGGACCCCGCAGCCCCTTCATAATTTATATCCTTCCTCTCCTTGAGGAGCTCGAAGGCCTTCTTGAACTCCCCTGGCTTTATCACTTCCCCTGGAGGGTTGGCCGCGAAGCGAAGCTGATCCCTCACGTTCTTCGATGTTATGGGAAGACCCTTCACCTTGGCCGCATAGGCTGCAAGGCCGATTATTGCGGTGGCATCGTAGGCATTGGTGATGAAGGGTAGGGGAGGTAATACGCCATATTCCTCCTTGTAGTCGGCCACAAAGATGTCATAAGAGGCCCCCTTTGCCGCCCCAGGGGCAGTCCCCATCTGCCCCTCCACGTTCTCCGCCCCAACGGCCTTAACGATGTCAAAGGACTTGGTCCCGTCACAGAAAAGGAAGCTGCGGAACTTGAAGAACTCGATCGCCTCCTTCAGGTAGACCTTGGCGTGTTCAGGATAGCTGAAGGCGCAGAGCACATCGGGCTTCCCTGCCAAGGCCTTCTTCAGTTCGGCGGTATAGGACTCGGCCGCCTTCTCATCGTGGGGGACCATGGCCAGGACCTTCCCGCCCCGCTTCTCGAAGGAACACTTGAACTGCTCGGCCAGCCCCTGACCATAGGGGTTGTTCACATAGAGAATTGAGGCGGTTTTATAGAGGCTTGCCGCCAGCTTCCCCGCCACCACCCCTTGAAGGGCGTCCGATGGGCAGGTTCTGAAGAGGAAGTCCTTTCCCTTGTCGGCGGGAAGAACCGTGATCAGCGGGGAAGTGGAGGCAGGGGATATCTGGATAACTCCCTTGGGGATGGTAACTGACTCGGCCACGGGAATGGTCACCCCGCTGGCCAGGGCCCCTACGATGGCGATAACCTTATCCACCTCCACCAGCTTCTTCGCCGCATTTATGGCGGGGATGGCCGAGGTCTCGCTGTCCTCGTGGATCAGCTTGATCTTGAATCCCGCAGCGGCCATCTGCTTGGCGGCGAGCTCACAGCCGTTCTTCAGGTTGGGACCGAACTCCTTCAGGGGCCCCGTATGGGAGAGGAGGGTGCCTACCTTGACTTCCTGGGCATAAGCCGTAAAGGCTATAAAAAGTGCGAAAAGTAATACAAGAATAAAACCTCTCTTTATGCCTCACCTTCTTTTTGCTTTTTAATAACCTAAATCTTCGTTTACCAGTATCACGGTAAGATCGGTGAGCTGGGGCTTGAAGGCAAGGATCGTGTATATCCGGCAGATCCTCCCCGGCGAGCGACAATCCACACATTCCCCTTTAGCGCAGGGGAGGTCCAGGTTGAGGCGGCGGGCGTTCATAGGAGCGGCCACCTCTTTGATCCTCCTGAACGCCTCATCCAGGTTCTCCACCACCTTGTTTCTCCCCACTACAAGGATCACCTTCTTGGGGCCGAAGGCCATCGCTCCTACTCGATTTCCTATCCCATCCACTGCCAGAAGCTCCCCTTGACGGGTCACCGCATTGACGCTGCTGAGAAAGACATCCGCCAGGAGCTCCCTCCTTCTGATCTCAGCGATCTCGGACGCTGAAAGCCCCTTTTGCCAGTGGTCATAGACCTCATGTCCCTTTCTCTTCAGCTCCTCAACCACCCCCAGTTCCCTGACGCTCATCGAGCCTCCCACCCCCACTGTGGAACCAGAGGGGATGAGTTCCAGTATCCTTTCCCTTGCCTCTTCTTTGGTTGCTACCAGTTCAGCCCCAAAGAAGCGGCCTCTCAGGTTCTTTATGACTTCCTCGAGATTCTCCACCTGCCTCCTCCAGTAAGGTGACCTCCCCCCAGAGGGTCCTCTCGATCCTCCCCAGCAGGGGCAACAGGGTCTCCCTCTTTATGGCGGATATGGCCACTCCATCAAAGCGTTCGGCGATCACCTGGGCTATCTCCGGGGTCATCAGATCCATCTTGTTGAATACCCTGAGGGTTGGGGTGGAGGAAAGCCCCAGCTCCTCGAGCAACTTCTCCACCTCCCGCATCTGTTCCTCAAAGCGGGGATTGCTCACGTCTATCACATGGAGCAGCAGATCGGCATCGTGAAGTTCATCGAGGGTGGAGCGGAAGGCATCCAGTAGATCCGGCGGGAGGTTGCGGATGAATCCCACGGT
>CAYRAR010000071.1:0-1125 GCA_964422255.1 uncultured Thermodesulfobacteriota bacterium | reverse complement strand
CCTCCTATCCCCCCCATGAGCCGGGACATGGCGGTTCCCTTTCCCACGAGCCTCGGCAGGAGGTACTTTAGCTGGGCCAGCTCCACCTTCACCTTGCCGTCCCGGGTATGGGCGCGGCGGGCGAAGATATCGAGGATCAACTGGGTCCGGTCGATCACCTTCAGGTCGGTCACCTCGGCTATCGAGTTGATCTGGGCAGGGGTGAGGTTCTGATCGAAGACGATGATGTCCGCACCGCTCTGCAAGGCCTTTATCATCAGCTCCTTGAGCTTGCCCTTCCCCATCAGATATCGGGGATGGAGGTTCTTTGGCCGCTGAATCACGGTGTTGATGACCTCCAGATCGCTGGTCCGGGCGAGCTCGGCCAGTTCCTCCAGCGACTCCTTCACCGGATAGGGTTTTCCATGAGGGACCACGCTCACCAAGATCGCCTTCTCCCTGCCATCGGTCTTGAGAGCGGAGAACCCCCTCTGTAGCTCATCCTCCAGGGACTGAACGAATTCAGAAAAGTTGAGGTCCAGCTCATAGAAGGAGCGATACTCCTCCTGCTGCCAGGTGCGGCCCTCGGGGTTCTCGGGTAAAAGGTAAGCTAAGTAAAACCGGCCCGGAAGGCCCCTCTCATTCACCCCCAGGGCGGCCATCATATCGAGCCTCAATAAGGCGAGGTCAGTGAGGTCGTCCTGGGAGAGGGGCTCCTCCCTAAGGTGGGTGTGGACACAGCGAAGCCCTCGCAGCCGCCCTTTCCCCCTCCTCCAGGAACTCAGATCAGGTATCAGGATCTCCTTTTGATCTCCCACAATTACAAAACAGATCTCCCCTTTGCGGTTGATGATAAGACCTATCTGACGCCTTATGGTAAAGGAGAGCTCCGTCAGATAACGGGCAAGCTCTGGAGTGATGACCTTCTCTGGGGGAATCTTTCGGCGGTAAATCCTTTCTAAGGCCCTGATCTCGCTGGCCTTAAGTCCTGTGATATTGCCGTAAACCTTCCCCGTCCCTTTCCACCTCCTTTGCCCATTTAAACTAACAAACCCCCCTTCAACTGTCAACTTTATGATAGAATTCACCACATGAAGAAGCAGAAGATAATTGTCATCTTAGGCCCCACGGCTACGGGGAAGAGCT
>CAYRAR010000070.1:0-9528 GCA_964422255.1 uncultured Thermodesulfobacteriota bacterium | reverse complement strand
GTGTTAAAGGAAACCACCTCCCTGTGGTTCTCCATCAGGTACTCCCAGGGGGTCCTACCTCCTAAGGGCCTCGAGGGCCTCAGGAAGTTGCAGATACACATTGCCCGAAGAAACCTCCTGCCGCAGCAGGAACTCGCACTGCAGAATACCTCAAGGACATTCCACCCGATACCACATCCCTGGCAGTGAACTGCTTTACCACCCTGCCAGCTGAAAGGGTCACACTGAGGGTTCAACCTCAACCAGATCCCCAGGCTCCCTGGGCTTAGGGCCTCCAGACCACCTCATGGCCCATGGCCTCCTGAACCTGAAAGCACCCCTCTTGCCCCTTGTCCCCTTCAGAACAGAGGGCCTCACCTCGCCCCTCCTGATCAGCCAGCTTATGATCCTCCCACAGTCCAGACCGAGGTCTCAAAACCGAGCCTCTCGGGAAGGACCTATATCTTCTCCTTGCCCCATGAAGGAAACATCCCCCTCAGCTCCTTTATGGCCAGAATAAGCTCAGGAGAACAGCTCCTCTGCCTCACCCTCTTAGGCCTCCTGTCTTCTTCAAACCTCCTTCTTCCACCTGTAAAGCGTCGATCTCGTAACCCCCAAGGAGCTCAACCCCCAAAGCTGGCAAAATTCCCCCTGTAAACCAAATACTTGGGCCACCTCCTCCAAAAAGTTTCACCTATAGGGGGTGTTTTTTCCTTTGGACGAATCAGTAAAGCAGAAACGAAGATCGTTCTTCGGAGAAATACTGGAGCTCCTCCTCCCAGAGCTGCTGCATCTGGAAGGGGTCCATCCCCTCCTCGAGCCATTGACGGACCTGGGGATCACCGCTTATGAGGTCAAAGGGGAGGCGGGAGGTCTCATATTCATAAGGGGGAGGGCGCCATGAGAACTCCTCGGGCCAGAGCTCCATCACCGCCTTTATCAGGGTGAGGGCGGTAAGGTAGGGCCGGAAGGCCTCGGGATCGATGACATGTACCTGTACCCCATGACAGACCTCACCCTCCCACTTATCGAAGGTGGGGATAAAGTGGGCCTCCCGGAAGATGACCCCTGGCAGTCCCTTCCCCTCCAAATGCTTCAGGAGGAGGGAGGCGTCTATATACGGGGCGCCACAGAGTTCAAAGGGCCTCGTCGTCCCCCTCCCCTCTGAGAGATTGGTCCCCTCGAGGAGGACCTGTCCGGCGTAGGTCAGGGCTGTCTCCGGTGCAGGGATATTGGGAGAGGGCATGACCCAGGGAAGCCCTGTGTCCTCGAAGCTCTTCCTCCCCCATCCCTCCATCGGTATCACCTCCAGCTCTGCCCCTATCTTCATGGAGGTGTTGAAGAAGAGGGCCAGCTCTCCCATGGTCATCCCGTGGCGCATGGGAAGGGGGGCATATCCCACAAAGGATCGCAGCCCCTCCTTCAGGAGATTCCCCTCCACCTGCTCTCCCCCAATGGGATTGGGCCTATCGAGAACGACGACCCGTATCCCCACCTTCGCCGCCTCCTCCATGCAGAGGGCCATGGTGGTGGCATAGGTGTAAGTCCTCACCCCTACGTCCTGAAGATCCACCACGAGGGTATCTATCCCCTCGAGCTGCTCCCTCTTCGGCCTGCGGCGCTGGCCGTAAAGACTGTAAACGGGGACCCCGAGCTGAGGGTCCCATCCGTCGGGAGATTCCTCCATGTTGGCCTGTCTTTCGCCCCAGAGACCATGTTGAGGGGAGAAGAGGACCTTAAGGCGATCGCCCACGATCTCCCATATCACCTCCTTCGCGTGGCGCAACCCCCTGTCCACTGAGGCCTGGTGACAGAGGAGGCCTATGCGATCCTCCTTGAGCCAGGAAGGGGATATCTCCTTCAGGCGCTCAAGTCCTGTCTTCACCATGGCTCCTCCTCCAGGGGAAACGTTCCTTGAGGGCCGCGATCCTATTGGCAGCATCCCTTACCCTTTCGGGAGGGAGCCTCCCACCATCCCATCCCCTCATCAGCCCCTCCATGACCGCCTCCCCCTCTCCTTCCCCCGATACCAATAGCATATCGATCCCGCCCTTCAAAGCGAGGAGGGCCCTTTCTTCAAGCGACCAAGGAGAGAGGGCCCCCATGAGGATATCGTCCGATATTACCACCCCTCGGAATCCCAACTCTTCCCTTAAAACTCCCCTTATTACCCTGGGAGAGAAGGTGGCAGGGGTCTCCGGGTCAAGGGCCGGTATGAGGATATGGCCTACCATCATGGTAGCCACCCCTACCCTGATCGCCTCCCTAAAGGGGAGGAGCTCCCTTTTACCGAGGAGATCGATGGAGAGGTCGAGGATCGGGAGGGTCTTATGGCTGTCCTCCTTGCAGGCGCCATGGCCGGGAAAGTGCTTGGCGCAGGCAGCGACTCCAACCCCTTGCAGTTCCTCCACGTAGAGGGCCACAAGCTCTGCCACCCTCTGGGGATTCTTACCAAAACTCCTCTCTCCGATCACCTCGTTATCGGTGAGGAGGAGATCGGCTACCGGGGCGAGGTTGAGGTTTATCCCCATGGAGGACAGCTCTTTTGCCGTCACCCGGGCCATCTCCCTGACCGCCTCCTCCCCCCTCAGGGCGAGCTTATAAGGGCTGGGGAAAAAGGTGACCCCCTTCTTTATCCTCGTCACCGGGCCGTGTTCTTGATCCACAGCGATGATCAACGGAGGCTGTCCTGCCTCATGGGCGATCCCCTGAAGTTCCGCGGTCAGGTCCCGAACTTGAGAAGCGTCCGCGCAGTTTCTCTCGTAGAGGACGATCCCCCCGACCCCCCTCCTGATGAGCCGTCTAAGACGGGGAGAGGGCTCCTTTCCCTCCATCCCTACGAGCAAAAGCTGGGGGAGATGAGCTATTCCCATGGCTGGGAATTTTGGATCAATATTCCATTATTTCGATGGCGCTGAAGAAATAGGGTATCTCGAAAGAGGCACTTTCAGGGGAGTCAGAGCCATGGACGATGTTCTCCTGGACGTTATCGGCATAGAGGCGCCTTATGGTCCCCTCGGCGGCCTCCTTCGGATCGGTAGCACCCATGATGGTACGGACCCTCTCTATGGCTCCTTCCCCCTCCAGCACCATGGCCACCACCGGTCCCTGGGACATAAAGGTGGTGAGCCCCTCGAAGAAGGGTTTTCCCCGGTGCACGGCATAAAAGCCCTGCGCTTCGGCTTTGCTAAGGCGAAGCATCTTCATCGCCACGACCTTAAGCCCCTCCCCCTCGAACCTCCTTATGACCTCACCGATCAACCTCTTCCTCACCCCATCCGGTTTGACGATGACAAGGGTCCTCTCGGCCATCTCCGTCAACCTCCTTCCACGATCTTGGTCATTATCAGGATGTTGCCCTCCTTGGAGCTTCGATACTCCACCTCATCCATGATCTCCCTGATGATCTGAAGCCCCAGCCCCCCCTCCGGCAGCTCTTCCACGTTAACCCCGGAGAGGTTAAGGGGAGGGGCGTGAAGGTGTCGCCTCTCCATCTCCCTTCCGGTATCCCTCACCTCGAAGACCACCCGATCGGGGAAGATCGTCAAAAGCACCCTCACCCTCTCCCCTTCTTTCCCCTCGTAGGCATGTTTTATCACATTGGTGCAGGCCTCTACCACACAGAGCTCCATCTTGTGAGAGTCTATTCCCGGCAAAAAATGGGAGCAGATCTCTTTGACCGCGAGGCCCACCAGGGGGACGTTCTCCAAACGGCTCTCGATCTCGAGGGTTATCTCCTTGGCCATGCTCCCTCAATTTCCCCTCGGTCCCGACCATCGGAAGGCCAGGATGGAGGCGTCATCGGCGAATTCCTCCTTTCCCTGAAACCTCTTTATCTCCTCTATCAGGAGTCCCAGGGCCTCATCGAGGGGGGTTCGGTGATGCCGGCGAAAGAAATCCTTGATCCTCTCGTCCCCATATATCCCCCTTTCCCCCCTGGCCTCTGACAGACCGTCAGAGTAGACCACGAGCTGGTCCCCTGGAGAAAGCCTCAGGTATTGTTCCTCGTGAAGTTCTTCGAACAGGCCTAAGCCCACGGGGGGACCGCCTCCCTTCAGCTCGAGGCATGTACCATCCTCACGGATGAGGAGAGGAAGGGTGTGTCCTGCCCGGCAGAACCGGAAGTCTCCAGTCTCCACGTTGAAGACGGCGTATATCATGGTGAAGTAATGACCCTGTTGTTCTAACATCATGTTGTATTCCCTTTCAAGGAGGGAGATCACCTTGCCGGGGGGGTTGATCTTGTAGTAAGGGGGTTCCTCCAGGGGGATCTTGAGGAGGCCATGGGGCTTAAGGTCATGGGATAAGCGCTGGTAGAGGGAGATGCTGAGGAAGGCCGCCGCTACCCCATGACCTGATACGTCCAGTTGATAGAGGCCGATGTGTTTTTCGTCGAGGCGAAACACGTTGTAGATATCTCCGGAGACGAAGCTGCTCGGGATGAACCGGACGGCGAACTCCACCCCCTCGATCTGGGGAAGATCGGACGGCAGGAGGCTCATCTGGGCCCGGGCGGCGGCTTCCAGATCCTTCCGCATCACCTCGTTGGCCACTTTGAGCTGCTCGTTCTGCTCCTTTAGCCTTCTCTCGAGTTCGATGATCCGCCTCCCTCCGGCCACCCTCACCTGAAGCTCTGCTGGATCAAAAGGTTTGGTGATGTAGTCGTCCGCCCCCGCCTCAAGTCCGGCGACGATGTCCTCCTTCTGCCCCTTGGCCGAAAGGAAGATCAGATAGACGTAATGGGGGGTCTCCGTCCCCCTGATGCGGCGGCAAAGCTCTATCCCATCCATACCAGGCATCATCCAGTCGATGATGACCATCTGGATCCCTTCTCTCTCCCGCTGGAAGATCTCCCAGGCCTCCTTGCCGTCCCCTGCGGGGATCACCTCAAGGCCGAATTTCTCCAGATGCCTCTGGAGGAGTCGCCGGGAGATGGCCTCATCTTCAGCTATCAGCACCCTCATCCTTCCCTCCTTCGAAGAGGACCACCCTCTCCCTTCCCCCCTCCTTTGCCCGGTAGAGAGCGGCATCTGCCCTTTTAAGGAGGGTCTCAGCGACTTGGCCAACCCCATTATAGTCCCCGGGCTGAAAGGAGGCCACCCCTATGCTCACCGTCACCTTTAAAGGGCCATGGTCCAGAGGGAAGGGATCAGAGGAGATCATCTCCCGGATCCTCTCCGCGATGGCCACCCCCTCCTCGACATCGGCACCGGAAATGACGACGACGAACTCCTCACCTCCGTATCTGCCCACCAGATCGTAAGGTCTCAGGTGGGATTTGAGGCGCTCAGCTATCTCCACCAGGACCCTGTCCCCTGCAGGGTGCCCGTAAGTGTCGTTTATCCTCTTGAAGCGGTCTATGTCGAGCATGAGCAGAGAGAGGGGTTTCCTCTCCCGCCACGCCCGCTCCAATTCCTCCCCGAGGCGTTCCAAGAGGGTCCGGCGGTTCAACACGCCGGTGAGTCCATCGGTAGTGGCGAGGACCTGTAACCTCTCGTTGGCCTTCCTCAAGGCCTGCTCCAACCCCACGATCCTCAGTCCCACCCTTATCCGGGAGAGCAGCTCGTCCCTGTCGAAGGGCTTTATCAGGTAATCATCTGCCCCCGCGTCCAGCCCCTCGACCACGTCTTTCTTCTCCCCCTTTGAGGAGAGGAAGATGATGAAGACGTAATGGGGGGTCTCCGTCCCCCTGATGCGGCGGCAAAGCTCTATCCCATCCATACCAGGCATCATCCAGTCGAGGATGGCGAGGGAGATCTCCTCGGCCTCCTTCTGGAAGAGCTCCCATCCCTCTGTCCCATCCTTTGCCGCTATGACCTGATACCCCTGTTCGGAAAGGATCCTCTGAAGAATCATTCTGGAAATGGGGTCATCGTCCACTACGAGGAACTTCTTATCGAATCCCGCCATCAGATCCAGCCCCTCTCCTCTGCAAACTTGCGGAAGCGGCCTATCTCCTCCTCTAACGCCTTGAAGACCCCTTCCGCTCCCTGCAGCTTGCCCTCTTTCCCCTTCCTTTCCAGTTCCAACGCCAGTTCATAGGCCCGGATAAGCCCTAAATTCCCCGAAGCCCCTTTGAGGCTGTGGGCGGTCTCATAGAGGGCCTGGGCATCACCCCCTTCGATTGCGTGATGGATCTTCGATAGTTTCTCCGGACAATCCGAGAGATATATCCCCACAAGTTCTTTCAGGAACTCCTCATCTCCCCCTGCCATATCGAGGGCCTTCTCCATGTCGAAGGTGAGGCCCTCCTGCGGGGCGGTCCTTTCAGCCTCCGATGTGGTGGGCTTCTCTTCAGGGGTCTCCTGCGGTTCAGGGACTTCAGGAAGGATCTCCTCTATCACCTTGAAGAGTTCCTGGACCTTGATAGGCTTGGGGACATAGGCATCCATCCCCGCCTGAAGGCATCTTTCCCTGTCCTCCTTCATGGCATGGGCTGTAAGAGCGATGATGGGGACGTGTCTTCCGGTCTCTTTCTCCTTCTCCCGGATCACTCTCGTGGCGTCCAGCCCGTCCATCTCCGGCATCTGGACATCCATGAGGATCAGGTCAAAGCCGTTCCTGCTCGCCAGTTCCACTGCCTCCCGACCGTTGGAGGCCACGGTGACCCGCCATCCCTGCTTTTCCAGGAGCTTCACGACCAGTTTCTGATTCACTGGGTTATCCTCGGCGAGCAGGATCCGGAGGGGTTTCCCCTTAAGGGCGGAGATGAGCCTCGCCTCCTTCGTCGTCTCCTCTGGCCGCGTGACGAAGACCTCCACGATGGCGTTGTACAATTTGGACCTCCTTATGGGCTTAAGCAACGTCTCCCTTATTCCCACCTGCTTGGCGAGCTCCCTGTCCCCCTTCTTCTCGTCGGAACTGAGGAGGATCATGGGGAGGGAGCGGTATTCGGGCATCTCCTTGACCTTTTTGGCCAGTTCAAAACCGTCCATATCAGGCAGTCGCCTGTCAAGGAGCAGCAACTGGAAAGGCTTCCCCTTCTGGGCTGCCTCCTTGAGCTTCTCGAGGGTCGCTGAGCCGCTCCCCGCCTCCGCCGGGATCAACCCCCAGGCCGATACCGTCTCCCTCAGGATCAGTCGATTGGTGGGGTTGTCGTCCACGATGAGGACCCTTATCCCCTCGATGGGCTGCGGTATTACCTCCTCCTTTCCCTTCTCCTTTTTCTGGGGTACCGGACAGCGGATCGTGAAGTGGAAAGTGGACCCCTTCCCCACCTCGCTCTCCACCCATATCCTCCCTCCCATCTTTTCCACGAGGTGCTTGGAGATGGCGAGCCCCAGTCCAGTCCCCCCATACTTGCGGGTGGTGGAGGCATCTGCCTGGGTGAAGCTCTCGAAGATCTTCTCCTGTTTCTCCTCGGGGATCCCTATCCCCGTATCGGAGACGCTGAAGTGAAGCACCGCCTTCCCCTCTTCCTCTCCCACCTTCTCCACCTTCACCACTATCTCCCCTTCCTCAGTGAACTTTATGGCGTTGCCTATCAGGTTCACGAGGATCTGCCGCAGACGGACGGGATCCCCCACGATATAGTGGGGCACCTCTGGTTTTATATAGCAGAGGAGTTCGAGCCCCTTCTTGTGGGCCCGAGTGGCCAAGGTGACCGCCGTGGATTCCACCAGTTCCCTCAGGTCGAGCTCCCTCTCCTCCAGTTCAAGTCGCCCCGCCTCAATCTTGGAGAAGTCGAGGATGTCATTGATTATCTCCAGGAGGTTTTCAGCGGAAAGCTTCAGCATCTCCACATAGTCCCTCTGTTCCTCGCTAAGGGGGGTATCCTGCAGGAGTTCGGCCATCCCCAAGATGGCGTTCATGGGGGTGCGGATCTCGTGACTCATGACGGCGAGGAACTCGCTCTTGGCCCTGCTGGCGGCCTCGGCCTGCTGACGGGCCTCCACCAGGGGGGTCACGTCTATTACGTTGAGGATCACCCCGTTGTAGGCGTCGCTGAAGAAGATGGGCTGAAGCCTTAAGCTCACCCACAGCCCCATCATCTCCCGTTCCCATGCCCTGACGCCCTTTACCCTGCCGGAGCGAAAGTCCTCCAGCACCTCCTTTATGCGCCTGTTCGTCTCATCGCCGTGAAACTCCCAGACCTCCTTTCCCACCACATCCTCTCGCTTCATTCCCATGTGCTGCAAGAACCAGGAATTCACCTCCACTACCCGATCATCCTTGTCCAGAACCACTATCCCCTCGTTCATCCCCTCGATCATGGAACGGAGCTTTGAGGCCTCGAGCTCAGCCCTGAGGTTTTCCTCCTGGGTCCAGCGGATCGCCTCCTCCAGCTGGGCAACTGTCCCCTCTATGGCCTCGGCCATCCGGTTATATGACTCCTCGATGGCCCTCACCTCCCTGATCTTCGACAGGGGCTCTATCCTCAGGGAGTAATCGCCGTGAGCGATCTTCTGGGCCATCTCGGCGAGCTTCTCTAAGGGGGTGGAGAAGGATCGCCCCATCCAGCCCGCCACAAAGAGGGAAAAGATGAAGAGTCCGCCGGTCACCAATATGGTGGCCATGAAGGAGAAACGCTGCATCCTCCTTATAGCCTCCATCTGGGGGAAGATCTTCAGGGAGAAGGCATCGTTCCCCACGATAAGGGGGGCTTCGGCCTGCAAGACCCCCCTGTCCGCCTTCGGGCATCCATCGCAGCCGAAGATCTCCTCTCCTCCCTTCACCAGGGCCACCCTGTTGCCCGTCAGCTTGTAGATCTCCTCGGCCCAGCGAGAATCGATGCAGGTCACCACATCGAGGAGTCCCAAGGGCCGCCATTCCTCCTTCACGAGGATGGGCCTTAAGAGATGGACCTCTACCGTCTTCCCCCTCGCGAGCGTTCGGATCGCCTCCTCCTTTGTCCTGAAGGGGGGGAGATCCGTCGTATCCACCCTTCCCATGGCGTAAAGGGGCGTCCCCTCTGAGTCGATGATAAGGACCGCTACTATCTCATGGGAGAGAGAGATGAGAGAAAGAAGCGTCCTGCGCACGAAGCTTTTATCACCTGTGAGGAGAAGGTACCGAATCGCCCTGACGAAACCACTGTCCTTCAGAAGGATGTGAGAAAGCTTGTCCGCTTTGTCAAGTCGACGCCTCAGGAGAACTTCGGCCACATCCCTCGTCCTCTTTGTCTCTTCCAAGAGCCTCTGTTGAGCGATCCTCAAGGCGATGATACGCTGAGTCGCCATTATTCCAAACAGGATGCCCAAGATTATGGTCAGTACCCCAAAGAGGAAGCGAGTCCTTACGGTGCACATCTCATCCCCTCAGGAGAAACTTTTCCGGGCGATCATGACCGGTGGGTATCCGTGTCCCCCTTACCTCCTTGACCGCCTCACGGATGGCCTCATAGACCCTTCTTCTTTTTGCCACCCTTCAGCCCTTCTCCCTTTTATCTTTCTTTCGGATAGACGGTCCACTTTCATTAGCCGACCATCCCTGGGGACAGGTAAGGGGGTAAAGATAACTCATGGTATAATCCTTCCAGGCTGCCCTCCTACCCTCTAAAGGATCTCACTCCCCTCTCCCAGGGTAATCCAACCCTGCGGAAAATATCCA
>CAYRAR010000069.1:0-9621 GCA_964422255.1 uncultured Thermodesulfobacteriota bacterium | reverse complement strand
AACCATATCGCCTTGGTGAAGGGGGAGATAGACCCGGAAGAGCCGATCCTGGTGAGGGTACACTCGGAGTGCCTCACAGGGGACGTCTTCGGGTCCCTCCGGTGTGACTGCGGTGAGCAACTGCATGCCTCCATGAGGATGATAGAGGAGGAGGGAAGGGGTGTTATCCTTTACATGCGCCAGGAGGGAAGGGGGATAGGGCTTGCCAACAAGATCAAGGCCTATTTCCTGCAGGAGCACGGAAAGGACACGGTGGAGGCCAATGAGGCCCTCGGGTTCAAGCCCGATCTGAGGGACTACGGGATAGGGGCCCAGATCCTGCTCGACCTGGGGGTGAAGAAGATCAGGCTCCTGACCAATAACCCCAGGAAGATAGTGGGCCTGGAGGGTTACGGGATAGAGGTGGTGGAGAGGGTGCCCATTGAGGTGCCCCCGAGGAAGGAGAATATCCATTACCTGAAGACCAAGAGGGAGAAGCTGGGGCATGTCCTCACCATAAAGGGAGGTGGCGGATGGGAAAGTACGTAGAGGGTAAGCTTCAGGCCGAGGGTTTCAGGTTTGCGGTGGTGGTGAGCCGGTTCAACAGCTTCGTCACCGATCGACTCCTGGAGGGGGCCCTCGATGCCCTCAGACGGCACGGTGCCAAGGAGGAGGATATAGACGTCTTCCGCACCCCAGGTTCCTTCGAGATCCCGGCGGTGGCCCGCAAACTGGTGGGGACGGGAAGATACGATGCCGTCATCTGCCTCGGGGCGGTGATAAGGGGCGGCACCCCCCATTTTCAGTACATAAGCGCTGAGGTAACTAAAGGGATCGCTCAGCTCGCCTCCGAGAGCCCCATTCCCGTCTCCTTCGGGGTGATCACCACCGACACGATAGAGCAGGCGATAGAGCGGGCCGGCACCAAGATGGGGAACAAGGGCTGGGACGCCGCCCTAAGCGCCATAGAGCTGGTGAACCTCTACAGGGAGATAGGGTCCTGAGATCCTGCAGTGAAGAGGAGGAGGTCACGGGAGATCGCCCTGCAGATACTCTATCAGCTGGAGGTCAACCCCCTGAGGCCCGAAGAGGCGGTGGAGCTCTACTGGAAGAACTTCTCCCCGCCTGAGGATCTCAGGGAGTTCACCGAGAGGGTGGTGAGGGGAGTGGTGGAGAGGAGGGAGGAGATAGATCGGCTGATCGCCGATGCCTCAGAGCATTGGCGCCTCGAGCGGATGGACCGGGTGGACAGGAATATCCTGCGGATGGGGGTCTTCGAGATCGTTTACTGCGATGACATACCCTATAAGGTGGCCATAAACGAGGCCATAGAGTTGGGAAAGAGGTTCGGATCGGAGGATTCGGGGGGGTTCATCAACGGGATCCTTGACAGGATCGCCAAAACCGCCATGAGCGAGGAGGTCAGAAGTAATGGTCGAGAAGGTGAGCAAGATCTGGATGGACGGTGAACTCATCCCTTGGGAGGAAGCAAAGGTTCACGTCCTCACCCACACCCTCCATTATGGCCTGGGGGTCTTCGAGGGGATCCGTTGTTACCTCTTGAGCGATGGCCGTTCCGGGATCTTCCGGCTCAAGGAGCATGTAGACCGCCTCTTCGGCTCCGCCCTGATCGGGGAGATAGAGATCCCCTTCAGCCGGGAGGAGATCATGGAGGCCTGCAAGGAGACGGTGAGGGTGAACGGCCTCAAGGAGGCCTACATCCGCCCCATCGTCTTTATCGGCGAAGGGGCCATGGGGGTCCATCCCCAGGACAACCCCATCCACGTGGCGATAGTGACCTGGCGCTGGGGGGCTTATCTGGGTGAGGAGGCCTTAAAGCGGGGCACGAGGATCAAGACCTCTTCCTATACCCGCCATCACGTGAACGCCATGATGACCAAGGCGAAGATCTGCGGGAACTACGTCAACTCGGTGCTCGCCAAGAGGGAGGCGATGCGCCTGGGTTACGATGAGGCTCTGATGCTCGACACCGAGGGCTATGTGGCCGAGGCCTCGGGCGAGAACATCTTCATGGTGAAGGATGGGGTGATAAAGACCACCCCTCCCACTGCCATCCTGGCAGGGATCACGAGGGACTCGGTCATCACCATCGCCCGAGATAAGGGCTACCCCTTAGTGGAAGAGAAGTTTACCAGGGATGAGCTCTACACCGCTGATGAGGTCTTCTTCACCGGCACCGCTGCTGAGGTGACCCCCATCAGGGAGATAGACGACAGGAAGATAGGGGCCGGCGTGCCAGGGCCTGTCACCAGGGACATCCAGGAGACCTACTTTAAGGCTGTCCGGGGAGAGGTGGAGAAGTACCGTCACTGGATCACCTACCTGTGAAGATCATTGTGGATGGCTACAACCTGATCCGACGTTCCCCCTCCCTCAGGGAGAGGGAACGGGAGGGCCTGGAAGAGGGGAGAGAGGCTCTCCTCGAGGAGCTCGCCCGCTACAGGAGGCTTAAGGGACATGAGATCACGGTGGTCTTTGACGGGATGGGCAACCCCCATCTGGGGACAAGGAGCTACCGCCGGAAGGGGATAAGGGTCGTCTTTACCGGCAGTGGCAGGGCCGATGACTGGATAAAGGGGGAAGTGGGAAGGGGAAGGAAGGTGGTGGTCGTCACCTCCGACAGGGAGATAAGGGAGCATGTGGAGAGGGCGGGGAGCATTGCCATCGGATCCGGGGAGTTTGAGGAGATCATGATGAGGACCTTCCTGCGGGAGGTGAAAGGAGAAGAGGAGGAGGAAAGGCCCGAGAAGCGAGGCCCTGCTCGCAGACTCCCCAAGAGGGAGCGGGAGAGGGAGAGGATCCTGGCCAAGTTATAGCCTCTCGCTGAGCTTCCTCTCTTCTCCCCTGATTATTCTCCTGATATTGTCCTTATGCTTTAGGAAGATAAGGGCCCCGATGATCCCTGAAAGGATGATGAGCTGAGGGGGATAGCCGAAGAGGGCCAGGAAGGCGGGCATCCCTCCGGCCCCCAGCAACGAACCCACCGACACCATTCTGGTTAGCGCCACGGCCAGTACGAAGAGGGCAGCTGCAGGCAGCAGGGCCAGAGGAGAGAGGGCCAGATACACCCCCATGGCGGTGGCCACCCCCTTTCCTCCCCGGAACCTCAGGTATATGGGGAAGAGATGGCCGAGGAAGCTGGCGAGCCCGCAGCCGGCCACGACCCATAGAGGCCCTCCCCATGCCCTGGCGAGCATGACGGGCAGGAACCCCTTGGCCATGTCCCCGAAGAGGGTGAGGACCGCGAGGGCCTTCCCCGTGGTGCGCAGGACATTGGTCGCCCCGATATTCCCGCTACCCCTCTCCCTCGGGTCAACCCCGGCGATCCCCTTGGCCAAAAGGAGCCCTGTAGGGATGGAGCCGAGCAGGTAAGAAGCGAAGAGCAGGAGTGCTTTCATTTGGCATTAACTTTAGGGTCAAACCTCAAGGAGGTCAAGGGACAAGATCTCCTCGAGCTCCTTGGCGTTCTGCACGGCATAAGCGGCATAGTCGTTGTCGAAGTAGATAAAGGCATCCCCCTGGGTGAGGTGTTCCCTGATGAAGGAGGCCCAGTCCCTCAGCTCCTCCTCCGTGTAACAGGAGGCATAGAGCTTTGTGCTCCCGTGGAGGCGGATGTAGAGCAGGGAGGAGGTCACGAGGCGTACGCAGGGGAATCGGGGGGAGTCGGCCACGCAGAGGGCGATTCCCTTTTCCCTGAGGAGTTCGTAGATCTCGTCGCAGAACCATGAGGGATGGCGGAACTCGAAGGCGTACCTCCCCGGGGGAAGCTTGGTGAGGAAGCCCTCAAGCCTCGCCCGATCCTTCCTCAGGCTGGGAGGGAGCTGAAAGAGGATGGGCCCAAGCTTCTCCCCGAGCCCTCTGACCGCGGAGAAGAAACTCTCCACCTCTTTTTCCGTGTCCTTCAGCTTCTTCAAGTGGGTGATCGTCCGATTCGCCTTCACGGCGAACACGAACCCCTCTGGCGTTCGCTCCCTCCACCCCTCGAAGGTCTTTCTTGAGGGGAGGCGGTAAAAGGGGCTGTTCAGCTCTACGGTGCAGAAGTGCTCCGCATAGTACTCCAGGTAGCGGCGAGGGGAAAGGTCTGCCGGGTAAAATCTCCCTTTCCAGTGCCTGTAGATCCACCCTGAGGTCCCTATCCTCAATTCCCCCATCAGCCCTGAAGGAAGCTCACGTCTCCCTTGCCGACCCGCAGTACCTTAGGCTCTTCGGTGGTCAGGTCGATGATGGAGGAGTGCTGGGGCACGATGATTCCCCCATCAATGATCAGATCCACCTCCTTCCCGAACATCTCCTCCAGCTCCTGGGGGTCGTTGTAGAGGGTCTCATCGGGCTTGGTCACGCTGGTGGTGATGATCGGCCCTCCCAGCTCCTTTACCAGGGCAAGAGGGATGGGGTGGTCGGGGACCCTTATCCCGATGGTCTTCTGGTTGGTCAGCATGATCTTGGGGACGAGCTTCGTCGCCTCCAGAATGAAGGTATAGGGACCCGGAACGAGCTTCTTCATGATCCGGTAGGCGTAATCTGGGACCTGGGCATAACGGCTTATATCCTTCAGGTCGGAGCAGATGATGCTTAGGCGTTTGTTCTTGCTGTGCCTTTTCAGATGGTAGATCTTTTCGATCGCCCCTTTGTTGTAGAGGTCGCAGCCGAGCCCATAAATGGTATCGGTCGGGTAGGCGATGACGCCTCCTTCCCTCAGGACCTCCACTGCCCTCCTGATTGCCCTCTTCTGCGGGTTCTGGGGATTTACCTTTATGATCATCGCACTCCTCCAAGTATAGATTGGGATATGGGGGTGTCAAGGGCCCTTCTCCAGATCCATTACCCTTTCGGCCAACTCCTTCCCTCGACGGCAGCAATCGCTTATCCCGATCCCATAGAAGGCTCCGCCGGTGAGGAAGAGTCCCGGATGTTCCCTCAACCTCTCCTCCAAGGCCCGGACCTTCTCTTCGTGTCCCACCCGGTACTGGGCCATGGAGGCGGGGAAGCGGAAGACCCAATGGCGCAAGGGTCTGCTCCTTATCCCCAGGATCTCCCGGAGCTCGGCCATAACCAGCCTGAGGAGCCCCTCATCATCCAAAAGGACGGCGCCCTCGTCCTTGGCCCCCCCGAGGAAGGCCCTGAGGAGGACTTTGCCCTCGGGCGCCCTGGAGGGGAACTTCCTGGAGGAGAAGGTCACCGCCATGAGCCTCCTTCCCTCCCTCCTCGGCACCACGAAGCCATGTCCCCGCAGCAGAGGAAGGACCTCTCTTGCCTCATAGGCGAGGGATACGGTCGCTGTGGAGCAGTAAGGGATCATGAGGAGGGTTTCGGAAAGCCGCTCATCGAGCCCCTGAAGCAGCTTCGAGGATACATGGGAAGGGGTGGCCAGGATTACGTAGTCAGCCTCCCATCTTCCCCCCCTTCCTCTCACCTGGTATCTCTCCCCTTCCCGTTCCACCACCAAGACCTCTTCCTCTAACCTCACGCTGTCCGGGGGAAGGTGCCTGATGAGGCCTTCCACCATCTCCACCATTCCTCCCCGGAGGGAGACGAAGGGGGTCCTGTAGGACTTGTTCGGGGGAGGGGTTTTCATCTTGGCCCTCCATATCCCCAGTAGAAGGCTCCCGTATCTGGACTCGAGATCCGCAAATCGGGGGAAGGTTGCCCGAAGGCTCATGGTCTCGGGCTCTGCTGCGTGGATTCCGGCAACCAGGGGTTCTGCTACCTTCTCCAACATCTCCCTTCCCAGCCGCCGGAGCACGAAGGAGGCGAGGCTCTCATCCCCCTGACCCCTCCTTCGGGGGATGAGGGGCTCAAGGGCTACCCTCAGCTTGGCTCGCCAGCTTAGGAGCCTGGACCGGAGGAAGGGTAAGAAGGCGGTGGGTACCAGCAGGAAGAGGCCCTCGGGCAGGGGATGGAGCTCCCCATTCCACAGGATATAGGTGCCCCGGGTCTCGAAGCGGGCTTCAACGAGCTGATCTCCCAACCCTATTTCCCTGCATAACTCTAACCCCCAGGGCTTCTCAGCATAAAGACAATCGGGCCCTCCCTCAACTACGAACTCCTCAGTCCTCTCGGTGACGATGCATCCCCCAGCCCTCCTTTCCCTTTCCAAGATGACCACCTCGAGCCGAATCCCCTCTCTTTGAGAGAGACTCCTGAGGTAATAGGCGGCCGCGAGTCCGGCTATCCCTCCCCCGACGATGACCACCCGCTTCATGACCCTCCCCCCTCTATCAAACTTTTCAGGAAGGAGAGGAAGTCAGGGGAGGCGTTGAGACAGGGAAGGCGGAGGAGCTCCAGCCTTTCCCCCTTTGCCCATCCCATGAGCTCTACATCGAGGTCATAGAGGGTCTCCAGGTGATCGCAGACGAAGCCGATGGGGAGGACGATGGCCCTTCGGTAACCCTCTTCCTTCAGCTCCAAGAGGGCATCCTCTGCCCTGGGCCCCACCCAGTCGGCAGAGGGCGGGGCACCCACGAAGGCGAGCCTCGAGGGAAAATCTCCGAGAACCCTCCTGATCCCCCTTATCGTCCCCTGAAGGTCCTGAAGGTAAGGGCTGTCCTGGGCTATATCTTCCCTCAGGGAATGGGCGATGAAGAGTACGGGGGCCCTCCCGCCCAATCTCTCCCATCCTTCTTTTAGTTTCTTAGCCCAGAGGGAACAATATGAGGGGTGGTCATGCCATGGTGGAAGGCGAACTGGTTCTATCCCTTTCCTCATGAGGGCCTCCTCTGCCCTCGTGCTGAAATAGGTATACGGGGAGCGATAAGGGGAGAGGTCAATCACCCAAATCTCTTCTATCCCCTCCCCCTTGACCTCCTCGATCGCCTCTTCGAGGGATGGCCTTCCGAAGGCGACCCCCCAGAACACCTTCTTCCCTTTCAGGATCCCCTCAAGCCTCCGGGCGATCTCGGAGAGGGTGGAATAGAGGGGGGATGAACCGATCCGGCGATATTTCTGGCGTACTCTCTCAACAAGCTCCCTCGGTGGTCTTTTGCCCAGGAGATCTTCGAGGAAACCTTCAACCCCCTCCTCATCCCTCGCCCCACCGAAGGCACATATCAGAACCCCTTCCCTTACCTCCTGCTCCACTCCTTCACCCCTTCCACCAGAAAGCGGACGTTCTCCTCTGGGGTCTGGGGGAGCACCCCGTGCCCTAAGTTGAATATGTGGCCGGGGCGCCCTCCGGCAGCTTCGAGCACCCGCTTTGCCTCCCGTTCGATGAGTTCCTTCGGGCCAAGGAGCACGGCGGGATCGAGGTTCCCCTGTATCCCTACCCCATATCCTATCCTCCTCCAGGCCTCCCCCAGATCCGTTCGCCAGTCGACCCCGATCACATCTCCTCCCGCCTCCTTTATCAACTCCAGGATGCCCGCGGTACCGGTGGAGAAATGGATGCGCGGCACCCTCTCCCCCACCCCATCAAAGACCTGCCGGGTATAGGGGAGGACGAATTCCCGGTAGGCAGAGGGGGGGAGACATCCTGCCCAGCTGTCGAAAAGCTGGACCGCTTGGCATCCGGCTTCTATCTGGAGGTTCAGGAAGGTGATGACCGCCTCCGTCACCTTCCCCATCAGCTGATGCCACCTCTCAGGGGCACCGTACATGAAGGCCCTTGTGCGCGAGAAATCTTTGGAGCCACCTCCCTCTATCATGTAACTCAGGAGGGTAAAAGGGGCACCGGCAAAACCGATGAGGGGGACCCCTTCGGGAAGGAGCCTTCGGATCTCCTTTATGGCCTGGGTAAGGAAGGAGAAGGAGTCAGGGGTCAAAGGGCGCAGGGGTTCCGCGGGCCTCCCTTCTCTAAGCCCCCTCACGAGAGGCCCTTCACCCTTGGTGTAGGTCACTTCAAGGCCCATCGCCTCCAGGGGCAGGAGCAGATCGGAGAAGAGGATGGCGGCATCCACCCCGAATTTCTCCACCGGGAGCAGGGTTATCTGGACGATCAGCTCCGGGGTCTTGCAGAGGGTGAGGAAACCGTAGCGGCGCCTCAG
Source organism: uncultured Thermodesulfobacteriota bacterium (assembly GCA_964422255.1). Taxonomy (GTDB): domain Bacteria; phylum Desulfobacterota; class B13-G15; order B13-G15; family B13-G15; genus CAYRAR01. Next base: position 1,642 of record CAYRAR010000069.1, on the reverse strand, counting down.
CCTCCGGTACTCCCTCATGTACCTTCCTGCCTGGCGCATGAGCCAGATCGGGGTATGAGGAGTGGGTCTCCTCTGGCAAGCCTCTAAGAACGTCGAGCCCATTTCCCTCAGGATGCGGGGAAATGATGGTTTTTTTTCTTCGGGGTGTCAAGGGGAGAGTTCAGCGGTCCCTTGAATTTTGCCCGAAAGGGTGAAAGAATTTGAGATCGAAAAAGTTGAGAAGGCCAGATTGGGGCGCATAGAGTTTGTCCTTAACTACCTGAGGATATTCCACGAGGTAGCGAGGCATCGTTCCTTTACCAGGGCTGCCGAAAGGATCCACATATCCCAACCGGCTATAACCAGGCAGATCAAGGGCTTGGAGGAGCAGTTAGGGGTAACCCTCTTCCGCCGGGACAAGACTCCCATAGAGCTGACCGAGGCGGGAAAGGAGCTTCTGAGGTACACGGAGAAGGTCTTTTCCTTGCTGGAGGATGCGGAGGCGGCCTTGAACGCCTACCGCGAGGAGAAGGTCTCGGTCCTCAGGATCGGGACGACCAAGGGTTATTCCAAGACGGTCATGCCAAAGGTGATCTCTCCCCTGCAGGAGCAGAACCCCGGAATAAGGATTATCCTTCACGTGGACAGCTCCCAAGGTCTCCAGAGGGCGGTAAAGGAGAGGGAGATCGATATAGCCTTTTTGGCCGATCCGGACTTTGACGAGAGGTCCCTGACTTTCATCCCCTTCCGTGAGGAGGAGCTGGTCTGCATCTCCGCTCCGGAGTATCCCCTGGAGATCTCGGGCGCCCTTTCCCTGAGAAAGGTGGTGGAGTTCCCCTTTATCATACGGGAGAAGGGCTCAGGGACCCACAAGGCGATAATGGGGGCCTTTGACAAAGAGGGGGTGAAGCCGAAGATCCTGGTGGAAGCCTCAAGCCCTGAGTTCATAAAGGAATGGGTGAAGGCCGGGAAAGGTATCTCCATCGTAACCGCCAGCTCTGTCAGAGAGGAGCTTAAGGAAGGGAAACTCAAGGCCTTGCCCCTTGAGCCCCCCCTGTACCTTCACGTCTACATCATCTTCCTCAGGGGACGCCATGCCGACCCCCTCATTGAGTCCTTTCTGCGATTCCTGGGGGTAAAGGTATAAAAAGGGGGACCGGAAGGTCCCCCGCACCTCCTACAGGGTGATATTGGAGTACTTTCTCCAGGGCCTTGCCACTTCTTTATTCTTTAAGATCTCCAGAGATTGGCAGATATATTTTCTGGTGTCATGGGGCATGATCACGTCGTCTACGTAACCCCTTTCAGCAGCCTGATAAGGATGTTCGAATTTGACGCGGTACTCCTCGATCCTCTTCCTCGCCGTCTCCTTGGGGTCCTCGGAGGCCTTTATCTCCTTGGCGAAGATCACGCTTGCAGCGGTCTCCGCCCCCACGATATTGATCTTCGCCGTGGGCCAGGCGAAAACAAGATCAGCCCCTATGCTCTTGTCGAGCATGGCATAATGGGCCCCTGCGTAGGACTTCCCGATGATGATGGAAATAAGGGGAACGGTGGCATCGGCCCAGGCAAAGAGGGTCTTGGCCCCATGGCGCAGGATCCCCTTCCACTCCTGTTCAGATCCGATCCAGAACCCGGGGCAATCCTGGAAGGTGACCAGGGG
>CAYRAR010000068.1:0-9638 GCA_964422255.1 uncultured Thermodesulfobacteriota bacterium | reverse complement strand
TCAGCCATCGAAGAGTCGATGCCGAAGAGCTTTATGATCCGCACCTGGCCCTTGGGTCTCCTCAGGTTATCGGGAGAGTAGACCTCCAGCACATCCCCTTCTTTAAGCCCGCTCAGGGATCCGGCCAGCAGATAAATCACGTCTCCTTCCACTAAGGCGACCCGGCTGTACCATCCCATCCTCTCGATGACCTTCTTCAGTTCCTTCACTCCCTCCTCTACCGCCACGGCCACCGCCTGTTCGGCCCCTCCTTCCGCCTTCAGGAGGGGATTGGTCAACTTGTACTCCCCTATCAGTTTCCCCATTATCGTGTCGAACATCCGCAACCTCAGCTCCACATAACAGACCTTCTTCTCCTCATCTCCCTCTTTGATGGAGAACTCAAAGGGTCCGTACATCTCTCCCATTATCACCGCCTGCACACCGAGGGCCCTGCCCAACCCCTTCAGTTCCTCCTTTGGCCTGCCCCGCTCGGGGAGCTTTTCCAGGGCCTTCTTCACCACCTCATAATCGATCACCTGGACCGAAGGTGCCCTCCTCATCAGGGTCGCGGCCAGCATCCTCGCCGCTCCTCCTCCTGAGAGGGAGACCGCGGTGGTCTTCTCCTGAAAGGGAAAGATGGCTATCTTTCTCTTCAAATACGGAGGCGAGGGATAGGAAGGAAGGGTGAACGCCTTCTTCCTCAAGGGGGGAGGGGGCGTCTCCTTTGCCCTCTCCCAGCCCGATCTCCCTCCCTTTTCCTCTCCTTTTTCTCCGGGGGCATACCTCAAGGGCAGAGGGGTGACCTTACCCGCTAAGTACTTATCCACCTTCACGTAGCGGAAGCCCCTCTCATTTTCGGCGGGGACCTTTATGTACCGCTCGCCATCTATGATGTAGACCTCCTTATCGGCGATTCGGGCGAGTTCTTCCTTGGAGTAAGGGCTCCGCTTCCCCCACGGCCAGAGGCTGCAGCCCATAAAAACAGAAAAAATCGCAAGAATTATTACGGCTTTTTTCATCCCCATGTTTTGTATAAATTTTAACAAAGATGGCCTCCCGGAGCAAGGGGAGGCTTGCCTCTGGATACCTTCCGTGTTAGAAAGGGGACGATGATTAAGGCGGTCAGGGGATTCAACGATATTCTGCCTGAGGAGACCCCTCGCTGGCGCCAGGTGGAGGAGGAGGCGAGGAAGGTCCTTGAAGGGTTCGGTTTCCGGGAGATAAGGGTACCGGTGCTGGAGCGAACCGAACTCTTTGCCCGGGGCATTGGACAGAGCACCGACATCGTGGAGAAGGAGATGTACACTTTCTCGGACAAGGGAGGGGAGTCGGTCACCCTCCGCCCTGAGGCCACTTCATCCATCGTCCGGGCCTACATCGAGCATAAGCTTTATGCCTGGGACCCTGAGGTCCGCCTCTATTTCATCGGCCCCATGTTCCGGTACGAACGCCCGCAGAAGGGGAGGCTCAGGCAGTTCCATCAGATCAACGCCGAGGTCTTCGGGATCGCTCATCCGATGGTGGACGCAGAGGTGATGGGAGTACTCATCCACCTGCTCAGGAGCCTGGGGCTTGAAGGGTACCGGTTGGAGATAAATAGCTTGGGTTGCCCGCGCTGCCGCCCCCCATTTCGCGAGAGGCTTCGTTCCTACCTCGAGGAACATCTCGGGGAGCTATGCCCTGATTGCCGCCGTCGGGCAGAGCGGAACCCCCTGCGGGTCTTCGATTGCAAGGTGGAAGGCTGCCAGGAGGTGATCCGGGAGGCCCCCCTCCTTGAGGGGTTCCTCTGCGATGAGTGCCGTGCCCACTTCGGGGAGGTGAAAAACTACCTGGAGGATCTGGGCATCCCCTATGAGGCTAACCCCAGGATGGTGAGGGGGCTTGACTATTACACCAGGACGGCCTTCGAGGTGGTGGCCGAAGGGCTCGGGGCTCAGAACGCCGTGGCCGCTGGCGGTCGCTATGATGACCTGGTGGCCTCCTTAGGGGGACCCTCCGTTCCGGGGATAGGATTTGCCGTGGGGGTAGAGAGGTTACTGCTGCTCCTCCCCCCTCATCCTCCGCTCCCAAGGGCTAAGCTCTTCATCGCCGCCCTCGGCCCTGAGGCCCAGAGGATCGCCTTCCGCTGGGGCTTCGACCTCAACAGGGAGGGGATCACCACCATGCTCGACTATCGTGGGGGGAGTCTGAAGAGCCAGATGAGGAGAGCCGATAAGTTCTCCGTCCCCTATGTGGCGATCCTCGGGGAGGAGGAGATAAAGAGGGGGAAAGTGATCCTGAGGGATATGAGGAAAAAGGTACAGAAAGAGCTCCCCTTCTCCTCCTTCATCGAGGCCATCAAAGGGGAGCTCCTTTAGCTCACTCCACGAAGCTCTTCAGCTTCTTGCTCCTGGACGGATGGCGCAGCTTCCGTAGGGCCTTCGCTTCTATCTGACGGATCCTCTCCCGGGTGACCTTGAAGTCCCTACCCACCTCCTCGAGGGTGTGGTCGTATTTCTCACCGATGCCGAACCTCATCCTCAGGACCTTCTCCTCCCTCGGGGTGAGGGTGGCCAGCACCTGGCGGACCTGCTCCATCAGGTTCTTGGCGACCACCGCATCGGAGGGGAGAATCGCCTTCTTGTCCTCAATGAAGTCCCCCAGGTGGGTGTCCTCGTCATCCCCGATGGGGGTCTCCAAAGAGATCGGCTCCTTGGCTATCTTCAGTATTCTTCGCACCTTTTCCACCGGCATTTCCATCCTCTCGGCTATCTCCTCGGGGAGGGGTTCTCGACCCAGCTCCTGGACCAGCTGACGGGATGTCCGAACCAGCTTATTTATCGTCTCTATCATATGGACGGGGATCCTAATGGTACGGGCCTGATCGGCGATGGCCCGGGTTATCGCCTGGCGGATCCACCAAGTGGCATAGGTGCTGAACTTGTAGCCCCGGGTATACTCGAACTTGTCCACGGCCTTCATCAGGCCGATGTTCCCCTCCTGGATCAGGTCGAGGAACTGCAGGCCCCGGTTGGTGTACTTCTTGGCTATGCTCACCACCAATCGGAGGTTCGCCTTGACTAACTCGTTCTTGGCCTGTTTGGCTATCGCCTCACCTCGCCTCACCTCCTCCATCGCCCTCTTCAACTGAGGGATCGAAAGTCCTCCTTCCTCCTCTATGGTCCGAAGCCTCTCCTGAAGCGCCTTGGCCTCGGCCTCAAGCCTTACGAACTCCTCCTCGTTGAGCCCCTTGGAGAGGAAGAGGGCCTTCTTGCGAGCGGGATCCCCCCGCAACTCCCTGAAGAAGGTGGGAAGAGAGTCGGGGGTGGTGCCCAAACGCTCGGCGATCCTCTTGAGCTCCCCTTCCGCCTCCTCGACCTTCTTGACCAGGGCCTCGAGCCTGCCCACGATCGCCTCGATCTGCCTGTCGGTGAGGTTTATCTGGGTGAGGAGCTGGACCATCTCCTCCTCTTTCGCCCTTATCTCCTCAGGGGAGGCCTCCTTCCTCATCCTCTGGATCTCCTCCTCCAGCTCCCTGACCCGGTCGATGATGCGGAGAATCTTCTCCTTGTAGACCTCCTCCTCTTCCTTCAGCTCCTCATCCTCTATGTCGTTGGTCACCTCCCTTACGCTGATCCTCCCCTCCCTGAGGGCATCCCCCAGGTTGAGCACCTCCTTTACCGTCACCGGGCAGTTGAGGATTACCCGGATCACCTCCTTTTTGCCCGCCTCGATCCTTTTAGCGATGGCCACCTCCCCCTCTCTGGTCAGCAGGGAGACCTTTCCCATCTCCTTGAGGTACAGCCGCACCGGGTCGCTGGTGCGACCCAGCTCCAGATCCTCCACGCTCTCCCCACCCTCCTCGATGGGGATCTCCTCCTTCTCGGTGAACTTCTCCTCACCGAGGAGCTCTATGTCCACTTCGTTGAAGATGTTAAGCATCTCGTCGATATGCTCCGCTGAGGAGGTATCCTCCACCTCAAAAAGCTCCTCCATGTCGTCAAGACCTACAAATTCCTTCTCCTTCAAGGTGAAAACCTCCTCCTTTTGTTTTCTAAAGACTCATTCTCTTCTTGAGCTCTTCCTCCTGTCGTACCAGGAGCTGCTTGCGCATAAGCAAGGCCTCCATCAGTCCATGATCCCCCTCCGCTTCGGCCTTTTTGATCTGCTCCGATACCTGGCGCCTCTCCTCTCTGAGCCTCCTGAGCCTTATCCTGCAGAGACAGTCCTGAAAGGCCTTTTCCATCTCCTTCTCTCCCCAGAGGAAGGCCGTGCCGAAGACCCTGTCCGATAGCCCCCTCTCTTCCAGGACCTCCGTCAGCTCGGCCGGCACCTTCCCCTGGACCCTGTAGGCCTCAAGGAGCCAGGAGGCCACCTCCTGAAGGTGAGGCGTCGAGAACTCCTCAACGATCCCCTCTCCCTCCACCTTCGGTATAAACTCAGGGCGCTCGATCATGAGGGAGAGGAGAACCTCCTCAGGGGAGAGATGACGATTTCCTTCCGCCGGAGGGGAAGGGGGAGAAGGGGCGTTGAGGGTCCCCAACTTCTCAAGCAGGGTCCCCTCCTGGACCCCTGTCCTCTCGGCCAGCCGCTTGAGCGAGAGGTCCCGCCTCAAGGGGTCCCCCATCCTTAGAAAGAGGGGAAGCACCTCCTCGATGGCCCTCGCCTTCTCCTCCGGTCTGGAAAGATCGTATCCTCGCATCTTCTCCTCGAAGTAAAAATCGATCCCTTCCTCCCCTTTCTCCAGGATCTCCTCGGGCGAAGGATGCCGGCGAAAGTAGGTATCAGGGTCTTCCCCTGCGGGGAGGAGCACCACCTCTACATAGAAACCCTCCTCCGCTGCCGTCTCCACCGCCCTTAGCGCCGCCTTCCTCCCCGCATCGTCTCCATCAAATAGCAAAATGCCCCTTTTTCCTCCCAACCTCTTTAAGAGCCGCAGTTGTTGGGAGGTAAGGGCTGTACCTAAGGTGGCCACCCCGCTCCTCACCCCTCGCTGCGCGAGGGCGAGGAGGTCGAAGTAACCCTCTACCAGTACCGCCTTCCCCTCTTTGATAATATAATCCTTCGCCGCGAAAATGCCATAGAGGGAGCTTCCCTTCCGGTATAGCTCCGTGTCAGGGGAATTGAGGTATTTGGGTTCCCCTTCCCCTATGATCCTCCCCCCGAAGCCGATGACCCTGCCCCTCAGATCGCGGATAGGGAAGATGATTCTGGAGCGGAATCGGTCGTACCAGCTCCCTTCCCTCCCCTTGAGCACGAGGCCCAAGGCCTCAGCATCCTCCATCTTCACCCCCTTTCCCTGAAGGTGCCTTGCCAGGGCATCCCATCTCTCGGGAGCAAAGCCCAGGAGGTATTCCTCCCAGAGGGGCGGATCGATCCCCCTACCCAGCAGATATTCCCTCGCCTTCCTCCCCTCCCTCGGGGAAAGAAGGGTCCGGTGGAAAAACTCCGAGGCCAGGGAGTTGATCTCGAAGAGGTGCTCCTTCCTACCCCTTACAGGTCTCTCAGGGATCTCCACCCCGTAGGAGTCGGCGAGGGTCTTTAAGGCCTCATAGAAGCCGATCTTCTCGTACCTCATCAGAAAGGTGAAGACGTTTCCTCCCGCACCGCAGCCGAAGCAGTGAAAGAGCTGCTTTTCCGGGCTGACTACAAAGGAAGGGTTCTTGTCCGGGTGGAAGGGGCAGAGGCCCCGATAGTTCCTCCCCGCCTTCTTCAGGGTAACGTACCGGGAGATCACTTCCACGATGTCGGCCCTCTGCTGAACCTCCTCTATCACCTCTTGGGGGATCATTTCAGCTCCACCACCGTCACCCCTATTCCCCCCTTTCCCACAGGGGCGGGATAAAGCTCCTTAACCCAGGGGAGTTGTTCCAAGTGCCTCTTTATCGCCTCCCTGAGCCTGCCAGTCCCAACCCCGTGGACGATTTCCACCTTCTCCCATCCATAGAGGAGGGCCTGATCTATGAGCTTCTCCACCTTGGGGAGGGCATCTTCCACCCTCAGGCCGACCACGTTTATCTTACGGTCAGCCCTGGAGGGGGGCGTGACCCAGGCGAAGATCCCTTCCCCCTTTCCCTCCGTCCTCACCGGCTGCCTGATCCGCACCTCCTCGAGGGGAACCTTCGCCTTCATCCCCTCGATCATCACCTCTACCCGCCCGGAGAGGACCTTCGTCACCACCCCCTCCTTCCCCAGGCCCAGGATCTCTACCCAGTCTCCCTCCTTTACCTCCTCGGGCTTCTGCCTTGTGGGCCTTTTGGGGGTCAGGGCCTTCCGGAGGTCCTCCCTCACCCTCTTGATCTCCCCCTTAAGCTGGGGGGACCTCTGGGGGGCGGCATCTCTGAGGATTGCCTTTATCCTCTCTTCCGCCTCCGAGAGGATCTTCTTCCCCCTCTCTTCCACCCTCCTCAGGATCTCCTCCCTCTTCTCCCTCAACCTCCTTGCCGCCCGCTCCAGGCGCTCTCTCTTCTCGGAGACCTTCTTCCTCTCCGATGCCAGCGCCTTCCTTTCCGCCTCGAGCTCTCCCTGAAGTCGGGTGAGCTCCTCCAGAAGCTCCGCCTCCTGGCTGCTCCTCTGCCGGTGGTACTCTCTGGCCCTCTCTATCAGTTCCCTCCTCAATCCCCACCTCTCGGCGATGGGGAAGGCCCAGCTCTGTCCCACCCTCCCGTAGAGCAGGCGAAAGGTGGGAGTTAAGGTCTGGGGGTCAAATTCCACCGCCACATTGCAGACCTCCGGGCGACCGTAGGCGTAGGCCTTGAGCAGGTCCAGATGGGTGGTCACCACCGCATAACCCCCTCTCTCCCTGATCTCATCGAGCAGGGCCATGGCCAGGGCTGCCCCCTGGGAGTAATCGGTCCCTGTGCCTATCTCGTCTATGAGGACGAGGGCGGAGGAGTCCACCTCCTCGAGCACGCCCTTCACCCACCTTATGAAGGAAGAGAAGGTGCTCAGGTGCTCTGAGAGGTCCTGCTCATCCCCTATGTAGGCGAAGAGGCGATCGAAGAGGTTCACGGTGCTGTCGGATGAGGCCGGGATCAGAAGACCCGCCTTCACCATCAGGGTGAGGAGCCCCAGGGTCTTGAGGGCCACCGTCTTTCCTCCGGCATTCGCCCCGCTTATCACCAGGATCCTCCTCTGAGGGTCAAGGAGCAGATCTATCGGGACCACCTCTTCTCCGGAAAGGACGAGGAGGGGATGGCGGGCGGAAAGCATCCTCGTCACTCCCTCTCTGTTCAGGGCCGGCTTTTCCGCCCTGAGCTCAATGGCCAGCCTGGCCTTGGCATAGAGGAGGTCCACCTTGGCCTGAAGGGAGAGGTCCTCCAAGAGGATATCCCTTACCTCGGCCACCTCTCGCGAAAGGGCCCTCAATACCCGTTCCTCCTCTTCCCTTTCCCCTCGCCGCAGCACCCCCAGTTGGTTGTTGAGCTCCACCACCTCAAAGGGCTCGATGTAAAGGCTCGCCCGGGACTGGGAGACGTCATGCACGATCCCTTTCACCCGCGCCCTGCCATCTGCCTTGACGAGAACCACAAAACGGTCGTTCCGCTGGGTGATCACCTCATCCTGCACGATCTCTTTCCAGCCCCGCTGGCCGAGCAGGGACCTGATCCTCTCGTGGATGAGGCCATGGACCTCCCTCAACTTCCTCCTTATCTCCGCAAGCCTCGGGCTCGCCTCGTCCCTCACCTCCCCCCGGGGGTCTATCGCCGCCAAGATGCTGTCGGCCACCTCCCACGGAGCGTGAAACCTCCTGCCCAGCTCCTTGAGCCTTCCCCCGGCCTCCTTCAGGGCCTCCTTCAGGAGCCCTGATGCCGTTATCGAGGCCGCTACCTCCAAGAGCTCCTTCCCCTCGAGGAAAGCACCATCCACCCCGAGGCGCTCCAGAAGCCCCCGGATGTCCCGGAGCCCCCCTACTGGGACCTCTCCTCCCCCTTGCAGGAACTCCTTCATCTGGAGGGTTTCATCGAGGAGGAGCTCGATCTCCGCCGGATCATCGAGGGGTCTAACCCCTTCAGCGGCCCTTCGCCCCAGCTCTGATCCAGCCAGCCCCTTAAGCCTCTCTATGACCGAAGGGAACTCAAGGACTTCGAGACTCCGCTCCCCTATCAATGCCCGTCCCTTCGTCCTCTATTATCCGTGATGCCAAAGGTGTTTTAAGAAGGATCAAACGGTGGCAAGCTCCGAAAGCTTTTTCCTTACCAGCTCGTTAACCAACCTCCCCTCCGCCCTTCCCGCAATCCTCGGCATGATGACTTTCATCACCCTTCCCAGATCCTGAGGCCCTTTGGCTCCCACCTCCTCTATCACCTTCCTCACCTCTTCCTCCAACTCCTCAGGGGAGAGCGGGGGAGGCAAGAAGGATTGCAGGATCTCCACCTCCCTGGCTTCCTTTTCCGCCAGGTCCTCCCTTCCCCCTTTGCTGAACTGCTCCCTCGCCTCCTTCCCCTGCTTGATCATGGAAGCGAGGAGCTTCATCACTTCCTGATCATCGGGTTCACGGCGTAATTCCTTCTCCTTGTTCTTTATGGCGGCCAAGGCCATCCTGATGATGGAGAGCTTCAGCTTATCACCGGACTTGGCCGCCTCTTTCATTTCCTCCACGAGCCTATCCTTCAGCCCCATGGTCCTTTCCTTCCCTCTGTAAATATAAAAAAACCTTTTCCTTGCTTTTCGCAAGGCTCCAAACCTTTTTGTATTATTTTAACACGAAAAATAGAATAGTCAACTGCCTCCTCTGGGAGGAAGCCCGCCTTAGCTTGAGAGGAGTTCTCTTAGGATCTGATTGACCAAGCGAGGATTGGCCTTCCCCTGGGTGGCCTTCATCACCTGACCGACGAAGAAGCCAAAGAGCTTCTCTTTCCCTTTCTTGTATTCCTCCACCTCCTTGGGCAGGGACTGGAGAACCTCCTTCACCTTCTCCCTGAGGAGTCCCTCATCGCTTATCTGGACGAGCCCTCTCGCCTCCACTATCTCCCTCGCTCCCTTTCCCGTGTGGTACATCTCCTCCAGGACCGTCTTGGCGATCTTGCCGCTTATGGTCCCCTCTCTGATCAGTCCCAAAAGTTCCGCCAATCCTGCGGGGCTCACCGGGCACTCCTCCACCTCCTTCTTCTCCTCGTTCAGGAGGCGAAGAATTTCCCCCATCACCCAGTTGCTCACCTGCTTCGGTTCCGGGAAGAGGCGGACGCATTCCTCGTAGTAGTCGGCGAGGGCCTTGGAGGAGGTCAGTACTCCTGCGTCGTATTCCGGGATCTGATACTCCCTTACAAACCTCTCCTTCCGCTCCAGGGGCAGTTCAGGAAGTCCTTTCCTCACCTCTTCTATCCATTCTTCCTCCACCACCAGGGGGACCAAGTCGGGATCGGGGAAATAGCGGTAATCGTGGGCCTCCTCCTTACCCCGCATCGGCTCGGTCACTCCCCTCTGGGGGTCCCAGAGCCTGGTCTCCTGCACCACTTCCCCTCCTTCGGATAGGACCCTTATCTGCCTATCTATCTCATAGGCGAGGGCCCGCTCCACGTGGCGGAAGGAGTTCATGTTCTTCACCTCGGTGCGGGTGCCGAAGGCCTCTGACCCCTTCGGTCTTACGGAGACATTGGCATCGCAGCGGAAACTCCCCTTCTCCATATCCCCATCGCATATCTCCAAGTACTGGAGGATGGCCCTGAGCATCCTCA
>CAYRAR010000067.1:0-9801 GCA_964422255.1 uncultured Thermodesulfobacteriota bacterium | reverse complement strand
TTCGGAAAACGAGAGGGGCTTCTATTTATTGGCAATTTCAATCATTCACCTAATGTAGATGCCATGAGATTTTTCTGCCAAGAGGTATTCCCGAAAGTCGTTAAAGAACTTAAAGATATAAAGCTATACATCGTCGGGAGCAATCCTCCTCCACCGATAAGGGAACTGGAGAACGAAAATGTAATCGTTACGGGCTATGTTCCGGACTTAGAGCCATATATGGAAAAGGCGAGGGTTTTTGTCGCCCCCTTGAGATACGGTGCTGGAATGAAAGGAAAAATTGGAGAAGCCTTAAGCCATGGTTTGCCTGTTGTGACCACTTCTGTGGGAGCTGAAGGCATGGACCTGGAAGATGGAGTCCATGTGATTATTGCAGATGATGCGGATGCGTTTGCTTCTGCTGTAGTGAGAGTATACACCGATGAAAGATTGTGGAAAAATCTGAGGGAAAATGGGGTGCTGCATGTCCAAAAAATGTTTACACCAGAGGTTGTCACTCTTAAGTTAAAAGAGATGTTTGAAATTCTTCATAAAAATGAAGACAAAGACAGAAAGCCTTTCTTAGATGCACGAGTTTCTATAATAGTCGTTCATTACAAAGGAATCAGGGATACATTAGAATGCTTATCCTCTCTAAAGCGGAGCATTTACAAAAACTACCAAATAATTGTGATAGCTAACGGAACCGGAATGAAAGAAACAAATGAACTGATAAAAGCAATAGAAGAACAGAGAGGTACAGTTATCCATTGTGATACGAAAAACTTTATCTATCCTGAAGAAGCTTTTAATCGAGAGATAGTTCTCATCGAGAACGAAAATAATGCAGGCTTTGCTGGAGCGAATAATGTGGGGATGAGATATGCCTTGGAGTGTGGAGCAGAATATTTCTGGCTGCTAAATAATGATGCAGTGGTGGAAGATGACGCTCTCTATGAACTGGTGAAATTTGCGACCTTCAATACAAAAGCAGGCCTGTGTTGTTCAAAGATTTATTGTTTTTTTGATCGAAAAAAGGTTCAATACAACGGAGAAAGGATAGATCCAGCCGGGATGGAAGATACTGACGAAGAGGAGGCCAAAATAGCTACTGCTATAACGGGTTGCAGTCTATTCATACGAAGAGAAGTGGTTGAAAAGGTTGGTCTTTTAGATGAGGATTATTTCCTCTATTTTGAAGATAATGATTTTGCCGTTCGGGCATTTGAAGCCGGGTGGCAGAACTATTACGTTCCTTTTTCCAAGATTTACCATAAGGGTGGGTCCTCAATAGGTGGATGGCTGAAGACCCCTTTGAGCGTATATTATGCGACGAGAAATCGTTTGCTTTTTGCCCACAAACGTTATCCTCAATTGATGCTCGTCAGTTTTGATCTGCTCAGAAATTTATTCTTTCCCCAAATCAGACATGACAGAAGGTTGAGGTTCGCCTTTGCTCAGGGTGTGGAAGATTTTATTTATGGGAAAAGGGGAAGAAGTGATCTTGAGTTCGAAAAAATAGACGAAATGATCAAAAAGACAGCTATCGTAAGGAATAAGGAGATGCATGGAACTCAGGAGGAAAAGTTCGCCGAATTAAAAGGGAGATTGATTTACGCTCCTGAAGGAGAGGATGTCCTCGATAATTTCCTCAACTTAGCCTTAGGGCTTTACTATAAGCGTTTAGCGGAAGGAAGGAAAAGGGAGAGGCTTGTAGAGGAGCTTTGTCGAAAGGGAGAAGAGGAGTTCAGAAAGGGGAATATAGAAAGTGCTGAGGTTAACCTTAAGAAGGCCCTTGAGGAGGATCCGAACTCTGTCCTTGTCCACAATGACCTGTCAACTATTTACTGGCAAAAGGGACAATTGAAGGAGGCCCTTGAACACCTCCGGAGGGCGATGGAGCTTGATCCAGAGGACAGGGACGTGGTCTGGAACTGCGGGCAGATCATGGCGGGAATGGGAAGGCTTCAGGATGCCTACGAGGTGTACCAGGGCTACCTCCAGAGGCATCGGGACGAGGAGATGGAGGAGGCCCTGCGCCAGATGGAGGGGCTGATGAAAGGGGGAAGGACGGGGCTCGAGGAGGCGAGGCCATGAGGCTTTCCCTCTGCATGATAGTGAGGGACGAGGAGAGGGACCTTCCCCTGTGCCTCGAAAGCGTACGGGGGTTGGTGGACGAGATCATCGTGGTGGATACCGGCTCCAAGGACCGCACCCCTGAAGTCGCCAGGGAGTTTGGGGCCAGGGTCTACCCCTTCAGGTGGATCAACGACTTCGCCGCTGCGAGGAACGAGTCGATAAGGCATGCCACGGGGGATTACATCCTGTGGCTTGACGCCGATGACGTGATCCCCGAGGAGGAGAGGGAGCGGTTTCTGGAATGGAAAAGGAGCCTTCCCGAACGGCCCACGGCCTACAAGCTCATCCTCGAAAGCCCCAAGGAAGGAGGAGACTTCCTCAACGAGTTCTGCTATCAGCTCCGGGTATTTCCCCGCCTCCCCGGGGTGCGCTTCATCCGCAGGATCCACGAGAGCGTCGTGGAGAGCCTCCAGGCCCTAAAGGTCCCCATCATCGACCATGACCTGAGGATCCTTCACCGGGGCTACAGCCGCAAGGAGGATATGGAACGGAAGGGGAGGAGGAACCTGAAGATGCTCCTTACGGCCCTGGCCGAGGACCCTACCGACTCAACTGTCCTCTGGCACCTGAGCATGACCTATAACCTCCTGGGCGATAAGGAGAGGAGCGCCCATTATGCGGAGCCGCTTCTCAAGGACCCTGTCTGGCAGAAAGAGAGGGTCTGGAGGACGGCGCTGGTCTCTCACCTGGCCAACCTCTACCGGGATCTGGGCAGAAGGGAGGAGGCGGAGGAGCTCCTTCAGGAGGCCATGAGGGAGGATCCCGATAACCCTCTCCCCCTATTTTTCCTGGCCTACCTCTACCTGAAGGAGGGGGATCACAAGAAGGCCTTTCTGGTCCTGAGGGAGCTGAGGGAGAGGGAGATCGGGGTCACCCCCGTCCCCCTGCCCCCCAGGGCGATCCGGTTCTACACCCACCTCTGGCTCGGGAGCTGTTACGAGGCGATGGGGGACAGGGAGCGGGCTGCGGAAGAGTACTCCCTGGCCTCCGAGATCAATCCGAGGTGGGAGGATAAGGGGGCCGAGATAGGGGAGTTCTACCTGAGGAGGGGCGATTGGGAGAGGGCCCTGCCTTACCTGGAGAAGGCCGCTCGGGCCGGATCCACCGACCCCTCCCTCTGGTCCAACCTGGGGGTGGCCTACAGGAGGAAGGGTGATGTGAAGAGGGCCGAGGAGGCTTACAGGCACGCTCTGGCCCTTGACCCCTCCCACTTCAACGCCCTCTCGAACCTCGCCCATCTGCTGCTCGAGGAGGGGAGGGTCGAGGAGGCGGAGTCCCTCTTCGAGGAGGCCTTGAGGAGGGAGGAGGCCCTCGACCTTCGCCTCGCCCTCGGCTACATCTCCTCCCTCAAGGGGGAGATCATGGGGAGCCTGGAGGCCTGCGACAGGGCCTTAAGGGCCCTCGGGATGACCCCTGAAGGGGTCCTGGACGGGATAGAGGACCTGGCCCGGCTCTACCTCCGCATAGCCCTCTCCCTGCAGCAGAGGAAGAGGCACAGAGAGGCCCAGTTAGCCACCAGGACGGCCCAGACCCTCCTTCAATACCTTTCCCCCCAGCCCCAGGGCTAAAGTTTTTCCCTCAAAAGCCGATCCTTAGTAGATGGAAAAAAGGAGAGGAAGGGAGGTGAGAGGAGGTGTAGGAAGAGTCAAGCCCTTTTTATCCCCTGCGAAAAGACAAAAACTAAGGAAAGGAGGTAACAGGAGATGGGATTGAGGATCGCTAACAACATCGCAGCCCTAAACACACATCGATGGCTCGCCATCGCCGATGCCAATGTCTCCAGATCCTTGGAGAGGCTCTCATCGGGTTACCGGATCAACCGGGCGGCTGACGACGCTGCGGGTCTGGCCATCAGCAGCCGGTTCCGGGCCCAGATCAAGAGCCTGGAGCAGGCCTCTCGTAACACCACTCAGGCGGTGGCCATGTTGCAGGTGGCCGAAGGTACCCTTAACGAGATCAACAACATCCTGACCCGTCTGAAGGAGCTGGCCACCGAGGCGGCCTCGGACAATGTGGGAGACAGCGACAGGCAGAGGATCGACAGCGAGAAGTCCCAGCTTCTGGCCGAGCTCGACCGGATCTCCCAGTCGACCAAGTACGCCAACACCGCCCTGATCTACAGCACCACCACCTCTTGGGGCGTCTTCCAGACCCTAACCTTCCAGGTCGGCTACGAGAACCAGGACTACAACAGGATCCAGGTCGGGTTCTACGCCATAAACACCGCCACCTTGGGGGTGAACGACCTGGACTTCAGCAGCGCTGCCAGCGCCCAGGCGGCCTTGGGTGACATCGAGACCGCCATCACCAGCGTGGCCGCTGCCAGGGGTGAGATCGGTGCCGCCCAGAACCGCCTCCAGTACACCGAGTCCAACCTGGCGGTGACCATCGAGAACTACGTGGCCTCCGACTCGGTGATCAGGGACGTGGACATGGCGAAGGAGATGACCATCTTCACCAAGAACCAGATCCTGGTCCAGTCGGCCACGGCGATGCTGGCCCATGCGAACATGCTGCCGCAAAACGTGCTCACATTAATAGGGAGGTAATAGGAAGAGGGGTGAGGGGTAATCCCCTCACCCCCTGACCAGAAGAGAATGAAGATCGAGAACGTTACATATAACTTATATAGCAAGTTCTACGAGGACGTCAAGTCCCAGAGAGCTGAGAAGGGGGAGAAGGCTCCCCCTGCCGCTCAGTTCGCGGAGGTGAAGAGGAGGCCTCCGGCTGAGCAGGCGTCTGCGGATCAGATGGAGAAGATGAGGAGGATGATCTCGGAGGGGGTGAAGAAGTACCTGGAGTACCAGAACTGGAGCGTGAGCCTCTACATCCACAAGCCCACCAACACCATAGCGGCGAAGATCGTGGACAATGAGACCGGCGACGTGATCAGGGAGATACCCCCTGAGGAGCTCCTCAACCTGAGGGCGCGCTTCTACGAGATGATCCGGCGGCTCTTCAGACAGGGAGGGTAAATGGTAGCCACCAACTTCATAAGCGGATTGGTCTCGACCCTTGACTGGGCCACTGTGATAGATCAGCTGATGGAGGTGGCCCACAAGAGGGTCGATGTCCTGGAGGAGCGGAAGAGCCAGTTCGAGGAGAAGATATCCGCCTGGCAGGAGCTGAACACCAAGCTTCTTGCCCTGTACAACCAGCTGGATGAGCTGAGAGGGATATCGGACTTTGACGTCTTCACCTCCTCCCTCAGCTCCTCCTCTTCCACCGAGGCCGAGGACCTTCTCGGGGTGGACGTCCTCTCCACTGCCCAGGAGGGCAGCCACCAGATAGAGGTCCTCTCCACAGCCCAGGCCCGTCGGCTCTCCTCCAAGAGCTTCTCCTCGGCCGAGGAGGCCCTGGGTCTGGAGGGGGACCTGGTGATAAACGGAAAGGGCCTCTCGATCCAGAGCACCGATACCCTTTACGGTTTGCGGGACAAGATAAATGCCTTGAACGCCGGGGTGAAGGCCACGGTGGTGCTGATCTCGGAGGGAAACTATCGCCTCATCATCACCTCGGAGACCACCGGTGAGGAGGGGTTCTCCATCCAGGACGCAAGCTCCGGCGATCTGCTCCAGCAACTGGGCTTTGCCGATGCCACCGTTTCCCTCAAGCACCTGGTCTACGACGGGGCCTTAAGCGACCTCTTCTCCAGCACCACCGAGGCGATAGGGGACCTCCTGGGGCTGAGCAACCCCCAGTCCGGGACCGTCACCATCGGCGGAAACTCGGTGACGATCGATCTGTCGAGCGATTCCCTCACCGACATCCGGGACAAGATGGTCGCTGCGGGGATCGATGCCTCCATCGAGTCGACCACCGTGGACGGGGAAGTCCGTTACCGCCTGAAGGTGGGGGAGACCTTAGTGGATCAGTACCAGGACGATAACAACGTGCTCGAGACCCTGGGTATCCTCGAGGGCGGTCAGTCAGACGTGGCCCAGATCCTCACCGCCCAGCACTCCAACACCAAGACCTCTGCTGCCGGGGGCGGTTACATAGACGCCTCCACCCCCTGGTCCGAGATCGACACCGGAGGGGACTCCAACAACATCGCCAACGGCGACACCATCACCATCATCGGCACGAAGCACGATGGCACCCAGGTCCAGGCCACCTACACCATCAACGACAAGGAGACCGATACGGTCCAGGGGCTCCTCGATGCCATCGAGGATACCTTCGGCGGCGAGGTCACCGCGGAGGTCACCTCTGATGGTAAGATCAGGGTCACCGACAATCAGGGAGGCGACAGCCAGCTGAGCCTCACCCTGATCGCCAACAACGAAGGGGGAGGGAGCCTCCAGTTCGGCGAGGTGGAGGTCACCACTTACGGGTACTCGATGGAGGTGGCCGCCGGGAGGGACGCCTCGGTGAGGATAGACGGGGTAGTGGTGGAGCGGTCCTCCAACACCGTCGAGGACGCCATCCCCGGGGTGAGGCTGGACCTGAAGAGGGCGGAGGCGGGGACCATCATCACCCTCCAGATATCCCGGGACGTAGAGGGGATAGAGGAGAAGGTCCAGGACTTCATCGAGAAGTACAACGACGTCATAACCTACATCAACCAGCAATATTATTACGACGAGGAGACGGAAAGCGGCGGCGTTCTGATGGGAGATGGAACCCTCCTCTCGATCCAGTCCCGGATCCGCTCCATCGTCTACAGCACCATTGAGGGGCTGGGAAGCGAGAGGGACTCCCTCGCCCTGATAGGGATCACCGCCGATCGGAATGGCCTCCTCTCCCTGGACGAGGAGGAGTTCGAGGAGGCGATGGCGGAGGACTGGGAGGCGGTGAGGGGGGTCTTCGCCGCCGTGGGCACCACCAGCGATGAGCTCTTAGAGTACATCGCCCATACCTCCTCCACCCAGGCCGGGACTTACACCGTGGTGATCACCCAGGTCGCCGCCCAGGCCTCGGTCACCGGGACAGAGGATCTCAGCTCGGGGATCGCCGGGGATGAGACGATCACCATCACCGAGCTCGGCACCGAGAAGGAGGTGGAGGTGGCCCTCTCGGCCGGGGATACCATCTCGGAGATAGTGAACGCCCTCAACTCCGCCTTCTCCCAGGAGGGGATGAGGGTGAGGGCCGAGGATGACGGGGGCCACCTCAAGCTGGTCCACCTCGATTACGGTTCCAGTCACGGTTTCACCGTCTCTCAGACGGCCAACTACACCGGGATCAGCGACGGGACCCATCAGGGGGTGGATGTGGCCGGGACCATCGGCGGTGAGGAGGCCGAGGGGAACGGGCAGTACCTGACCGGAGCGGACGGGGCCCAGCACGTGGCGGGCCTCAGGATAAAGTACACGGGGACGAGCACCGGAGAGGTGGGTACTGTGACCCTCACCTTCGGGGTGGCTGAGCAGCTTTACCAGGCCCTGGAAGGGATAACCGATCCCTACACCGGTCAGATCACCGTCAGGACCCAGGGGCTTCAAGATCGGGTGGACTACCTCGAGGAGCGGATAGAGCAGATGGAGGAGAGGCTGGAGAAGGAGAGGGAGATGCTGGTTCAGCAGTTCGTGGCCATGGAGATGGCCCTCTCACAGTTGCAGACCCTGAGCAATTGGCTCTCTCAACAATTGCTCGCCAGCTTCCGATAAGTAAAGTAAGGAGGGGAGCGGCATGCAACTGGATCCATATCGCGCTTATCAGGAGGCCCAGGTGAAGACGGCAGACAAGGGAAGGCTCGTCCTGATCCTCTATGAGGAGGCGATCCGCTACCTGAAGGAGGCGGCCAAGGCCCTCAGGGAGGGAGATGCGGAGAGGAAGGGGGAGAGGTTGGTTTACGGGATGGAGGTGATATCGGAGCTCCTCTCTTCGCTGGACTCCTCCCAGGGGGAGATCGCCAAGAACCTCCGCTCCCTCTACACCTTCATGCTCCAGAGGCTGCTCTTGGCCGATGCCGAGGGGGATGCTGAGAAGATAGAGGAGGTGACGGGGCTCCTGGAGGATCTGCGAGACGGCTGGAGGGAGGTGCTGGAGGGAAAGGGGAAGAGGAGATGAGGGGTCCCTTGAAAGAGGTGATGGAGCTTCTGGAGCAGGAGAGGGAGGTCCTCGAGAGGAGGGACTATAAGGCCCTCGAGGGGCTCCTGCCCCAGATGGAGAGGGCCTGGGGAAGGTTGAGGGAAGAGGATTTCCAGGAGGAGAGGGGAAAAGCGAGGGAGGTGCTCCAGATGATAGAGGAGTGTTCGAGGCTTCTGGACGAGAGGATGCGGGAGGTGATCGGCCGCTGGGCGCAGCTGGAGAGGTTCCGCCGGGGCCTTCGGGGATACAGGCCCCCTGAGGCGGTGCGACCGCGGTTTGTGGACGGGTGGGTGAGATGAGCTTCAGCATCTTCTACATAGAGAACATCCTCCATACCTATCAGCGGCAGCTGCGCACCGAGCAGGATCAAAAGCCTCTCCGCTCCGTGCACGAGAGGCGCTCCCTGCTCGGTGAGGTGAGGGATAGGGTTTCCATCTCCGCTGAGGCAAAGAGGAGGCAGATAGTGAGCCGCTTCGCCTCTCAGGTGGTGGATGAGGTCACCAAGTAGTCGAGAAAGGGATGGAGGATGTCAAATAGCCAGAGGAGGGTCCTGTCCCTTTATGCGGAGGGAGGGCGAAGGAGGAGGGTTAGGCTTAAGGCGGGGATCGGCCCTGCTCCCTTCCCCTTCCCCCCCTCCCTCTACCCCGATCCCACCCTCGAGAGGGATTCCCTTCTAAGGCAGATAGTGGAGGCCGCCTGTGAGGCCACCAGGGCCCGGCAGGGGTGCCTCATCCTCTACAACCCCAAGACGGGAAAGGTGAAGATAGGGGCCCTTAAAGGCGTCGACGAGGAGGGGGCAGCCCGCTGCAAGGACGAACTCCTGAGGAGGGTGATGGAGAGGGGTCGGGGGGTCATTGCGCGGAACACCTTCGGCCCCTTGCCCCGCAGCTCCACCCTCGCCGTCCCCCTCTACATCAAAGGCCAGATCTTCGGGGTCTTGGGGGTGATGGGGAAGAGGGACGGCAGACCCTTCACCCCCTCGGACCTCGCCTCCCTGAGCGATCTCTCCTACAAGGCCTCCCTCTGCATAGAGAACCACGCCCTTTACGACAGCGTCTACCAGAACGTGATGGAGACCTTCCAGTCCCTGGTGATGACCTTGGAGGCGAAGGACCCCTACACCAAGGAACACTCCCGCAGGGCCACCTCCATAGCCCTGGAGATGGCCGAGGTGATCGGCCTCTCGGAGGAGGAGAAGGAGTCGCTGCAGCTGGGTGGGTGGCTTCACGACATCGGGAAGATAGGGATAAAGGACTCGATTCTCTCCAAGCCCGGTTCCCTCACCCCTGAGGAGTACGAGATCATAAAGACCCACCCTTTGGTGGGGGAGAGGATCCTGAAGCCCCTGGGGCTGCTCTCGGTCGAGTGCCAGATAATCAGGAACCACCATGAGCGATGGGACGGCAAGGGATATCCTGACGGCCTGAGGGGAAAGGAGATCCCCTTTCTGGCCAGGCTCTTCTCGGTGGCCGATTCCTTCGAGGCGATGACCTCCGACAGGCCCTACCGAAAGGCCAAGAGCGTCCGGGAGGCCCTCGAGGAGCTCGAGGCCCTGAGCTGGATCCAGTTCGACGGGGAGATGGTGAAGGCCCTGAAGGAAGTGGTGAGGAGATGGAAAGGGAGAGGAGGAGCTATCAGAGGGTGAAG
>CAYRAR010000066.1:0-10033 GCA_964422255.1 uncultured Thermodesulfobacteriota bacterium | reverse complement strand
TACCCGAACTCCTTCCCCGCCATGTGGCCATCATCATGGACGGAAACGGCCGCTGGGCGGAGAAGAAGCGTCTCGACCGCGTAAAGGGACATCAGAAGGGGCTTGAGGCGGTAAGGAAGGTGGTGGAGGTCTGTGGCGAGTTGGGGATAAAGGTCCTCACCCTCTATGCCTTTTCCAAGGAGAACTGGCTCCGCCCCAAGGAAGAGGTGAACGAGCTGATGAAGCTCCTGAACGAGTATCTCATAAAGGAGGGCAAGACCCTGGTGGAGAAGAACATCCGCCTCCGTCCCATCGGCGATCTGGAGGACCTCCCCAGGGGGGTTTACCGGACCCTGATGCGGACGGTCAGGATGACGGAGAGGAACACAGGGCTCATCCTCAACTTGGCCCTAAGTTACAGCGGCCGCTGGGAGATAATCCAGGGGATAAAGAGAACGATTGAGGAATTCAGCTCAGGAAGGCTGAAGGAGGAGGAGATCACCCCTGAGGTATTCTCCCGCTTTCTTTCCACTGGGGGGCTTCCCGATCCCGACCTCCTGATCAGGACCAGCGGCGAGCAACGCATAAGCAATTTCTTCCTCTGGCAGATCGCTTACACCGAGCTCTATTTTACCAAGACCCTCTGGCCTGACTTCGGAGAGGAAGAGTTCATCGATGCACTCCTGGATTACCAATCACGGGAGAGGCGCTTCGGCCTCCTGAGCTCCCAAATTCGCCAAAAGCTCCAGATGGGGGGCGCCTCGTAGTGAAGAGGGTCCTTACCGCTTTCCTGGTCATACCCCCCCTCATCCTCTTCTTTCTGTACGGTCCCCCTTATGCCCTTTGGCTGATAATATCCGTCGTCAGCTTCCTCGGATTGATGGAGTTCAACACCTTGACCTCAGGGAAGGGGCGCTGGTTTTGGGCGCTGTTGGGAACGGGGATCTGCCCCTTTTTCCAGTGGGGTGAGGGGCTGGTGCTGATCTTTCCCCTCGCATTGCTCCTCATCACGATATCCTCCGCCTTCCTCTTCCTCTTCCCCCACGATAGAGAGGCCTTCCCTCAGGGGGCCCTCATCTTCGGGGGCATCTGCTATATTCCCTTCCTCCTCTCCCATCTCCTCCTGCTGAATAACCTCTACGGGAAAGGATGGATCCTCATGCTGATAGGATCGGTATGGGTGGGTGACACCTTGGCCTTGGTGGTGGGGACCCTCTGGGGAAGACATCCCCTTTATCCCCAGGTCAGCCCGAAGAAGACCAAGGAGGGGGCCCTTGCATGCCTCGCAGGGGTGGTGGCGATGGTGCTGATCTTCCGACCTTTTCTCTCCCCCTTGCTTTCGGTAGGCCGATCCCTCTTTCTGGCCGCAGGGGTTTCCCTCTTTGCCCAGCTGGGTGACCTCTTCGAATCGATGCTGAAAAGGAGGGCGGGGGTAAAGGACTCCGGAGGCCTCATCCCTGGCCACGGGGGCATGCTCGACAGGCTCGATAGTTTCCTCTTCTCCGCCCCCTTCCTCTTTTATTTCCTGCATTTCCTCCCTACGGAGGCATGAATGAGGAGGCTGGCCATCATAGGCTCCACCGGCTCTATAGGGAGCAGCGCCTTGGAAGTGGTGGCCATGTTCCCTGAGGAATTCTCGGTTGAGGTCCTGGCAGCAGGGGATAACCTGGAGCTCCTGCGCCAGCAGATACGGACCTTCTCCCCCCAGTTCGTATCGGTGCGCACCCGGGAGGGGGCGATGGCCTTAAAGGAGGAGTTTCAGGGGCTTGAGGTCGGCTGGGGGGAGGAAGGGCTAAAGGAGGCGGCCCTCTGGCCCGAGGCGGATCTGGTCCTTCTTTCGGTCGCAGGAAGCATAGGGCTCCTTCCAGCCCTTGCCGCCCTGGAGGGAGGCAAGGACCTGGCCTTGGCCACCAAGGAGGTATTGGTGATGGCCGGGGGGCTGATAATGGAGAAGGCCTCCGAGGTGGGCAGGCAGGTGCTTCCCGTGGACAGCGAGCACAGCGCCATCTTTCAAGCGATGGGCGGAAAGAGGGAGATCCAGGACCTGAAGAGGATCATCCTCACCGCCTCCGGTGGACCCTTCTACTCCCTCCCCAAGGAAGAACTTTCCCGGGTGAGGCCGGAGGAGGCGATAAGACATCCCGTCTGGAAGATGGGGCGCAAGATTTCGGTCGACTCGGCCACCCTGATGAACAAGGGCCTTGAGGTGATCGAGGCCCACTGGTTCTTTCGGCTGCCCCCGGAGAGGATCGAGGTGCTCATACATCCTCAGGGGGTCGTCCACTCCCTGATCGAGTTCACAGATGGCTCTATGCTCGCCCAGTTGAGCATTCCTGATATGCGCATCCCCATCGCCTATGCCCTCGCCTATCCCCGCCGCCTCCCCCTGTCCCTGCCCCGCCTCGATCTGACCGCCCAGAAGGGGCTCACCTTCCATCCCCCCGATCTGAACCGCTTCCCCGCCCTCAGGCTCGCCTTTGAGGCGGTCAGGGCCGGGGGAACCCTCCCTGCGGTGCTCAACGCCGCCGATGAAGTGGCGGTAGAGGGGTTCCTTCAGGGGAGGATAGGCTTTGACAAGATCATCGAGGTGGTCGAGAAGGTCATGGAACGACACCGAAATACTTCCCCGCGAGGCCTCGAGGAGGTGATCGCCGCTGACAGGTGGGCAAGGGAGGAGGCACAAAAGCTGATGGAGGCGGTCTGATGTCTTCCGTTCTGGCCTTCGTACTGGTTTTAGGGGCTCTGATCTTCGTACACGAGCTCGGCCATTTTCTCGTGGCCAAGCTCTTCCGGATCAAGGTCCTGAAGTTCTCCCTCGGTTTTGGTCCCAAACTGGTGGGAAGGAAATGGGGGGAGACGGAGTACCTGATCTCCCTCCTCCCTCTGGGAGGCTATGTGAAGATGCTGGGGGAGGATCCGGAAGAGGAGATGAAGGAGGAGGAAGAGGAGAGGGCCTTCTGGAACCAGCCCCCTTCCCGGAGGGGAGCAATCGTCTCCGCGGGTCCGGTGGCCAACCTGCTCTTCGCCTCTCTCCTCTTTGCCTTCATCTTCGCCATAGGGGTACCCCACCTTGCCCCCACCATTGGAGAGGTGGCCGATGGCTTCCCGGCAAAGGAAGCAGGGATAAAACCAGGGGATCGGGTCATCGCCATAGATGGGAAAGAGGTGAGGTACTGGTCCGATCTGCTGGAGGAGATCCCCAGAAGCGGTGGCAGAGAACTTCACCTCACCATAAGGAGGGATGAGCGGGTGTTGACTGTGGCCGTGACCCCCAAGGCGGTCAAGAGAAAGACGGTCTTTGGGGAGGAGAAGGTCATCTACCAGATCGGGATAGTCCCCAAAGGGGAGACCATCATAGAGAAGGCGTCTCCCATCAAGGCCATCGGAAAGGGGTTCTCACACACCCTGAAGATCTCCTACATGGTGATAAACATTGTGATAAAGATGGTGGAAGGGGTCATATCCCCCAAGACCTTGGGAGGCCCCCTCCTGATCGCCCAGATGGCAGGGGAGCATGCCCAGAAGGGGATCATAAGCCTCCTCTTCTTCACCGCCGTACTCAGCGTGAACCTCGGTATCCTCAACCTCTTTCCCATCCCCATCCTTGACGGCGGACAGCTGATCATCATTCTGCTGGAATCACTGAGGGGAAAACCGATAAGCGTCAAAAAGCTGGAGCTGGTCCAGAAGGTGGGCATCGTCCTCATCATCCTTATAATGGCCTTCGCCTTCTACAACGACCTGATGCGTATTTTCTCACCGAAGGGCAGATGAGGGTACTGGGAATAGAGACATCGACAGGGGTTGAGGGGGTGGCAGTGGTGGAAGGAGAGAGGCTGCTCGGGGAATGGACCCTGAGCCTTCCCCAGAGCCATTCGGTCCGCCTCCTCCCCTCCATCGATGGCCTCCTTAAGTCCCTGGGGATGAGGATTGCGGATGTGGAGGGGGTGGCCGTCTCCATAGGGCCTGGCTCCTTTACGGGCTTAAGGATAGGCTTGAGCACCGCCAAAGGGCTTTGCCTCAGTTTGGGGAAACCCCTTGTGGGGGTCCCCACCTTGGAGGCCCTCGCCCTCCCCTTTTCCCCCTCACCCTATCTCCTTTGCCCCCTGATCGATGCCAGGAGGGGAGAACTCTTTTTCTCCCTCTATCAGGGCCTGGGAAAGGGGTTAAAAGAACTCCTCCCCCCTCAGGTTCTGCCTCCGGAGGAGGTGTTGAGGAGGGTTCGAGAGGAAGAGGTCATCCTCGTGGGCGATGGGGCCCTCCTTCACAAGGAGTTCTTCATGAAAGAGCTGGGCCCCAAAGCCCATTTCCCCCCTCCCCCTTTCCATCACCCCCGCGCCTCGGCCGTCGCCTTCTTGGGACTCAGCAGGCTCAGAGAGGGGCAGGAGGACGACCTCCTCACCCTCACCCCCCTCTATGGACGGCCCTCGGATGCCGAGCTGAAGTTCTCCCGCTGAGAGAGCAGGATGGCGTACTCAAACCCATCGAGCAGCGCGAGGAAGGAGGCCTTGTTTATGTTCTCTGAGAAGGCATAAACCTGCCAGATCTTCTTCCCGTTGCTGAAGATGATCCTCACCTCCACCCTCGCCTCGGTCCCGGCTCGTGGATCGAAGATCCGGGAGCTGAAATCCACGAGCTTCACCTCTGCTAGGGCCGGAAAAAGGGGCAGAAGGGATTTCTTCAGGACCTTGGCCAAAGCATCCACCGGACCCACCCCTGTGGATGCCTCGTGCATCTCCTCCCCATGGGCCCGGATCAGGATGGTGGCTTCCGGCCTCTCCCCATCATCTATAAGCCGGTAATTGCCTATGACCTCAAAGGGAGGGGTATAGTCCTCCAGGGACCTGAGGGCATTGAGGTACTTTGTAGCGTCTTCAATGGATATGGCCACCATCCTCAAGAAAAAAGGAGGGGGAAACCCCCCTCCTCTATCCTATCTTCCGTCTCCCCGATCCTTTATTTTGCCTTTTTGGCGTGGCACCCGCTGCACTTCGTGGTGGGACCTGTCTTCTTCCCCTGCTTGGCCAGCTCCTTATGGCATCCCATGCAGTTCTTATGAAAGGCCCGCTTCAGACTGAGGACCTTCCCTTCCTTCTTCTCTTTATGGCAATCGCTGCATTTTTTCGGCTGTTTCTCCTTCTCCTTCTGCCACTTGTGATGGCACGCGGTGCAGGCTACCTTATATTCCTTGACGTGTTTTGCGTGAGAGAGCGTGACCGGCCCCTTCTTCTTTGCGGTGTACTTATGTTCTATCTTTATCATATCCGGGGGCCCAGCCAGAGATACCGTAAGAAAACCCACCAGTACCCCTATGGCCAATATCCCCATAATACCCTTTCTCATCACCTACCCCCCTTTCTTTGTGAATTTTTCTACTTTCTACAGTATACGTCCTTCCCCTCTTTTGTCAAGGAATTTTTAGGGGGAAACCTTCCGGCTCGTTGCACTCCTCCGGAATATGTAGTATAAACCCAAGGCAAACTTGAAGAAGGAGGTTCTATGCGGATAAGGGGACAGATACTCAGGGCCTTGAGACTCAGATCCATGACCTTCTGGGAGCTAATAAATTACCAGGACGGCCATATCGTTGCCTTCATCGAGGAGATCAAGAGGCTGTTGGAGGAAGGGATCATAAGATACGAGGGGGAGCACTTCCACCTCATCGCCCCTGTCCCCTGGCAAGGGAAGAAGGAGGTCGTTTGTAGCCGCTGCGGCATAGGGGTGGAGATCAGGGGCTATTTTGGAGAAGTGCTCAGGGAGTTCCTCGAGGTGACCCGTTCCAGACCCCTTCCCATAAGCGACTACGATCAGGGCTTCATCCGCCCCCAGGACACCGTCGCCCGGATGGCCTTCGTCTACGAGCGGGGGGATCTGGAGGGGCAGGAGATCTTCATTCTCGGGGACGATGACCTCCTGAGCGTGGCCATAGGGCTTACCGGGATGGCCAAGAGGGTCACGGTGGTGGAGGTGGACAGGAGGATAACGGAGTTCATCCGGCAGTTCTGCCGGGACCACGGCATAAAGAACATCTCCGTCAAGGAATACAACGTTCTGGAGGAACTTCCCTCGGAGGACAGGGGTTGCTATGATGTCTTCGTCACCGATCCGGTGGAGACGAAAAAAGGGCTCAAGCTCTTTGTGGGCCGATGTATCGAGTCCCTGAAAGGGGAAGGGACGGCGGGATACATAGGATTTACCCACCGGGAGGCCTCCCTTTCCAAGTGGAGGGAGTTCCAGATCTTCCTCACCGAGGCGGGCTTCGCCGTGACCGATATCCTCAGGGACTTCGCCATCTATCCCGAGAGGGAAAACCGGTGGGAGGACTTCTACCGGACCTACGAGGTGATGAAGAAGATGCCCCTGCCCATGCCCGAGGTGGACTGGTACAAGTCCTCCTTCGTCCGCTTTGAGGCGGTCGAGCCCCCCCGGGTCCCGCCCTTCGATCCCCCAAAGGACCTAAGGGAGCTTTACTTCGACGAGGAATCCTGGGCCACTCCCTTGCCCCCCTACTTGGAAGATGAGGATAAGGGAGGTTGAGTTCGTAAGGAGTGCACGAGTCCCCGAGGATTACCCCCCTGATGATCGGCCAGAGATCGCCTTTTCAGGGAGATCGAATGTGGGGAAGTCCTCCCTGATCAACGCCCTTCTGGGCAGGAGGGGGATAGCCCGGGTCAGCTCCACCCCTGGCATGACCCGGGCGATAAACTTCTACCTCGTCAACCGCTCCTTCTACCTGGTCGATCTCCCCGGTTACGGATACGCCAAGGTCCCGCTCGAGGTGCGACGAAGGTGGCGCCCCTTAATAGAGGGATATATTGAGGGGAGAGGAAACCTCCAGGGGGTAGTGGTCATCATGGACGCCAAGGTGGGGGCCACGGAGCTTGACCTTCGGCTTACAGTTTGGCTTAAGACCAAGGGAATACCCTTCCTCCCCGTCCTCACCAAGGCCGATAAGGTATCACATAGGGAGATATCCCGCACCATCAAGGAGGTCTCCCAGCGGATCTCCTGCCCCCCCGGCGAGATCATCCCCTTCTCCGCCCGCACAGGGGAGGGGAAGGGAGCGCTATGGTCGAGGATAAGAGAGCTTCTGGAGCGAAAACCCCTGAGAAGCTCTGTAGAGTAAGAAGGAGAGATCCTGCCAGCTGCCCACGTTGTAGTAAATCCCCCTTCTGCCCTCGACTTCTATGGGGCACTCCTCCGCCAGATGGGTATGGGCCAGGATCACCACGTCAAACCCTTCGGCGACCTTCCGCCGGGCAAATCTCCTAAGCTCTTCAGCCACCACCTTAACCCCTCTCCTCATCCCCATCCACCTCGACGCCCTGCTCAAGAGGAAAGCGACCCTGGTGACGAGGCGGGGTCCCAAGGAGGAGATGATCCTGCAGCTCAGGGGATTCTTAAGCAGGAGGTGAAGGGGCGGTCCCATGAAACGATCCCCATGGGAGACGAATATCCTCTTTCCCTCAAGAAAGAACTCCGCCGAGATGGGGTAGGCCTTGACCCCTTTAAGGGAGTCCCCTATGGCGAAGTCATGGTTCCCCTCCATGTAGAGGACTTCTATCCCCGCTTCCGCAAGCCCCTCGATCCCCTCGACCAGATCCCTGTACGCCTCCTTCAGAGGGGAAGGGTCGGGGAAGCCGAACCAGAAGTCGAAGAAGTCCCCCATAATGACCAATCTCTCCATCCTCTCCCTTCGTTCCCGGATCAATCTCAGGAAGGGTTCCCAGCTATCTCTGCGGTGGGGAGGGAAATGGGCATCCCCCAAGAAGATCCAATCCTTCACCGGCCGACACCGCAGTACCGGAATCCGAGCCGCCTCATCTGATCGGGTTCGTAGACGTTCCTCAGGTCGACGAATACCGGGGCGCGCAGAAGCCCCTTTATCCTCTCGAGGTCGAGCCTCCTGAACTGGTTCCACTCGGTCACCAGCACTAAGGCATCGCTCCCTGAGGCCACCTCATAGGGTCCGGAGCAATAGGTGATCTCGGGGAGGACCCTCTTGGCGTTGGTCATGGCGGCGGGGTCATAGGCCCTCACCCTGGCCCCTTCCTCCAGCAGTCCCCTGATTATCTCTATGGCCGGGGCCTCCCGGATGTCATCGGTATTGGGCTTAAAGCTCAGCCCCAGTACCCCTATGACCCTTCCCTTCAGCTCTCCGCCGACCATCTGACGGATCTTCTCCACCATCAGGCGGCGCTGCCTCTCGTTGACCCTCACCGTCGCCTTGACTATCTCCATCGGGCAGCCGTGGGCTTCCCCTAAGCGGACCAGGGCCTTGGTGTCCTTGGGGAAGCAGGAACCCCCGAAGCCCGGACCCGGGTGGAGGAACTTTCTGCTTATCCGCCCGTCAAGGCCCATGGCCTTGGCCACGTGGTGCACGTCCACCCCCACCTTCTCACAGAGGTTGGCGATCTCGTTGATGAAGGAGATCTTGGTGGCGAGGAAGGCATTGGAGGCGTACTTTATCATCTCTGCGGTCTCCGGGGTGGTGATCACAAAGGGAGTCTCTATCAGGTAGAGGGCGCTGTAAATCTCCTTCATCACCTCTACAGCCCGCTGGGAGGTGGCCCCGATGATCACCCTGTCCGGCCTCATGAAGTCCTCAACCGCCGCCCCCTCCCTCAGGAACTCGGGGTTGGAGACCAAGTCAAAGGGGACCCCTGCGGGTAGCTCCTCCTTCATGATCCCCTCGACCCAGCGGAAGGTCCCCACAGGCACAGTACTCTTTATGACGATGATCCTGTAGCCGTCCATATGCCGGGCGATCTCCCTTACGGCCTCCTCCACCTGGGAAAGGTCAGCGGAACCGTCGGAATTGGGAGGAGTCCCCACGGCCACGAAGATGACCTGGGCCCATCTCACCCCCTCGCCCAGGTCGGTGAGGAAACGGAGTCTCCCTTCAGCGCAGTTCTTCGCCACCAAGTCCTCGAGCCCGGGCTCATAAAAGGGCATCCCTCCCCTCTGAAGGAGGGCGATCTTCTCCTCATCCTTGTCCACACAGGCCACCTCCATCCCGAACTCGGCAAGCCCAGCCCCGGTCACAAGGCCCACATAGCCCGTGCCCACCACACAGATCCTCACCTGTTCCGCTCCCTCTCCGCGAGGTAATCCCTCAGGGCCTCCTGCCAGGGGCGCATCTCATACCCCCCCTCTCTCCTGAGCTTCTCGTTGGAGAGGACGGAGTAGAGGGGACGGCGGGCCGGTCGGGTGAGGTCGGCGGAGGAGATGGGGACCACTTCCACCCCATCTATTCCCGCCTGTTTGAGGATCTCGCAGGCAAATTCGTACCAGGAACACTGACCGCTGTTGCTTATGTGGAAGACGCCCCAGAGGTCCTTCTGCAGGAGGACGGCTATGGCCCTGCTCAGGTCGAGGGTATAGGTAGGGGTCCCTATCTGGTCGTTGACCACCTCGATCACTTTCTGCCTCTCGCTCAGGGAGAGGATCGTCTCCACGAAGTTCCTCCCCCCCAGTCCATAGAGCCACTGGGTGCGGATGATCAGGTAATCGTCGGCGAACTTTTCCACATATCTCTCCCCCATCACTTTGCTCTCCCCGTAAACATTTAAGGGGTTGAGGGGGTCTTCCTCGGTATAAGGGCTCTCCTTCTTGCCGTCGAAGACATAATCGGTGCTAATGTACACTACCTTGGCCTTAACGAGGCTTGCAGCCCGGGCCAAATTCTTCGCCCCCTCGCCGTTTACCGCAAAGGCCAAGCGGCTCCTGCGCTCGCAACCATCTACATCGGTGTAGCCCGCCGCGTCTATGACGATACGGGGGGTAACCTGCTTGATCCATTTCTTCACCTCTGTGTAGGCGGTTACGTCCAGCTCCTCCTTCCCCAGGGCCACCACCTCATACCTTTCCCCCAAGACCTTCACCAGGTCCTTCCCCAGCATCCCCTCGGCTCCGACGACCATTATCCTCTCGTTCATCGAACCCCCTCGGCCAAAAGGCAGAAAAATATTAACCCAAAAGGATGGACAAAAACAATCCCCCGAGTTGCCTCATTTGAAATCTACTTAAAAGGGGTATCGTTTCGTCAAATCAA
>CAYRAR010000065.1:3820-10335 GCA_964422255.1 uncultured Thermodesulfobacteriota bacterium | reverse complement strand
TGAACATAACCATCGTGACCACGGCCAAGACCGATGAGGAGGCAAGGGAACTTCTGCGCCTCATGGGCATGCCCTTCAGGAGTTAGGCGATGGCGAGAAAGGCACTGATAGTTAAGGCGAGGAAGCCCCAGAAGTTCAAGGTGAGGCAGTACAACCGCTGTCCCCTCTGCGGGAGGGCGCGGGCCTTCTACCGGAAGTTTCAGATGTGCAGGATCTGCCTCAGGAAGCACGCCTTGGAGGGGAACATCCCCGGGGTGATAAAGTCGAGCTGGTAGGAGTCTGAAAGATGATGACCGATCCCATAGCGGATATGCTCACCAGGATCCGTAACGCCCTTCAGGCCCGCAAGGAGGAGGTGGACATCCCGGCCTCAAAGCTCAAGAGGAGGATCGCCGAGATCCTGAAGGAGGAGGGATACATCAAGGGGTTCAAGTTCATCGCCGATAACAAGCAGGGGGTCCTGCGGGTCTTCCTCAAGTACGACGACAAGAAGCAGTCGGTGATCACCGGCCTTAAGCGGATAAGTAAACCTGGTCGCCGGGTCTATGTGGGCAAGGAGGAGATACCCCGGGTGATGAGAGGGCTGGGGATAGCGATCCTCACCACCTCCCGCGGGGTGATGACCGACAGAGAGGCGAGGAAGCTGGGGGTGGGAGGAGAGGTGATCTGCTACGTCTGGTGAGGGATGAGATGTCGAGGATCGGCAAGGTTCCCATTCCCATACCGGAGAAGGTGGAGGTAAGGGTGGAGGGGGATACCGTCTCGGTGAAGGGGCCGAAGGGGAGCCTCAGCCACCGACTTCCCCCGGAGATATATGTGGAGCTTCAGGACGGACAGATATGGGTGCGAAGGAGGAACGATAGCCGGAGGGCCCGTTCGCTCCACGGGCTCAACCGGACATTGATCGCCAATATGGTGAAGGGAGTCACGGAGGGGTTCGAGAAGAAGCTGGAGATCGTCGGGGTGGGGTACAGGGCAACTCTTCAGGGGAGGACCCTTCAGTTGAGCCTCGGTTACTCCCATCCCGTACTCTATCCCATCCCCGAGGGGATAGAGATCACCCTCGATTCCCCCACCAACATCACGGTGAAGGGGATAGACAAACAGAAGGTGGGACAGGTGGCGGCGGAGATCCGTGCCCTGCGGAAGCCCGAGCCCTACAAGGGCAAGGGGATAAGGTACGCCGGGGAGGAGGTCCGCCGCAAGGCTGGCAAGGGCAGGGGGAAGTAAGGTGTCGAGGAAACGCCTCTCTGGCAGGCTGAGGAGGAAGCTCAGGGTGAGGAAGAAGGTGCGGGGGACCGAGGAGCGCCCGCGCCTTAACGTCTACCGGAGCCTCAAGCACATGTACGCCCAGATCATCGTGGATACCCGGGGAGAGACGCTGGTTTCGGCCTCCACCCTGAGCAAGGAGCTTCGGGGAAAGCTCAAGAGCACGGGGAACGTGGAGGCGGCCAAGGAGGTGGGGAGGCTCATCGCCAAGAAGGCCCTGGAGAAGGGGATAAAGAAGGTGGTCTTCGACCGTAACGGCTTCCTCTACCACGGAAGGGTTAAGGCCGTGGCCGAGGGGGCCAGGGAAGGAGGGCTGGAGTTCTAAATGGAGAGGATAGATCCTTCCACACTGGAGCTCACTGACCGGGTCGTCCACATAAACCGGGTGGCGAAAGTGGTCAAGGGAGGGCGCCGCTTCAAGTTCACTGCCTTAGTGGTGGTGGGAGACGGGAAGGGGGTCGTGGGATTTGGGCTGGGCAAGGCCCAGGAGGTCCCGGAGGCGATAAGGAAGGGGATAGAGAAGGCGAAGAAGAACCTGATAAAGGTCCCGATAATCGAGAGGACCATCCCCTACGAGGTGATAGGGGAGTTCGGCGCCAGCCGTGTCCTCCTCAAGCCCGCCTCGGAGGGGACAGGGGTGATAGCGGGTTCGGTGGTGCGGGCGGTCATGGAGGCCGCAGGGATCCAGAACATCCTAACCAAGTCCCTCGGCTCCAACAACCCCCATAACCTGGTCAAGGCGACCTTTGAGGGGCTGAAGATGCTCCGTCCCCCTGAGGAGATCGCCCGCCGGAGGGGGAAGAGCCTTACAGAGTTGCTGAGGTAGGAGATGGGTTACCTGAGGGTAAAGCTGGTGAAGAGCGGCATCGGGAGGCCCAGGCGTCAGAGGGCGGTCCTGCGGGGGATGGGCCTCACCAGGCTCCAGAAGGAGGTGGTCCTGAAGGATACCCCCCAGGTGAGGGGGATGATCAGGAAGGTCGCTCACCTGGTGGAGGTAAAGGAGGTGGAGGATGCTCGATAAGCTTTCCCCGCCCCCTGGAGCGGTCCATCGCCGAAAGAGGGTAGGACGGGGGCCGGGCTCTGGACACGGAAAGACGGCCTGCCGGGGGACCAAGGGGCAGAAGGCCCGCTCCTCTCCCGATATTCCCCGGGGCTTTGAAGGGGGTCAGATG
Source organism: uncultured Thermodesulfobacteriota bacterium (assembly GCA_964422255.1). Classification (GTDB taxonomy): domain Bacteria; phylum Desulfobacterota; class B13-G15; order B13-G15; family B13-G15; genus CAYRAR01. The sequence goes on along the minus strand of CAYRAR010000065.1, from coordinate 7,894 downwards.
CCCCTTCACCGCCGCCTGCCCAAGAGGGGATTCAGGAACCCCTTCCGCAAGGAGTACGCCATCGTGCACGTGGAGGACCTGAACCGCTTCTCGGAGGGGACGGTGGTGGACCCCTCCCTCCTCAGGGAGGCGGGCCTTGTCAAAGGAAGCTGGTGGGACGGGATAAAGGTCCTGGGGGATGGGGAATTGAAGGTCCCCCTTACCGTTAAGGCCCACAAGTTCAGTGCCAGCGCCCTGAAGAAGATAGAGGCTGCAGGGGGAAAGGCTGAGGTCATCGCCTGATGGTCGGAGGTTTTGGAAATATCCTCAAGATCCCGGAGCTGAAGAAGCGGATCGTGATGACCCTTCTGCTCCTGGCGGTTTACCGGATCGGCTGCATGATCCCCACCCCGGGCATCGATCGGGAGGCCCTTGCCTCTTTCTTCCAGCAGGCAGGGGGACTCCTCGGGTTCTTCGACATGTTCGCCGGGGGGGCGCTGAGGAGGTTCTCGGTTTTTGCCCTCGGGATCATGCCCTACATCAGCGCCTCGATCATCCTTCAGCTCCTCACGGTGGTGGTCCCTTATCTCGACAGGCTCCAGAAGGAGGGGGAACTGGGCCGCAGGAAGATCACCCAGTACACCCGCTACGGGACGGTGCTCCTCTGCCTCATCCAGGGTTTTGGGATCGCCATAGGGCTTGAGGGGATGAGGGGGGCAGCAGGGGAGATGATCGTCCTTCACCCCGGGTGGGGGTTCCGCCTCCTCACGGTGATCACCCTCACTGCCGGGACCACCTTCCTCATGTGGCTGGGGGAACAGATCACGGAGAGGGGGATCGGGAACGGGATATCGCTGATCATCTTTGCGGGGATCGTGGCCAGGATGCCCGCGGCGGTGGGGAACACCTTCAGGCTCCTGAGGCTGGGGGAGATGAACGTGATCCTCACCCTGTTTCTGATCGTGCTGATGGTGGCGGTTGTGGCCTTCATCATCTTCATGGAGACGGCCCACCGGCGCATTCCTGTCCAGTACGCCAAGAGGATCGTGGGGCGCAGGATCTACGGGGGGCAGAGCACCCATCTGCCGCTGAAGCTCAACACCTCCGGGGTGATCCCCCCCATTTTCGCCTCCTCCATCATCATGTTCCCCACCACCGTGGCCAACTTCATCAACCACCCCTGGATGAAGGCCATATCCCAGAGGCTCACCCCCACGACCCTCCTCTACAACCTCCTCTTCGTGGGCTTCATCATCTTCTTCTGCTACTTTTACACCGCTGTTGTCTTCAACCCGGTGGATGTGGCCGATAACATGAAGAAATATGGGGGATACATCCCGGGGATAAGGCCGGGAAGGTCTACCGCCGACTACATAGATCGGGTCTTGAGCCGGATAACCCTGGTGGGGGCCATCTACGTCTCAGGGGTCTGCGTGCTTCCGTCCTTCCTGATCGCCCAGTTTCACGTCCCCTTCTACTTCGGGGGGACAGCCCTCCTGATAGTCGTGGGGGTGGCCCTCGATACGGTCCAGCAGATAGAGGCCCACATGCTCACCAGGCACTATGAAGGGCTGGTGCGAGGCATGAGGGTTAAGGGAAGACGCCGTTAGGGAGGAGGGAAGATGAACCTGATATTCTTGGGACCGCCGGGATCGGGCAAAGGGACACAGGCAAAGATGCTGGTGGATAAGTACGGGATCCCTCAGATCTCCACCGGCGACATCCTCCGGGAAGCGGTGAAGGAGGGAACTCCTCTGGGGAAAGAGGCGAAGAAATATATGGACGAGGGGAAGCTGGTCCCCGACGAGGTGGTGGTGGGGATCGTGAGGGAGAGGCTCAAGGAACCCGATTGCACAAAGGGATTCATCCTCGATGGCTTTCCCCGCACCATCCCCCAGGCAGAGGCCCTCGATAAGACCCTCCAGAAGATGGGAAAGGGGATAGACCATGTGTTGAGCCTCGAGGTGGATAAGGAGGAGCTTGTAAGGCGCCTTTCAGGCAGGAGGACTTGCAAGAAGTGCGGGGCGATGTATCATATAATATTTGATCCCCCGAAGAAGGACGGGATCTGCGATCGCTGTGGCGGGGAGCTCTATCAGAGGGACGACGACAAGGAGGAGACCATCAGGGAGAGGCTCAGGGTATATGAGGAGCAGACCGCCCCTCTGATAGAATATTACAGGAAGAAGGGGCTCCTTCGCCCCATAGATGGGGTGGGCAAGATCGAGGAGATCTTCGCCAGGATAACGGAGGCGATCGAGGGGAAATAGGAGGTCTATGGCCAAGGGAATAGAGGTAGAGGGAACGGTTACGGAGGTTCTGCCCAACGCCATGTTCCGGGTTCAGTTGCCCAACGGGCACAAGGTCCTGGCCCATATCTCGGGGAAGATGAGGATGCACTACATAAAGATACTGCCAGGCGATAAGGTGACGGTGGAGCTTTCCCCCTATGACCTCTCCCGGGGGAGGATCGTTTATCGGGGGAAGTAGGAGGATAGAGATGAAAGTGAGGGCTTCGGTCAAGAAGATTTGTGATAAGTGCAAGATCATAAAGAGGAAAGGGGTCGTGAGGGTGATCTGTGTCAATCCGAAGCACAAGCAGAGGCAGGGATAGGAGGTAGGAGGTGCCGAGGATCGCCGGTGTAGACATTCCCAAGAACAAGAGGATAGAGATAGCCTTGACCTATATCTACGGGATCGGAAGGACCACCTCCCAGAAGATCCTCACCGAGGCAGGGATAGACTGGAACAAGCGGGCGGGCGAGCTCAACGAGGAGGAGGTGGCCAGGATCAGGGAGATCATCGACCGGAATTACAAGGTGGAGGGGGAGCTGAGGAAGGAAGTGGCGATGAACATAAAGAGGCTCATGGAGCTCGGCTGCTACCGGGGGTTGCGCCACCGGAGGGGGCTACCTGTGAGGGGGCAGAGGACGAGGAGCAACGCCCGCACCCGCAAGGGTCCTCGGGGGGCCCTGATAAAGAAGCGTTAAGGAGTGGAGGATGGCTCGAAGGTCCAGAGGCGTGAGGAGGAAGGCAAGGAAGATGATCCCTGAAGGGATAGCCCATATTCAGTCCACCTTCAACAACACCATCGTCACCATCACCGATCACGAGGGAAACACCATCACCTGGGCGAGCGCTGGCACCCAGGGGTTTAAGGGATCGAGGAAGGGGACGCCCTTTGCGGCCCAGGTGGCCGCGGAGGCGGCGGCGAAAAAGGCGATGGAGCACGGGGTTAAGGCGGTGGACGTGTACATCAAGGGGCCTGGGGCTGGAAGGGAGGCTGCATTAAGGGCCCTTCAGGCCGCCGGGGTGAGGATTAAGAGCGTGAGGGACGTGACCCCTATCCCCCATGACGGGTGCCGGCCTCCAAAGAGGAGAAGGGTTTAGAGATGGGTAGATACACCGGTCCTGTTTGCAGGCTCTGCAGACGAGAGGGGATGAAGCTCTTCCTGAAGGGGGAGAGGTGTTACACCGATAAGTGCGCCTTCGAGCGCCGCCCCTACCCCCCAGGGGTCCATGGGCAGGGGAGGATAAAGTTCTCCGATTACGGGATCCGGCTGCGGGAGAAGCAGAAGGTGAAGAGGATCTACGGGGTCTCCGAGAGGCAGTTCCACCGTTACTTCGAGATGGCCGACCGCCAGAAGGGGGTTACGGGGACCAACCTCTTGATCCTCTTGGAGAGGAGGTTAGATAACACCGTTTATAGACTGGGGTTTGCCAGCTCCCGCCGGGAGGCGAGACAGCTGGTCCGTCACGGTCACATCCAGGTGAACGGCCGGAAGGTGGACATCCCCTCCTATCTGGTGAAGCCAGGGGACGTGATAGAGGTGAGGGAGAAGAGCCGGGGGATGGATCGGATAAAGGAGGCCCTGGAGGCGGTGGCCAGGAGGGGTGTCCCCTCTTGGCTTGAGCTTGAAGCGGATAAGTTCCGGGGGGTGGTCAAGGCGATGCCCAATCGGGAGGAGCTGACCACGCCTCCGATCCAGGAACAGCTCATCGTTGAGCTCTACTCCAAATAAAGATCCCAAAAAGGGAAAGGGAGATGGAAAGGGACATAAAGCTCTGGGAGAAGAACTGGAAGTCCCTCATCCG
>CAYRAR010000065.1:0-3810 GCA_964422255.1 uncultured Thermodesulfobacteriota bacterium | reverse complement strand
CCTCATCCGGCCCAAGAGGCTGGAGGTGGATGAGGAGAGCTTAACCCCTACCTACGGGAAGTTCATCGCCGAGCCCTTAGAGAGGGGCTTCGGGATCACCCTGGGGAACTCCTTGAGGAGGGTTCTCCTCTCCTCAATCCAGGGGGCGGCGATAACGGCGGTGAGGATAGACGGGAGCCTTCACGAGTTCTCCACCATCCCCGGGGTGAAGGAGGACGTGGCCGAGATTATCCTCAACCTGAAAGAGGTGGTCTTCAGGATGCACAGCCCCGGGCCTAAGACGGTCCGGATAGAGGCCGAGGGAGAAAGGGAGGTGAAGGCAGGGGATATCATCACCGATCCTGACGTGGAGGTGGTAAACCTCGATCACCACATCGCCACCCTGGAGAAGGGGGCCAGGCTCAACATGGAGATGACCGTTAAGCTCGGGAAGGGGTACGTCCCGGCGGAGAGGAACAAGGAGGAGGACATGCCCATAGGGACGATACCCACCGACGCCATCTTCTCCCCCATAAAGAAGGTCAATTACACGGTCACCAATGCCCGGGTGGGACAGATAACCGACTATGACCGTTTGATCCTCGAGGTCTGGACCGATGGGAGCATAAGGCCCGAGGACGCCGTGGCCCTGGCGGCCAAGATCCTGAAGGAGCAGCTCAACATCTTCATCAACTTCGAGGAGCCCCCTGAGGAAGAGGAGGAAGAAGAGGAATCTCAGGAGCATTCCTCCACCGATGAGGAGGATCTGCAGGAGAAGCTGATGAAGACGGTGGACGAGCTGGAGCTCTCGGTCCGCTCTGCCAATTGCCTGAAGAACGCCAACATCCGCTACATCGGTGAGCTGGTCCAGAAGACGGAGCAAGAGATCCTGCAAACCAAGAACTTCGGTCGCAAGTCGCTCAACGAGATAAAGGAGGTCCTGGCGACGATGGGGCTCAGCCTGGGGATGAAGATAGAGGGTTTCGTGCCCCCTTCGGAGCCGCAAGAGGAGGTGGTGGAGGATGAGACATAGGAAGGCGGGAAGGAAGCTCAACCGCACCATGGCCCACCGGCAGATGATGCTCCGGAACATGGTCACCTCCCTCTTTCGCCACGAGAGGATTTCCACCACCCTCCCCAAGGCGAAGGAGTTGAGGAGGATAGCGGACAAGCTCATAACCCTGGGCAAGCGGGGCGATCTTTCGGCCCGCCGTCAGGCCCTCCGGGTGATAAACGACAAGAAGGTGGTGAAGAAACTCTTTGAGGAGATCGCCCCCCGCTACAAGGACCGCGCCGGGGGATATACCCACCTTTATCGGATCGGCTTCCGCCAGGGGGACGGGGCCCCTATGTCGGTGATAGAGCTTGTGCCCCCCGAAAAGAAGGAGACCTCCTAAGGGGTTTCAAGTTATCCTCCCTTTTATCCTTGTTTTAGCCTCCTCTCAGTCGCCCTCATCGCTTATAGCCCAGCTTCCGCAGGAGGTCCTTTCGCCACCTGACCCCCTCCTCGTCCTCCTTCCCGAGGGGGGTCTGGCCATCTATTACCCCCAAGATGCCCCTTCCCTGCTCGGTCTCGGCGATGATCACCTCCAGGGGGTTGGCGGTGGCGCAGTAGATCGTGCAGACCTCAGAGCACATCTTCACCGCATTTAGGAAGTTTATGGGATAGGCATCCTTCATCACGATGATGAAGGTGTGCCCCGCCCCTATCGCCTCAGCGTTCTTCCTCGCCACCTCGAGCATCTCCTCGTCGTTCCCATCGGAGCGGATCAGACGGTGGCCCGAGGCCTCACAGAAGGCGATCCCGAACTTCACCCCGGGTGCCCCTTCGGCCATGATCTCGTAGAGATCCTCCACGGTCTTGATGAAGTGGCTTTGCCCCAGGATGACGTTGCACCCTTCGGGAAATTCCAGCTTTACCGTCTTGAGCTCCATCTTCCCCTCCTGTGACCTTTTCTATTCCAGAAAGGGGACCCCTCCCTTGGAGGAGGCCCCGATCTCTTTGAGAAACCGTCCCTTGATCCTTTCACGGACCTGGAGGCCATCCTGCTGAGGAGAAAGCTCCACCCTTCCTCCCGCACTCGCCTCATGCCCCCCTGCGCTCGCCCCTTCAAGCCCCCTCACTATCCGCCTCGCCACGCTACAGGCATCCTTCTTCCCCCTCAGGCCCGTCCTTATGGAGAAGAAGATCGCCCCCTTCCACTCTCCTAACGAGAAGGTCCACTTTATGCCCTCGGTCCTCGAGAGGAGATCGGCCACGACGGGGATCAGGTCGGACTCGCTCACCCTCTCCAGATCGCTCACCAGGGCCTTCTCCTGTGGGAAGAAGAGGGCCCTCTCCAGCCCCCTCTTCAGGACCTGAAAGTATACCTTGGGAAGCTTCGGGCGCTCTATCAGCGATAGGGTCTTCACCGAGATCCTCTGGTAGAGGAGGTTGGATATCCGGCGATCCTCCTCGCTCGCTTCCTTCCCCAGGTCCCCGGTGTCGGACTTTATCCCGTAGTAGAGGGCGGTGGCCACCCTCACCGGTAGCTCTATCCCCTCCTCCAGCAGATACTGGGCGATGATGGTGGAGGTACTCCCGCACTCAGGCCTTATGTCCAGGTAAGGGATCCCCCTCAGCGAGGAGCGCCTCCTGGAAATGTGATGGTCTATCACGATGGTGGGCAGGAGTTTGACGGAGAGGGGGATGTGGTTGGAAGGGGGTTGGGCGTCGACCACGGCGATCACGGAGAAGTTCTGGGGGGTCACCGTCCTTATGGAGCGGAGGGGAATGCGCAGGAGCCTTACTAAGGCCCTGTTCTCAGGACGGCCTATGATACCATCGTAGGCGATGATCGAGTTCACCCCCCAGGAGCGCAGGAGGAACCTCAGGGCATAGGCGCTGGCGATGGCATCGGGGTCGGGGTTCACATGGGTCACGATGAGGACCTTCCTCTTCCCCCTGACGATTTCCTTCAGCCGCTCGACCTTCTCCCTTATCCCTGGGACTTCCATAGCTCGTAGATCTTCCTCAGCACCTCTTCCTTCTTCTTGAGCATCTCGGCCTTCCCCTTCGCGTACACCGTCCCCGCTGCCGCTCCTTTGTGTCCGTCGCCGATATTGAGCGTCCGCATGATCTCCCCCAGGTCCTTGGAGTGGTCCCTGTTGTTCAGGTTGATGCTCAGGGACATGGAGAAAGAGAGGTTTGTGGTCTTTACCCCCCGGTCGTAGAGGTTATGGATCTCAAGGACGGCCAGGGCCTGGGGGTAGAGGAGGTAGGCCAGGTTCTTTATGATCCGCGGGCGCCGATTGTGCCGGGTGAGGTCTATGAGGATGATCTCCTTCCCCTCATCGTAGGGCAGAAAGGAGGAGTCCTCCCGGATCAGGCGCAACATTCTCTCCTCTTCCTCCCGGTAGCTCTCTATGCGCCTCTGCACCCAAGGGAACTGGACGATCTCCTCCAGGGGATGGTCCCTTATCCATTTGACCAGTTCCCTCATGTAACGGTGCTTGCTCCTCAGATCGGGATCGGAGGCCTTAATGGAGAAATCCACCAGTTTCCCGGGGGTCTCCTTCCTCCACTCCTCGATAGAAGAGTACTTGAAGCTGTCTATGATGTCGGTCTCCCTTACCGTCTCCTCGAGATAGGCCGGAAAGGTCACGCCCTGCTCCGAGAAGTACTCCCAGATGACCCGGCTGCAACTGTCCTTCAGGTCAAAGCGCCCCCTGATCTGCTCCCGGGATATCCCCCGGTATCCCAGATCCTCCAGGTTCCCCTGGTGGTGGTCGAACCAGAGGCCGCAGAGGAGGGGATAGGGGAGGTCGCATACCACGTCCCTCTCCCCCACC
>CAYRAR010000064.1:0-10369 GCA_964422255.1 uncultured Thermodesulfobacteriota bacterium | reverse complement strand
TTTCATATGAGGCAACGAATACTACTTCAAGTAGATTTTGTAATGAGGCATCAGGGGGCTTCGAGAGAACTTTGCTGTTGAAGGGCTCCTCTGTAAGGCTTATAATCGCATGAGAAGGCGGGAGGAAGGGGTGCGGGTTCCATTCTTTGACCTGAAGGTTCAGTATCGGAGGATCAAGGGGGAGATAGAGAAGGCGGTCCAGAGGGTGGCCGAGGAGCAGAGGTTTGTCCTGGGTCCTGAGGTGGAGGCCCTGGAGGAGACCCTGGCCCGCTATATCGGGGTGAAGGAGGCGATCGGGGTCGCTTCGGGGAGCGATGCTCTGCTGCTGGCCCTCATGGCCCTGGGGGTAAAGGAAGGGGATGAGGTAATAACCACTCCCTTTACCTTCTTTGCCACCGTGGGGGCCATCTCCCGGGTGGGGGCAAGGCCCTCTTTCGCTGACATAGACCCCCTGACTTACAACCTCGATCCCAACGAGGTGGAACGGAGGGTCACCTCCAAGACCAAGGCGATAATTCCCGTCCATCTCTTCGGGCAGTGCGCCGACATGGACCCGATCATGGAGATAGCCGAAAGACACGGCCTCTACGTGATAGAGGACGCCGCCCAAGCAATAGGCGCCGAATACGTGACCGATAACGGGGCCCGGAAGGCGGGCTCCATGGGTCACTTCGGCTGCTTCTCCTTTTATCCGACGAAGAACCTGGGAGGATGGGGAGACGGTGGGATGGTGACCACCCAGGACGAGGGGCTTGCCCAGAAGGTCCGGATGCTCCGGGTTCACGGCTCCACCGATAAGTACTTCCACGAGGCGATAGGGATAAATAGCAGGCTCGATGCCCTGCAGGCGGCGGTCCTCCTGGCCAAGTTCCCCCACCTGGAAGAGTGGAACGAATCGAGGAGGGAGAAGGCCCTCCGGTACCAGAGGCTCTTCGAAGAGGTGGGTTATGAGCGGCTTGGCATAACCCTCCCTCACGTTCAGCACCAAAACCGCCACGTCTTCCACCAGTACGTGATAAGGGTCCCCAGGAGGGATGAACTCCGCCACTTCCTCCAGCAAGAAGGGATAGGGACCGAGGTCTATTACCCCCTTCCATTACATCTGCAGAGGTGCTACCGCTTCCTCGGTTATAGGAAAGGAGATTTCCCACAGGCAGAGAGAGCCTCCATGGAGGTCCTCGCCCTGCCCATTTACCCTGAGCTCTCCCCCGAGGCCCAAGGATACGTGGTGGAAAGGATAGCGGCCTTCTTTTCCTCATGACCTCCCTTCTCTGGAGTTGCCTTTCAGGGGTCCTTTATGCCCTGAGCCAGCCCCGCTGGGGCCTCTGGCCCTTCGGTTGGATGGCGTTCGTCCCCCTCTTTTCGGCCTGGGAGGGGAAAGGCAGAAGGGAGGCCTTCCTTCTGGGATGGCTCTCGGGAACGGTGGCGTTTGTAGGAGTCACCTACTGGGTTGTGGTAGCGGTTCATCGCTATGGCGGCATCCCTCTGCCCCTGGCCGTCCCCATAATGGTCCTCCTTGCCCTTTACCTGGGCCTCTATTTCGGCCTCTTCGGTCTGGCCGCTCCCCTCCTCAGGAAGGGGTACTCCCTCATCCTCCTCCCCGCCCTCTGGGTGGGCCTTGAGTTCCTCCGCTCCTTCCTGCTCTCCGGCTTCCCGTGGGGTCTTCTGGCCCACTCCCAGTGGTCCAACCTGCCCCTGATCCAGGTATGCGACCTCACCGGGGCCTACGGGATATCCTTCCTCATGATGGTGGTCAATGTGACCCTCTATTTGATCCTTTCTGGAGGCAAGGGAAGGTGGGCAGGGGCGGGGCTCTCACTCCTACTCCTTTTAGGGGCCCTTCTTTACGGATACGGGCGTTTGAAGGAACCCTTCCCCATCAGGGGGAGGGTCCCGGTGGGGATAGCCCAGGGAAACATCCCCCAGGACATGAAGTGGCAGGAGTCCCTCCAGGAGGAGACGGTGAGGATTTATCGGGAGCTGAGCTCAGGTCTGAGCTCCCTCAGGCCCCGGCTCCTGATATGGCCCGAGACGGCCTTCCCCTCCTTCTTTGACGGGAAGGGCCCTTTGGACCGGGAAGTGATGAAGGTGCCCCGCTCTATGGGGACTTATCTCCTCTTCGGAAGCCTCACCCGAGAGGGGGAGAGGGTATATAACAGCGCCATCCTCCTCGGCCCTTCGGGACGGATCAGGGCCCGTTACGACAAACTCCACCTCGTCCCCTTTGGGGAGTTCGTCCCCTTGAGGAGGCTCCTCGCCCCGGTCTTCGGGGTCCTTAATGAGTTCGGCGATATCACCCCTGGCCGCAGGATGGTGGTCTTCTCCCTCCCTGAGGGGAGGTTTGCGGTGCTCATCTGCTTTGAGGTGATCTTTCCGGAGCTGAGCCGTAAGGCCCTGCTGGAGGGAGCGGACTTCATGGTGACCATCACCAATGATGCCTGGTTCGGCAGGACCTCAGCCCCCTACCAGCACCTGGTCCAGGTGGTCTTCCGGGCGGTGGAGAATAGGGTCTGGTTCGCCCGGGCGGCCAATACAGGAATAAGTGCCTTCATCGATCCCTGGGGGCGGATCCTGAAGGCAAGCGACCTCTTCAGAAGGGAGGCGCTCTTTGACGAGGTGGGTATAAGGGAGGCCCCTCTTACCTTCTATACAAAGAGGGGGGATCTCTTTGCTGAGGGATGCGCCCTCCTGGGGATCATCGCCCTTGCACTTTCCTTTCCACCAGCTCTACCAAGAATCCCTCTACCGGGAAGAGGAAGGCGATCCGCCGGCCGCCGAAACCCACCGCAGGGATGGGCTCTTTGACCAGCCGGACTCCCCTCCCCCTGAGCCTTTCTATCTCTCCCTCGATATCCTCCACCTCAAAGCAGAGGTGGTGTATCCCCCCGCCGCGCCGTTGAAACTTCACCACCGGTGAGTCCTCAGAGGTGGGCTCAAGGAGCTCGAGCGAGAGCCCCTTCCCCCATCCCAGCTCCAGGAAGATCGCCCTCACCCTTTGGATCGGGTCCTCGGTGGGTCCTGAGATGTAGGTAAGGCCCAGGAGATCCTCAAGGCTTCTGGCGACCTTCTCCACGTCCTTCACCACCAGGCCGATGTGATGAAGCCTCATGGCCTCCTCCCTTCAAGCACCCAGTCCCTCCCAAGCCGCCTCATCCCCTTGACCTTGATCCCCTTCGCCTCCTTGAGGGAAGAAACCCCCAGATCCCCTACCGCATCTACCCCTTCCCCGATGAGGAGGGGCGAGGTAATCACCACCACCCTGTCCCATAGCCCTTCCCGGAGGAAAGAGGTGATGACCTTCCCCCCGCCCTCAACGAGCACCGAGGTTATGGCCCTTCGGGCAAGTTCCCTGAGGAGCCCCCCGAGATCCACCCTCCCGTCCTTTCCCTCCATAACTAAGACCTCTGTCCTCTCCTCCAGGGCCCTCATCTTCCCGGGATCGGCCCGGTGGGTGGTGACGATAAGGGTGGGGGCTGAGGAGTCGAGCACCCGCGCTTCAAGGGGGGTCTTCAGGCGGGAGTCCAGCACCACCCTCAGGGGGTTTCTCCCCCTCGCCTCCCTCACCGTGAGCTGGGGGTCATCGGCAAGTACCGTCCCCACTCCCACCAGCACCGCATCGTTCCTCGCCCTCAGCCGATGGGCCAGACGGCGGGCCTCCTCAGAGCTTATCCACCGGGAGTCCCCCTTCTGGGTGGCGATCCTCCCATCGATGGACTGGGCCCACTTCAGGGTGACGAGGGGGACTCCTTCCTCCCGCCACTTGAAGTAGACCTCGTTGAGCTCCCTCGCCTCTTCCTCCAGGACCCCCACCTCCACCTCGAGCCCCGCCTCCCTCAGGGCCTTTACCCCCTTTCCCCTCACCTCGGGGTTCGGATCGAGGGTAGCGACGACCACCCTCCCTATCCCCTCCCTTATTATCGCCTCGGTACAGGGAGGGGTCTTTCCCCAGTGACAGCAGGGCTCAAGGGTCACGTACATGGTCGCCCCTTTAAGCGACTCTCCCGCGCGCTTTATCGCCTCCACCTCCGCATGATCTCCGCCGAAGCGCCGGTGGTACCCCTCGGCAATCACCTTTCCCTCCTTCACGATCACCGCTCCCACCATCGGGTTAGGACTAACCCAGCCCGCTCCCCTCCTGGCAAGGGCAAGGGCCCTCCTCATATAGTGCTCATCCTGGGAGGTGATCATCCCTTCAGAACCTCAGGGGGCGTTGCCAGGCCTCCTTGAGCCGGAAGATATCGGCCTCGATGACCTTCCTTCCCTCAAGTCCGATCACCCCAAAGGTCCTTCCTTTCCTTACCACCCCGATCCGGGAAAAAGGCACCCCTTCCATCAGCTCCTCGAAGGCCTTCCTGTGCTCAGGATGAACGGTCACGACGAAGCGGCTCTGGGACTCGGAGAAGAGGAGGTAATCGTCCCTCTCGACCCCCTCCTGGGGGACCTCCCTCAGGTCCACCTCCATCCCCAGTGAGCCGCTGAAGGCGACCTCTGCCAGGGCCACCCCCAGGCCACCGTCCGAGCAGTCATGGCAGGAGGCGACCAGTCCCTCCTGGATCGCCTGCCAGAGACGCAGGTAGAGCTCCCTGGACTCCTCGGCCCTCACCCGGGGGACCTCGTTCCCCACGTAGCCCATCATGGCGAAGTACTCCGATCCCCCGAGCTCGGGATAGGTCATGCCGAGGACGTAGACCAGGTCACCGGGCCTCTTCGCCTCCATGCTCACCGCCCGGCGCACATCCTCCATCTTCCCCAGGACCGAGAAGAGGACCGTGGGGGGGATGGAAATCTTCACCCCGCCGCCGATATAGTCGTTCTTCATGCTGTCCTTCCCCGAAATACAGGGGACGGAGTAGGCGGTGGTGAAGTCGTAGAGGGCCTTGCAGGCCCTGACCAGCTGGGCCAGCTTGTACTCCCCGTCAGGGGTCTTTTCTGACTTCACCGGATCGGGCCAGCAGAAGTTGTCCAGGGCGACCATCCTAGTGGGGTCTCCCCCTACGGCCACGTTGTTCCTTATCGCCTCATCGAGGGCACAGGCCGTCATCCAGTAGGTATCTATGTCGCCGTAGCGGGGGCAGATACCGTGGGAGACCACCACCCCCTCGAAGCTCTCGAGCAGGGGGCGTACCACTGCGGCGTCACCCGGCCCATCGCAGGCGGCCCCGACCAGGGGCTTGAGGGTGCTTCCTCCCTGGACTTCGTGGTCGTACTGCCTCACCACCCATTCCTTGCTGCAGATGTTGAGCCTCGAGAGCATCCGCTCGAGCACCTCCCCCAGGTCCTCAGGGGGCGGGAAGGAAGGCTCGGGATGTCGGGGCCTCCTCCAGCGGGCCTCAAGCTTCATCCTGGGCAGCCCCTCATGGAAGAAGTCCATCCGGAGGTAGGCGACGGTCCGGCCCTTCCAGAGGCAGTGGAAGACGCCGCTCGAGGTAAAGCGGCCTATCACCGTCGCCTCCACCTCCATCTTGCGGGCCAGCTCAAGGAGCTCCTCCACCTTCTCGGGGGCTACCGCCAGGGTCATCCTCTCCTGGGACTCGGAAAGGAGTATCTCCCAGGGGTCAAGGCCCGGGTACTTCAGGGGCACCTTATCGAGCCATATCTCGCACCCTCCGGGCCCTCTGGCCATCTCCCCCACCGAGGAGGAGAGCCCCCCGGCGCCGTTATCGGTTATGGAGGTGTAAAGTCCCCTGTCCCGGGCGAGGAGAAGGAAGTCGAACATCCTCTTCTGGGTTATGGGATCGCCGATCTGGACCGCAGAGGTGGGGGAGGCCTCATGCAACTCCTCGGAGGAAAAGGTCGCCCCGTGGATGCCGTCCTTACCCACCCTCCCCCCCACCATTATCACAAGATCCCCGGGGGATGCCCTCTTGATGTGGGAGGGCTCACCCCCTATCTCCCGGGGCATGATCCCGCAGGTGCCGCAGTAAACCAGGGGTTTTCCCAGATAACGCTCGTCGAAGACTATGGAACCGTTCACCGTGGGTATGCCGCTCTTGTTCCCCCCGTGCTCCACCCCTTCCCTCACCCCTTCTAGGACCCTCCTCGGGTGAAGGATGCGGGGCGGAAGTTCCCCCTCCCAATGAGGGGGGGCGAAGCAGAAGACGTCGGTATTGAAGATGAGCTTTGCCCCCTTTCCCGTGCCGAAGGGGTCCCGGTTCACCCCCACGATCCCTGTGAGGGCCCCCCCATAGGGGTCAAGGGCCGAGGGGGTGTTGTGGGTCTCCACCTTGAAGGTGAGGCTCCAGCGGTCGTTGAAGGCGACCACCCCGGCGTTGTCCACGAAGACCGAGAGGCAGATGTCCCTCTCCCCCCATCTCCTCCTGATCTCCTCGGTGGAGCGGCGGATATAGGTATCGAAGAGGCTCGTGATCCTCTCCTCGGCCCCGGCCTCCTCGTCCACATAGCGGATGAAGGCGTTGAAGATCTTGTGCTTGCAGTGCTCGGACCAGGTCTGGGCGATAGCCTCAAGCTCCACATCGGTCACCCGATCCCCCAGGCCCACCCTCCTCCTTTCGGCCACGACCTCAGGGGTGCGGAGGTACCTCTGGATCGCCCTCATCTCCTCGAGGCTCAGGGCAAGGAGCCTCTCCTTACTTATCTTCTCCAGCTCCTCGTCGCTCACCTCCAGGGAGATCTCCTCCACTCTCCCCCCTGAGGAGCCCCCCACCTTCGGGACGATGGGCCCTATCCCTACCTTGGGGTCCCACTCCTCCTTGCTCCTTATCTCGAAGCGGTTTATCAGGGGGTTCCCCAGCACCTCAGTGGCGATCCTCTGGGCCGCCTCCCGATCGAGCTCCCCATTGATCAGGTACTGGCGGGAGGTGTAGACCCTCTGATCCTCCCGGAGGGGGATCCCCAGGACCTGAAGGAGGGTTTCCCGGGCGGTCCTTCCCACGTTATCGGTGACCCCGGGCAAGAACCCCACCTCGATCACCCAGTCGAAATCCTGAGCGATGGGTTCATCGATGGTGTAGCGTTGGGTGATGGGGTCGCTGTAGGCCTGGGCGAGCTCCTCGAGCTGGGCCCTCGTGAGGGAGGCATCGATCACATAGACCTCTACGGTCCTTACGGCCTCAACCCTTATCCCGAGGTCTCGTTCTATCCTCCTTTTGACCTTTTCGGAGAGGGGGTCCCTTATGCCCTCTCTATTGGTTATCTCTATCCGGTGGGCCACCCTCCTCTTCCTTCTTTTCCTTGGCCACCACCACCTTGGCAGGACGGAGGAGACGGTCAGCGAGCATGTATCCCTTCTGGACCTCGGAGACGACCTGCCCTGGGGGGGCCTCATCGGTGGCGATCTCCCCCACCGCCTCGTGCCTGCTCGGATCAAAGGGCTCCCCCATCGCCTCTATCTCCGTGACCCCAAACTTCCGGAGCACCCCCCGGAAGAGGTCGGCTACCAGTTCCACCCCCTCAAGGACACCCTTCGGGTCGGCCTCTCCCTTGGCATGATCGATGGCCCTCTCCAGGTTATCGAGCACAGGAAGGAGTTCCCTCAGGAGTTCCTCATTCCCGTACTTCACCAGCTCGGCCTTCTCCCGGGCCACCCTCTTCTTGTAGTTGTCAAACTCGGCATAGATGCGGAGCAGGCGGTCGTAGTGTTCCTGGGCTTCCGCCTTCACCTTTTGAAGCTCCTTCTGGAGCTCCTCGATGATCTCCTGCGGGTCCTTCTCCTCCTCCCCTTCCTTCTCCTTGGTCTCCTTCAGGACTTCTTCAGACATCTCCGCCTCTCCTTTTCCGCCCGTTTGATTAGCGGGGAAACCTGATCTTCTATCCCTCTTGAGGTGCTACCCAGTGGACCTCTAAGACCTGGGTGAGGAGCTTGGCAGTGTAATCCACCAAGGGGATGATGCGGGAATAGTCCATCCTCACAGGGCCAATCACTCCCAGTATCCCCAGGGTGTGATCCTCAGGCCCATAGGTGGAGGTGACGAGGCTACACTGCTCAAGGCCTTCCACATCGCATTCTGAGCCGATGAAGATCTGGATTCCCTTGGCCTTCATGGACCTGTCAAGGAGCCTAAGAAGCCTCCCCTTCCTCTCTAAGGCCTCGAGCAGTTGCTTCATCCTCTTTATGTCGGCGAAGGAGGGCTCATCGAGGATCTGACTCTGCCCCTCGATGAAGACCTCCCTTTCGTCCTCAGCCACCAGGGTCTCTCCTCCGAGCCTTATGGCCCGGGCGAGCAAGCGGTCATAGGCCCTCCTCTCTCTCTCCATCTCCTGGACCAACCGCTCCCTTACCTCCCTGAGGGGAAGGCCCGTGAGGAGCTCGTTCAGGTAGGCGGACATCTGATCGAGCTCCTCCTGGGATAGGTCTTCATCGAGCTCCACCACCCTGCTCTGGACTACCCCTGAGGAGGCGATGAATACGGCCAGGACCTGCTGCTGGCGAAGTTTGACGAACTCTATCCTCTTGAAGATGGTCTCCTTCAGGGGAGGAGCCATCACCAGGCCAGGGTAACGGGAAAAGGTCGAGAGGATGCGACAGGTCCGTCTCATCAACTCCCCGAGGTCCCAGAAGCCCTCTTCATAGTAACGCCTGATCCGCTCCTGCTGGGAGGGACTCAGCTGGACCGGCTCCATCAGGGCATCCACAAAGAGCCTCAACCCCTTCTCCGTGGGAACCCTCCCCGCGGAAGTGTGAGGCTGGAAGAGATAGCCCATCTCCTCTAAGTCGGCCATCACGTTGCGGATCGTGGCAGGGCTTAGGTTGAGTTTCGATCTCTTGGCCACCGTGCGGGAGCCCACCGGCTCTCCCGTC
This sequence comes from uncultured Thermodesulfobacteriota bacterium, assembly GCA_964422255.1. Lineage (GTDB taxonomy): Bacteria > Desulfobacterota > B13-G15 > B13-G15 > B13-G15 > CAYRAR01. The sequence continues at coordinate 1,611 of CAYRAR010000064.1, read as the reverse complement.
TCGATGTAGCCCTTGACCACCACCTTCAGTATCTCTTTCCCCCTCTCTGAAAGATCCACCTTTTTGACCTCCCTGAAAGCTGACTTTAAAATAATAATCGCCCCCCTTTTTGTCAAGATAATTGAGCAAAGCTATGGTAAATTTAAAGGAAAAGATGGCCTCTCCTGAGGGAAGAGGGATCTTCTGGCCCTATATTCTTTCTTTATCTCTTCCCAGCCCTCCTCTTTCCCCCCTTCGGCCAACCAGCGGTAAAGTAGCCAGTGACACCTTTCCAGCCGGAAGGGATGGAGTTTGAGGATTTCTTCAACCTCCCCGAGGGCCTGAGAAAGTCCCTCTGGTTTGCCGTTCAGGTATTGGAGCTCCCCCAACGAGAGAAACACGTAAATGAGGCCCCTCCTGTCACCGGTGGCCTCAAAGAGATCCTTTGCTTCAAGGAAAAGCCTTCGGGCACCCTCATCTTTCCTCATCACCTTGAGCGCCGTCCCTTCTCCCCAGAGGGTATAGGCATAGCTGACCCGGTCCCCTATCTCGCGGTAAAGCCTCGTGGCCTCGGAGAAATGCTCCAGTGCCCTCTCGAGGTCCCCGAACATCCGGTGGGCGTTCCCTATCCCGCAATAGGAGTAGGCGGTACCGAAGATATCTCCCATTTCCTTCAGCAATTCATTGGCCCTCAGATAATGTTCAAGGGAGGTGCTGTACCTCCCCATTACCCTGTAGACTCCACCGAGTCCACAGTGGCAGTAGCCCTGAGCCCCCTTGTCCTCCAAGCCCTCGAAGATGAAGAGGGCCTCTTGGAAGGCCTCCTCGGCCCTTTTGAGCTCACCGAACATCCTCCAGAGCCCCCCCATCGCCCAGAGGCAAAAACCCTCTCCCTCCGCATCGTCCCACCCCTGATATATCTCCAAGGCCCTTTCCAGGTCCCCCTTAGCCCCCTCCAGCTCCCCCAGGGCCCTACGGCTGAGCCCGAGTCCCACCAGGGTATCGGCCATCTCCAGCTCGTCGCCCCCCTCCTCAGCGAGCTCAAGGGCGGAGGTGAAAGACCTTTTGGCCTCCTCGAACTCCCCCATCATCCTGAGGCAGTCCCCTATCTTCTGGAGGCAATGGAGCCGCTCCAGGAGCCTCTCCCGGGGGAAACCCTCGAGGGCCTTCCTGTAACCCTCGAGGGCCTCCTGAAATCGGGACCTGGCCCGCGCCTCCTCTGCCCGTTCGAAGAGTTCTTCTGCTTCCATCATCTCCATATCCATAATGCCTTCTCCTGAGAGGAGTGTCAAAGAGTCCCTTTCCCTAAAGGGGCTGGTCCTTCGGGAGGCCGGGGCATACACTAATTGAACAGTAGAGGGTAACTGGCATGGACATTGGTACCAGTTTTGAGGTGAAAGGGGGACTTCTAAAGGTGTCCTGCCTCCCATCCCTCTTCCAAAGTGGGGCCTGAAGACCAGTCTTTGAGACGTCTCCACCATTGCTCTGCAGGATCTTCCTCACCATCGCCCTTGCTGCTTCAGAAGACCTCCTCCTCAACTCATGGTATAATCCTTCCACGGCTGCCCTCCTACCCCCTAAAGGATCTCACTCCCCTCTCCCAGGGTAATCCAACCCTGCGGAAAATATCCA
>CAYRAR010000063.1:6829-10370 GCA_964422255.1 uncultured Thermodesulfobacteriota bacterium | reverse complement strand
TACCTGGGACGTTTGCTCAAGGAGTACTATCAGAAGAAGGACGAGAGGAGGCTGGCCGAGACCTTCAGGGGCTCCATAGAGGAGCCGGAGGAGCCTCCTACCTCTACCATCTTGGAGCTGGCCCGCCCATATCTGCACGACTCCTTCGAAGGAGAGGCAATCCTTACGGTGGGGAAGACCATCGATTACGCCCTGAAAGGGGCAAGTGGGGTGGTAAACGTGATGCCCTTCACCTGCATGCCTGGAACCATCACCAGCGCGATCCTTAAGCGCTACAGGGACCTGAATGGGAACTTCCCGGTGCTGAACATGGCCTACGATGGACAGGAGCAGAGCAACATCCTCACCCGCCTTGAGGCCTTCATGTACCAGGCCCGTCAGTACCAGGAGAAGTACTTGACAAAGTAATTATTGAAAATTAGGACTTGAATTCCCGATTCTCAAACTTTATCATGGTCATATGTTCATTCCCCGTCCTCATCTTGAGAAGAGCATAAAGGAGGCCTTAAAGCATAATCCCGGGGTCGTCCTCCTTGGGCCGAGGCAATGCGGGAAGACGACCATTGCCAGAAAGATCGCCGAAGAGATCACCCCCTCTGAGTTCTTTGATCTGGAGAACCCCTTAGACCTTGCCAGGTTAGATAACCCCATGCTTGCCCTGGAGGACCTCACAGGATTGATAGTGCTTGATGAAGTACAGAGAAAACCCGATCTCTTTGAGGTGCTCCGGGTCCTCATGGACAGGCCCAAGAGAAGGAATTCCTTTCTCATTCTGGGAAGCGCTTCTCCTGGACTCGTACGGGGGGTATCCGAAACCCTTGCTGGTCGGGTCGCCCTCATACCCATGTCGGGTTTCAATCTCATGGAAGTGGGGCCCCAGAATTACAAGAAGCTCTGGGTCAGAGGAGGGTTCCCTCGCTCTTATCTTGCCCCGAATGATGAGGTGAGTTCAGCTTGGAGGCTGGATTTCATCCAGACCTTTCTCGAAAGGGATATCCCTCAACTCGGAATACATATCCCTTCTTCTGCTTTGCGGCGATTCTGGATGATGCTCGCTCACTACCACGGTCAGGTCTGGAACGCCTCGACCTTTGCGGAATCCATGGGTTCTTCTCAAAAGACCGCCAGGAGGTATCTGGACTTACTCACCGATGTCTTTGTGGTAAGGCAGTTGCAGCCCTGGTACCAGAACATAAAGAAAAGGCAGGTGAAGGCCCCAAAAGTCTACATCAGGGACAGTGGTCTTTTGCACTCCCTGCTCGGACTCATCGGTTTACGGGAGCTACAGTCCCATCCGAAACTTGGTGCCTCATGGGAAGGGTTCATCGTAGAACAGGTTGCCTCCATGACCCGCCTTCATGACGTCTATTTCTGGGCCACCCATGGAGGCACAGAGATAGACCTTTTGATAATGAGGGGTGGGCAGCGAATAGGAATAGAAGCAAAGTACACCGATGCCCCGAAGATGACCCGATCCATCAGGATAGCCATCGAGGATCTGGAGCTTGATCGGGTCTTTGTCATCTATCCTGGTCCAAAGTCCTTTCCCCTGGAGGATAAAGTCCAGGCCCTCTCAGTTCTCAATATCGGGATGATATTTGAGGTAATATCAAAATAAAAAGAAGAGGTTGACCAAAGGCTAAAAATGGTCACTTTAAAAGAGGCAAAAGAGGTCGCTAAGAAGCTGCTCGAGGAGATAGAGCCAGAGGCAATAATAGTCTTCGGCTCCGTGGCCAGGGAGGGGAAGGGAGAGGACCTCGACCTCCTGATCGTTACTGACAAAAAGGAAGACACGGTCAAAAAAATCCTGAAAACCTTTTTCCCACCAATTTGCCATAGACTACCTGACCGTAACGACGAAGACCCTCGATGAGGAGTTCAAAAAGGGGAGTCCCTTTTTGTGCCTCATCCAAAGGGAAGGGAGGGCCTTATATATGAAGGATTCACTGAGGCAGTGGAGGAAATTGGCCTTGGACGATTTTGCTCAGGCCAAGTACCTGTTTAAAGGAGGGTATTGGCGCGGGGTCTGCTTCAACGCCCAGCAGGCGATGGAAAAGGCGATAAAGGCGGAACTCCTCTCTAGGGGCTGGGAGCTTGAGCGCATTCACAATATAAGGAGGCTCCTTACCATAGCGAAGGACTATGGGATTTCTGTAAAAATAAAGAAGGATGAAGACATAGATTTCATCGACGCCATTTACAGGGGACGGAATCCGGCTGAAGAAGGACCCCTGCCCCTGAAGACGCCTTCGCGAGAGGATGCCGGACGAGCGTTAAGGATAGCGGAATCCTTTCTGTCCCAGCTCAACCTCTTATGACGGAGTTCACCAGGCGCCCGATCCCCTCGATGACCACCTCCACCCGATCCCCCACCTCCATGGGACCTACACCAGAGGGGGTTCCTGTGGCGATCACGTCCCCCGGAAGAAGGGTCATCACGTGGGAAACGAAGCTCACCAGTTCATAGGGGGAGAAGATCAACCGGGAAGTGTGGGAGGACTGGCGCAACTGGCCGTTGAGATAAGTCTCTAACATCAAATTCAATGGGTCTATTTCTGTTTCTATCCAAGGGCCTATGGGGGCAAAGGTGTCGAAGCCCTTGGCCCGGGTCCATTGCCCGTCCCGCCTTTGGATGTCCCTGGCGGTGACATCGTTAAAACAGGTATAGCCAAGGATGTAATCTTTTGCCTCCTCCAGAGGGACATCCTTGGCCTTCCTTCCCACCACCACCCCCAACTCCCCCTCATAGTCCAGTCTACCCACAGAAGGGGGATAAACGATCGGCTCCTCAGGACCGATCACCGCGGTGGAAGGCTTCAAGAAGATGAGGGGCTCGGAGGGGAGCTTTTGTTTCATCTCCTCGGCGTGATCCCGGTAATTCAACCCGAGGGCCACGATCTTCGATGGTGAAACCGGGGAGAGGAGCTTGATCTCCCCCAAGGGGAGGCGCTCAGCGGTAGGGGAGATGCCCTCAAAAGGAGTTCCTTCCAAGGGTCTTATCCCTTCTCCCTCAACGATGCCGTATCTCACCCTTCCACCAAAAAGAAAACGGGCTATCCTCATCCTTCACCTTCCAGAAAGTGGGCCAACTTTTGTCGACACCGCTCACAGAATCGGGTTCCCTTTCGGTCCGTGTCATAAAGGCTGTTGGAGAAGTGCATGACACACTGGGGGTCCGGACAATGGGAGAGGCCCCAGGTATGACCCAGCTCATGGACCACTTCCTTCAGGGAGCGTTCGTAAAATAGTTCCTTGTCGGGCTCCAGGCCATAGAAGTCCTGTCTCAGCCTGGCCAAGGCGACAATCGCTCTTCCTCTATCCGGATCCGCTATGCCGAACACGAAGTTGAGACCGGGCACATAGAGGTCTTCGTCCACGAGGCCTACATACCGGATACCAACCCCTCCTTGAGGCAGAACCTCCAGAAAAGGATCGGCCAAATATTGTTTCCGCCAACGATGATAGGAATCCCTCGGAAAGAGAAGAGGGACCTCTATCTTCACGGAAACCTCTACCACTTTTGGCAATTCCTCCGCGAGAT
>CAYRAR010000063.1:0-6729 GCA_964422255.1 uncultured Thermodesulfobacteriota bacterium | reverse complement strand
TATGAGAGGCGGATGTCCGATCTCGCCCGCTTGGTGTGGGAGCGGGCAGGAGTTGCATTAGTTGTCGCCACCTTTCCCGATCTGGGCGGAGAGCAAATAGAGGAGTTCGCCAACAAGCTCTACGAGGCCTGGGGAATAGGTAAAAAGGGCGAGGACAAAGGGCTCCTGATCCTCCTCGCCATGAAGGAAAGGAGGATAAGAGTGGAGACGGGCTACGGGGTGGAGGGGATTTTGCCCGATGCGAAGGTGGGGGCCATTATGGATCGTTACATCATCCCCTATCTACGAAGGGGGATGATCGGAGAGGGGCTGTACAGCGGCCTTCTGGCCTTCGCCCAGGTAGTGGCCGAGGAGGAAGGGGTGGAGCTTAAAGGGGCACCGGCCCCTTTACCGAGGAGAAGGGCAACCCCTGTCCTCTTCTTCCCCATTTTTCCTCTCCTTTTCTTTCTGCTCTTTTTCTTCAGCTTAGGGGCAAGAAGACGTGCCCTTCGTAGAAGGGCTTTGCCTTTCTTGATCATCGGTCCCTATTTCGGTGGAGGGTTCGGAGGCAGCTTCGGAGGGTTCGGAGGCGGTTTTGGGGGTTTCGGAGGCTTCGGTGGAGGACTAAGCGGCGGTGGTGGCGCAACAAGGGGGTTTTAAGGAGGACGAAAGATGGCGAAGGCTCCAAAAAGGCCTGAGGAGATATTCGAGGAGTTCACCAAAGACTACAAAGAGGCCTTCGGAGAAGATCTCCTTTCCATCTCTCTTTACGGGAGCGGGGCAAGAGGGGAGTATATTCCTGGGCGCTCGGACCTGAACTTTCTGATCTTCCTTAGCGAAGAGGGGATAAAGGGGCTGGAGAGGGCGACGGGCCTTGTCAGCAAGTGGAGGAGGAGGGCGGTGGCTATCCCCCTTTTTCTTACCCCGTGGTACATCAAGACCTCCTTAGACTCCTTTCCTTTGGAGTTCCTCGATATGAAACGCCATCACATAACCATCTACGGGGACGACCCCTTTAAGGATATAGAAATAGAAAAGAAAGCACTGAGGTTGCAATGCGAAAGGGAGATAAAGGGGAAGCTTCTGCTTTTGCGGGAGGCCGCGGTAGGCAGCGAGGGGAAGAAAGAGCCACTCATTGCGGTCTTCTCCCAGTCCATTACCGCCCTCTCTGCGATCTTCTCCGGGCTGCTTTACCTGATGGATGTGGAGGCGCCCATCTCAAGGAGGGAGACCACAGCAATCCTTTGTAGGAAAACAGGGTTAAGGGAGGAGGTCTTTGAGGGGGTGTGGAGGATAAAGAGGGGGGAGTGGAAGCCTTCGCAGAAGGAAGCGGTGGAGCTTATGGCCTCTTACCTCGAGGAGGTAAGGCGGCTTGCCCTATGGGTAGATGAGTTCGCAAAGGAGGTCGGCTAAGATGGCGGCAAAGAGAACGGGTTTGATCGCCCTTCTGATCGTCCTTTTGATCCTTTTGGCCTCCTTCGGGTACATTAAGGGCACCTATAATCAACTCGTGACCCTCGATGAAGGGGTAAAGGCGGCCTGGGCCCAGGTGGAAAACCAATTGCAGCGCAGGATGGATCTGATCCCCAACTACGTGGAGACAGTAAAGGCCTATGCCGCCCATGAAAAGGAGGTCTTCGAGAGGGTTACTGAGGCGAGGGCAAAGGCAGCAGGAGCCAGAACCCTTAAAGAGAGGCTTGAGGCGGAAGGGGAGCTCTCCAGTGCCCTGAGCCGTTTGATGGTGGTAGTGGAGAACTACCCGGCCCTGCGGGCTAACGAGAACTTCATCCGACTTCAGGACGAATTGGCGGGAACTGAGAATCGGATCGCTGTGGAGAGGCGGCGGTATAACGAGGCGGTAAGGGCCTATAATGTGAAGATAAGGAGCTTTCCCACCGTGATAATAGCTCGCCTTCTGGGCTTTGAGCCCGCCCCCTTCTTTGAGGCTCCGAAGGAGGCCAAAAAGCCCCCTCGGGTGAAGTTTTAGGTTTTCCTATGCGGGCCATGATCCTTGCGGCGGGTCTGGGGCTAAGGGTAAGGCCCTTGAGCTCCACGAGACCCAAGGCCCTCTTTCCCGTCGGCCACAGGCCGATCCTCGAGATCATCATCTCTCAGTTAAGAGATGCTGGCGCAGAGGCCGTTATCATAAACACCCACTATCTTGCGGCGGCGATCGAGGGGTTCCTCTCCGGGAGGGATTGGGGGCTGAAGGTGGAGATAAGCTATGAGCCGCAGATCCTCAACACAGGGGGTGGGATAAAAAAGTGCGCCTCTTTCCTTCGGGGAGCGCCCTTCCTCGTGGTCAACAGCGACGTCTTCCACACCTTCGACCTCAAAGGGGCCTACGACCATCACCTGAGGAGCGGTAACCTCGCCACCCTCCTGCTTTACGATCATCCCCCCACCAATCAGGTGGAGGTGGACGAAGGGGGAAGGATCAGAAGGATAGGGGTAAAGGGGGGCGAGGAGACCTTCACCTTCACAGGGATCCATATCATCTCCCCCGAGCTCCTGAAGATGATGCCCGATGGGGCCTTCTCCATCGTCGAATTCTACCAGCTCCTAATTGAACAAGAGGTCCCCATAGGGGGATATATGGCGGAGGGGTACTGGAGGGATATCGGCTCCCTTCCTGAGTATTTGGCCCTGCATAGGGATATAATCGAGAGGCGACTTTTGCCCTTTGAGACCTCACCCCTGCACCCAGAGGCCCAAATCGAGCAGGGGGCGAAGATCGAGGGTGCGGTGTGGATCGGAAAGGGGTCCTTTGTTTCCTCCGAGGCCTACGTGCGGGATTCCGTCCTCTGGGAGGGGGTGAGGGTGGAGGAGGGCAGTATGATCGAGAGATGTGTCATAGCCGATGGGGTGGTGGTCCAGGGGGTGCACAGCGACGAGGGGATAGTGCCAGGATGATGAAGGTCTCAGAAGAGATCCTCTCCTTTATTTCTGATCACCTTCGTGCTGAAGGGATCGACCCATCCCTTTTGCAATGGGAGAGGCTTGGGGGGGATGGTTCCACAAGGGACTTTTACCGCCTAAGGTACGGAGAGAAAAGCTGGGTCCTCCTTCTGCACCCCCATCCTCCCAGGGACGAAAGGGGGATGAGTGAAAACGACTCTTATCTTTATATAGCCCGCCACCTACGAAAGAAGGGCCTCCCAGTGCCCGAGGTATACAGGGCTGATCCCGAAAGGGGCCTTTTTCTGATAGAGGATCTGGGCGATCGTCACCTCCAGGATGAGGTCCTCTCAAGGGGAAGGGGCGATCCAAAGGTGAGGGAGATCTACCGAGAGGCCATAGATCTCCTTTTGCGCCTGCAGATAGAAGGGGCCGCAGGGTTCGACCTTTCCTGGACCCACAACCCCCCTTATAATCGGGACTTCGTCCTCGAGTGGGAGTCAGGGTATTTCCTTAGAGGCTTTGTAGAAGGGTTTCTGGGGCTCAAGGTAAAGGAGGAGACCAGGAGGGAGCTTGAGCTTGCGGCTGCCCAGGTCGCCCGTGCCCCAGGAGGGTTCTTCCTCTATCGGGATTTTCAGTCCCGAAACATCATGTTGAAAGAAGGAAGGCTGCGCCTCATTGACTTCCAAGGGGCGAGACTCGGCCCCTTGGCCTACGACCTCGCCTCCCTTCTGATAGATCCCTATGTGGAACTGCCAGAAGCCCTCAAGGAGGAGCTCTTCTATTACTACCTCGAAAGGCTTAGGGAGCTCCTCCCCGAGCAAAAGGAACCCTTTTTGCGAAGTTATCCCTATATCGCCCTGCACAGGAATATGCAGATACTGGGTGCTTTTGGAACCTTGGTGAAGAGGGGAAAGGGCAATTTTGCTCCCTACATCCGTCCAGCCCTACGGAATATGATCCGGCTCCTGCATGTAGAAGGCCTTCAGGGATTCCGCAACCTTCGGGCCCTTGTGGAGGAAGCAAATGAATTTACGGAAACCTTCCCGACTTCTCCCCGGCGATAGGGTGGGGATAGCAGCCCCAGCTTCTCATTTGCGCTGCGACCAAAGTGAGCTCTTCTTCCGGGGTGTGGAGGCCTTAAAGGAGATGGGGTTCGAGGTTCACTACCGGGCCGATATCGTGGATCGTCGACATCTCTACTTCGCTGGGGAGGATAAAGATCGGGCAAAAGAGCTTATCGATCTGCTCCTTGATCCGACGATAAAGGCGATCTTCTTTTTGAGAGGGGGATATGGGACCCAGAGAATAATCCCTTATCTTGGGGACCTTGAGGGGATTGCCCCAAAGGTGATCGTGGGGGGGAGCGATCTCACTGTCCTTCATGCCTTTGTGGGGCGAAGGTGGGGATGGGTGACCTTTTACGGCCCTCACTTAACGACCCCTTCCTTTGCCGAAGGGGAGAGGAAGACCAGGGAATCGTTCGCCCGAACCCTCACTTCCTTCAAGCCCCCTGACCCTATCCCTTGTGAGGTACTCCGCAAGGGAAAGGCCCGGGGGGTGATCTTGGGTGGGTGCCTCTCCTCCCTCGTCACCACGTTGGGGACGTCCTATCAACTCCAAGCCCAGGGAGCGATCCTCTTTCTGGAGGATCAGAACGAGTCCCCTTATAGGATAGATCGGATGATAACCCACCTGAGGAGTGCAGGTGCCTTCGAGGGGATAAGGGGGGTTGTCTTCGGCCAGATGCCAGGATGTGACCTCCCCGAAAAGGAAGGACTTCTCAAGGAGGCGATCCTTGACAGCCTGAGAGGCGACTTCCCCATCCTCTTCGGCCTTCCTTCTGGACATGGCCCTATAAACATGACCATCCCCTTGGGGGTGGAGGTCGAACTGGACGGTGAAGAGGGCCTTTTGCGTTTTTTGGAGGCAGGGGTCCTTTGAAGGGTAAGGATCTCTACTTCATCGGGATAGGGGGTATCGCCATGGCTCAGGCGGCCCTGCTCGCCCAGCAGTTGGGCTACAGGGTGAGGGGGGCCGACCAAGGACTTTATCCCCCTGCGAGCGAACTGCTTTTGGAAAGAGGCGTTGAGGTCCATTTGGGATACGACCCGTCCCATCTTTCCCCAAGGCCCGATCTGGCGGTCATAGGAAACGCCCTTTCGCGGGGAAACCCAGAGGTGGAGGAGGTGCTGAGCCGACGCATCCCTTTTGTATCGCTTCCCGAGTTCATAAGAGGGATCTTGATCGAGGGGAGGATCCCCCTGGTAGTCGCCGGGACCCACGGAAAGACCACCACCTCGTCCCTTCTCGCCTGGCTCCTCTTTCGAGGTGGCCTCGATCCCTCTTTCCTTATCGGCGGTGTGTCTTGCAACTTCGAGAGGGGCTGGCGGCTGGGAAGGGGAGAGGTGGTGGTAATTGAGGGAGACGAATACGACTCGGCTTTCTTCGACAAAAGGCCCAAGTTCGTCCACTATCTCCCCCAGATGGTAATCCTCAATGAGGTGGAGTACGACCACGCCGATATCTACCGCGATATAGAGGCTGTAAAAGGGGCCTTCCTCCAACTGATGAGGCTCCTCCCCTCTGAGGGGATGCTTATTCTCTCTGCCCAAGGAGAGGCAGCCAAGGAGATCTCTTACCAGGCCCCATGCCCCATCGAGAGGGTAGCTCCAGGGAAGTGGTGGTATAGGGTCGAGAAAGAGGATGAAAGGGGAATTCGCTTTCGCCTCCTCAAAGGTGAGGAGGACTTAGGGGATTTTCACCTCCCCCTCTGGGGACGCCACAACTTGAGGAACGCCATAGGAGCCATGGTAGCTGCCCATCTCTTAGGCCTCCCATGGGATAGGATCCGCGATGGCCTCCAGGAGTTCAAAGGAGTAAGAAGGAGGCTGGAGGTGGTGGGAAGGGAGCGAGGGGTGACGGTGATCGACGATTTTGCCCATCACCCAACGGCCGTCCGGGAAACCCTCTCCACTTTAAAATCCCTCTTCCCTCAGGTCAGGTTGTGGGCGATCTTCGAACCCCGCACAGGAACCCTCCGGAGGGGGTATCTGTTGGGGGATTTATTGAAGGTCCTCTCTTTGGCCGATCGGGCGATCCTGGGCTCCTCCCCTGAGGTAAGGGAAAAACTCGCCTTCGATCCTCAGGAGGCCACAGCGGGAAGCGACGTCCTCTGGGTAGAGGAGACGGAAGAGATCATCCGCCGGGTGGTATCTGAGGCAACCCCTGGGGACGTGGTGGTGGTCATGAGTAGCGGCTCCTTCGACTCCATCCCTCAGCGTCTGTTGGACGCTTTAAGAAAAAGTTCTTGACGTTTAACGCAATTTATTTTAACATTAATTTAAAAGGGAGCAAAATGGTGTAAAGAATGCTGAAGCCAGGAGATAAGTTTTTTAAGAAGCTGAAGTCCCTCTTTTGGGATTACGATCCCGAGGCGATCGATCTGGAAGAAGACAAGGTGTTGATCATCAGAAGGGTCCTCTCCCGTGGTAGTGTAGAAGATCTTAAATGGCTTAGAAGGACCATCGGGGATGAGGAGATTAAGAGATTCCTTTTAAAGACTAAGGGGAGGGGAATTGAGAAGAGGCGCCTGAGATTCTACGGGGTTATCTTCGGCCTTCCAGACAAAAAGGTAACAGAGTGGCTGAAAGATCCTTCGAGAAGGATATGGGATGAAAGATGCAAGGAATAAGGTGGCATACTGAAGTCTTGACCAAAAAGCAGGCCTTCCTCCTCAGCGCCCTCGCTCCTATAACTAATGCTTTGAATTTCTATTTAGCAGGAGGAACAGGAATTGCTCTCCATTAGGCCATAGACATTCAGTGGACTTAGACTGGTTTCGACAGAAGA
>CAYRAR010000062.1:0-10478 GCA_964422255.1 uncultured Thermodesulfobacteriota bacterium | reverse complement strand
AGCTCGGGTGGAACTTCTCCATGGTGATGATGCTGGGGACAAAGATCCTCTTCACTCCCTTCTCCAAGAGGTTGAGCACGTGTCCGTGGGCGACCTTTACGGGAAAGCAGGTCTCCGCCACCACCGACTCCACGCCCTTCCTGACCAGCTCCTTATTGGTGGGATCGGAGAGCACCACCCGGTAGCCCAACTCAGTGAAAAAGGCCTTCCAGAAGGGCAGGAGCTCGTGGAAGGTGAGGAGACGGGGTATTCCGATAATAGGGGCATCCTCAGGGAGTTCCTCCTCTCCCGGGTAAGAGGCAAGGAGAAGCCTTTCCCTTTCAGCAAAGAGGTCCGGAAGCTGGACCCTTTTTTTTCTCCTCACCACATCGTATTTTTCGCAGCGGCTCCCGTAGAAGAGGGGTTTCTCACCCTCTATGCTCACCTTCCGGATAAGGCACATGTTGGGGCAACCCTTGCATTCGAAGGTGGTGATCTCGTAGCGGCGGTTGTAGAGGTCGAATCCCTTGAAATTGCTCTTCTCCCATTTCCTCTCCTTCATGGCGAGAAGGGCTACCCCGATCGCTCCCGTGACGTCGTGGTTCTCCGGCACCGTGATCTTCTTTCCAAGGACCTTCTCGAAGGCCGCCACCACCGCCTTGTTGAAGGCCGTACCCCCCTGGAAGAAGATCCGCTCCCCGATCCTCCGGTCCCCAACCACCCGGTTCAAGTAGTTGAGCACGATGGAGTAGGCCAGGCCCGCCACAAGATCGTCCACCCCAGCCCCCCTCTGCTGATGGTGGACGAGGTCGGACTCGATAAAGACCGTACACCTCTCCCCCATCTTCACCGGGGAGGTGGCCCGCAGGGCCCTCTGGGCGAACTCCTCCTTGATGGAGATGCCGAGCCGCTCGGCCTGCTCCTCGAGGAAGGAACCTGTGCCCGCGGCACAGACCTTGTTCATCTCGAAATCGACCACCACGCCCCGATCTATGCTTATGTACTTGGAGTCCTGCCCGCCGATCTCAAAGATGGTGTCCACCTCGGGGTCTATATGGATCGCCGCTGTGGCCTGGGCGGTGATCTCGTTCCGGACGATATCCGCCCCCACAAAATCTCCCGTGAGGTAGCGGCCCGAACCGGTGGTTCCTACCCCTTGAATGTCCACCCGATCTCCTATCTCTTCACCTATCTCCTTCAGCCCTTGGCGGATCGCCTCGATCGGTCTTCCCGCCGTCATCAGGTAGCGCTTCGCCAGGACCCGGCCCTTCTCGTCTATCACCACCAAGTTGGTGCTGATAGAACCTACATCTATCCCTAAATAAGCGGGGATCTTCTTTCCGGTCGCGGGAGGAGGATAGACCTTGGACCTTTCCCCGTAATGATGAGGGGCGAGGACGAGGGGTTCCCACCCCTCCCTTTCCTCCCGGTACTCGGCGATATAGCGTTCAAGAGGTTCTATTCCCGGGAACTTGCCGGTGAACTTCCCCTCTTCCAGGGCGAGGAGCACCGCCCCTATGGCCCCCATCGAGGCAAAGTGCTTGGGGATGATCAGCTCCTCCTCCTTCAACTCCAGCACATCGAGGAAGGCTCGCCTCATCCCCGCATTGGCTGCTACACCCCCCTGGAAGACCACGGGCCTTTTGAATTCGAGCCCCTTTCCTATGTTGCTCTTGAAGTTCCGGGCCAGGGCGTAACAGAGACCTGCCACGATGTCGTAATCAGGGGTGGCGATCTGTTGTAAGTGAATCATATCCGATTTGGCAAAAACGCTGCAGCGTCCTGCTATCCGGGGAGGGTTTTTCGAGCGGAGGGCGAGCTTTCCAAACTCCTCTATGCTGAGGCCAAGGCGGGTCGCCTGTTGATCGAGGAAAGAGCCTGTGCCCGCTGCACAGAGGGTATTCATCGAGAAATCGGCGATCCGAAACCGGCCATCATCCCGCTCCACCAATATCAGCTTCGAGTCCTCACCGCCGATATCTATGATGGTTCGGGCCTCAGGATAAAAGGTCTCCACGGCCTTTGCCTGAGCGATGATCTCGTTGTAGAAGACCCCACCGAGAATTTCAGCGGGGAGCTTTCCCCCTGCCCCGGTGAAGGCGATTCCCCCGATCCGATCCTCAGGCACGCGGTCAAGCAGCTCCTCGAGGACATTAAGGAGGGTTTTTAAGGGCTGGCCCTTAAGCCGCGTATAGTGGTCCTCGATGATCCTCCTTTCGCAGTCCATCAGGACGGTATTGGCACTCACCGATCCTATATCCACCCCGATGTAAAGGCTTCCCATTGTCTCCTCCCTCATTTGGAGAAATTATCTTTAAAACCAGGGCCTTTTTCAAGGGCAGGAGTTTGCATTCGAGATCCCCAAAAAAGAAAAAAGGGGAACAATCCCCTTTTCTCCTCTCTGGAGCGGGCAACGGGACTCGAACCCGCGACCCCAAGCTTGGGAAGCTTGTGCTCTACCACCTGAGCTATGCCCGCAGCAAAAATAAAATTAGAATATTTTTGCCAGCTTGTCAATCCCCCGAAAAGAGGATCTGCCTTATTTTCCTCAGGAGGTCGGTGGGGCTGAAAGGCTTCTGGATGTATTCCGTTCCCGCCTGCGTGATGAAGTCCCGATGGGCCTCCGGGCTGTAACCGCTCATGAAGAGGAAGGGGATGCGGGGATACCTTTTCTTCGCCTTCTCGTAGAGGTCCTTCCCTCCCATCCTGGGCATAACGAGGTCGGCCAGGACGAGGTCCACTTCTCCCGCCCGTTCCTTGAGGAGGTGAAGGGCCTCTTCTCCGTCACCGGTCATAAGGACCTGATAGCCCTTTTCCTCCAAGATCTCCTTGATCACCTTCCTCACCTCCTCCTCGTCCTCGACGACCAGGATCGTCCCTTTCCCCTCCAGTACCACCACCCCCTCCTTCCCTCTGCTCACCTCCTCTACCTCGGCCCCCTCGATTATGGGGAAATAGACGCTGAAGTGAGTTCCCTTTCCCACTTCGCTCCATACATCGATCATTCCGTCATGCTGTTTGACCAGGCCGTAGACGACGGATAGCCCGAGCCCCGTCCCCCCTTCCTTGGTGGTGAAGAAGGGCTCAAAGATCCTCCTCTGGGTCTCTTCATTCATGCCACAGCCCGTATCGTGGACGGAGAGGAGGACGTAATCACCGGGTTTTGCCCATGGACGGGTCTCCCTTTTCTCCTCCGTCACCGTGACGTTGCGCGTCTCTATGAGGAGTTCCCCTCCTTGCGGCATCGCATCCCTGGCATTGAGACAGAGGTTCATCAGAATCTGCTCGAGGGCCGAGGGGTCGGCCTTGATTATCCCAATATCCGGGTCAAGGGATACCTTGATATGGATATGCTCCCCCAGCGTCCTCTCCAGTATGCCCATTACCTCTTCTATCACCTTGTTCAGCTTCAAAGGCTTCATCTCCAGCACTTGTCTCCTCGCATAAGCGAGAAGCTGTCGCGTCAGGGAAGAGGCCCTTCTCGCCTCCTTCTCCACCATCTCGAGATAGCGCTGCACAGGATGATCGGGCAGGAGGTTCAATTTCGCCATCTCCACGCAGCTGAGGATGGTGGTGAGGAGGTTGTTGAAGTCATGGGCTATCCCGCCGGCCAGCTCCCCCACTGCTTCCATTCTCTGGGCGAGGCGGAGCTGTTCCTCCCTCTTCTTCTCCTCCGTTACGTCTCTGTATATCCCGATTGCCCCCAGCACATTCCCCTCATCGTCGGTGTAAGGGGCACCGCTTACCAGCATCGAGTGGGGATGGCCCTCCCTATCCGTCAGGGTTATCTCGTAAGTGGTGGTCTCCCCCTTCCAGCGGCGGGAAAGGTGTTTCCGGAGGATGGCGGCGTTCTTCTCGTCGTAAAACTCGTAAAGGAACTTTCCCTCCGGATGATCGTCCTTCAAGATCTCCTTCATGCGGGGATTGACGTATAGCAACCGGGCCTCTTTGTCGATGTAGGTGATCCCGTCATTGGCCTTCTCCAAGATTATCCGATAATATTCCTCCTTCTTCCTCAGTTCCTCTTCCATCTCACAGCGGGCGGTGATATCGGCGAAGACGATTATCACCTCATTGTCGGGCAGCAGACTTGCCCGAAAGGAGGCCACTCTTCGCTCTCCATCCTTTGTCATCAGCTCCAGGGTCACTTCTTCCCCCCTACGGGCCACCTCTGGTCTCCACCTCCTCCTCGCTTTCTTCCTCATCTCGGGATCGGGGAAGGCCTTCCGCAGCCAGTCCCTGACGGTGGGTACATCCTTGAGGGTGTAACCCGTTATCTTGGTGAACTCCCGGTTCACAAAGAGATGTTTTCCTTTCTCATCCGCTATGATGATGCCATAGGGGGCATTCTCCAGGACCTCAAGGAGTTTCTCCCTTTCTCTCTTTAACTCCTCCTCCACCTCCCGCCTTTGTATCGCAGTGCTGATGAGCCCTGCTGCGCTCTTCAGGGCGTTTATCTCCGCAGCCATCCAGTTCCTCTCCCAGCGGCATTCATCGAAGCCGAGAAAACCTATCCAGTCCCCTTTTGCCATGAGGGGGATCACGAGGATGGACTTTATCTGCTGGTCCTCAAGGATGGGGCGCTCCGTGGGTGGGAAGGCCTTTATATCTCCCAATATCATCCCCCCATGGGAGAAGGCCTCCACCCAGCGACCGAATCCGCTCTCAAACATGGGGAAGTTCTGTAGCTCTGGATTATCAATCTGGGGGGTTATTCCCTCGGCCACCCACTCGTAACGCTGGCTCACCAGGATCTCCTCACCCTTATCCTCCCTATCGAAGATGTACACTCGGGAGACGTCCGCTGCCCTCCCCAACCTTTCCAAGAGGCGGGGGAACAATTGAGAAGGGGGCATTCTCTTTAAGACCTCTTCTGCCGAGGAGGCGATGGCCTCAAGGATCGCCTCCCGCCTCTTGAGGGATTCCTCCAGCTCCTTGCTCTCGCTCACGTCCTCAAGGGTGCCGCATATCCACTCCAGGAGGCCGTCGTCCCTCTTATGGGCCACGGCGTTTATCCGTGCCCAGAAGGGACGCAGGCCCACCCTCCTCATGAGGATCACCCTGTCCTTCACCTCCCCCCGGGCGAGCAGCTCCTCGATTAGGTGGCCCCTCTCCTCAGGGTTTACATAAAAGTCGATCACGTTCATGCCCACAGCCAGTAGCCTCTCCTCCCCTCCCATGATCCTCATCAAGGCGTCGTTCGCCTCCATGATCACCCCGTCGGGGGTCTCGCAGAAGAAGCCCACGTTGATCTTCTCCATGAAGACCTTGTAGAGATCTATAGGTCGAGGCTTTGTGGTTATCATCCTATACCTCCACAAGCTCGTACTCCCTTCTGCCCAATCCCATCTCCTCTCCATAGCTCAGCTGAACCCCCCAATCCACCTCCTTATGGACAGCCCTGAACTTGTCCGCTCCAGGCCCAAGTCCTCTGGTGTAAGGACTGAAAGGAGAGCCGGGCTGGGCATTGACCAGGTCCACGGAGGCCTGGTCTATGGCCACAGGATCGGTTGAGGCGAGGATCCCTATGTCCCCCACGATGGGGACATCGCTGTGGCCGTAGCAGTCGCAGTAAGGGCTTATCTGGGTGAGGAAGTTCAGGAAGAGGGCTTTCCCCTCTTTACCTTTTAAGGCCCCCAGGGCGTACTCCACCATCTTCCTCTGGAAGACAGGGGAGACCTCATCCCAGTGGATCATTATCGCCCCTTCAGGACATATGACGATGCACTCCCCACAGCCGACGCACTTTTCTCCCTCTATGTACGCTTTTTCCTCCCGCATCACGATGGCCCCATGAGCGCACCACTCGACGCACCTGCCACATCCCTTGCACTTCGATGCCTTAACCCATGGCGAGACATTGGAGTGCTGCTTTAACTTCCCCTCCCTCGTGGAGCAGCCCATGGCTATGTTCTTGATGGCGCCGCCGAAGCCCGAAAGCTCGTGGCCCTTGAAGTGGGCGACCCCTATGAGAAGGTCGGCGTAATAGATATCATGGGCTATGCTCACCTCCTGAAAGATGCGGCCCTCGATCTTCACCTGAACGCCGGCGTTTCCCCACAGACCATCGGCGATGATGATGGGGGCCCCTACTGTGTTCAGTCCGAACCCGTGCTCCTCTGCTGTCAGGATATGGGAGATGGCCTCGGAGCGGGAACCCCCATAAAGGGTGTTGGTATCGGTGAGGAAGGGTTTACCCCCTGCTTCCTTTACCTTTTCCACTATGGGCCGAAGGTAGATGGGACGCACGAAGGCCGTGTTTCCCCTTTCGCCGAAGTGAAGCTTTATGGCCACCGCATCCCCCTTCTGTATCCGAGAGGCAAGACCTAAGCGGTCAAGAAGCGTCCTTATCTTGTCCAAGATGTTCCTCTTGGTGCTCGCCCTCAGGTCGGCGAAATAGACGGTGCTCTTCATCCTCCCTCCTCCTTTGAGTTCCCGTAAATCTCTTTGAGGATCTTCTCCCCTCCTTCCTTAAGGAGGCGTTGAGCGAGCTTCCTTCCCACCTCCTTGGGATCTCCCCCTTCCTCCTCACCCCAAAAGGACCTTTCCCCATCAGGCGAGGAGATGAGTCCTTTCAACCTGACCTTTCCGTTTATCCATTCTCCATAAGCCGCTATGGGGACCTGACAGCCACCGCCAAGGTGCCGCAGAAAGGCCCGCTCGGCCTCGACCGCCACCGCCGTAGGGGGATGGTTCAAGGGGAGAAGGAGTTCATCCATCTCTGCGTCTTCCCTGACCTCTATTCCCAACGCCCCCTGTCCCACGGCGGGGAGGATGAGGTCAGGGGAAATATATTCCGTAACCCTTTCTTCGAACCCCATCCTCTTGATGCCTGCTGCGGCGACCAGGATGGCATCAAGGCCCTCTGTGTGAAGCCTCCGGATCCTGGTGTCCAGGTTTCCCCTTAATGGCTCCACCTTCCAACGGGGGTTAAGGCGCATGAGCTGGGCTTTCCTCCTCAAGGAGGAGGTGCCGATGCGGGCCCCGTCAGCAAGACGATCAAAGGACAACCCGTTCCGGGAGATCAGGACGTCCCTCGGGTCTTCCCTTTCGGGCACGGCGGCTATCCGTAGCCCTTGGGGGAGCTCCGTGGGGACGTCCTTCATGCTGTGGACCGCCATGTCTATCTCTCCCCGCAGCAGGGCCTCCTCGATCTCCTTGACGAAGAGGCCCTTTCCCCCTATACGGGCCAAGGGGACATCGGTGATCTTGTCCCCCCTGGTCCTGATGACCACTATCTCAAAGGAGAGGGAAGGGAATAGCCGAGAGAGCCTCTCCTTCACCCATTCCGTCTGGCGCAAGGCGAGCTTGCTCCCCCTTGAGCCTATCCTTATTGTCTCCTTGTAAAAGGCCATTTTGTGAAAAGATATTATAACAGCCCCTTAAAGTCAACAAATTCCATATTTAAGGGGCCAGGGGAATGATCCAGATGAGCAGGGTCAGCACGAAGCAGAAGATGTGGGAGTAGATCACATATGGGGCGCTCCAGCTGAGGAACTCCTTGAGGGGGATCTTCCTCCTGTCCTCCCGCTCGCTCAGGTTGAGGGCCACAAGCAGCGCCGGCGCCCCTGCCACCGTCAGGTTGCTCCCCAGGGTGCCGGCCCAGAGGAGCGCCCAGTAGAGGGGCCAGGGGTTCAGTCCGTAATACATCTTCAGGTCCCTGAAGACATAGAGGAAGGTGAGGATATAGGCATCGTGCTCCACGATTCCCACCACCGGGGTTGTCACCCAATAGATAAGGGAAGCCCCCAGGATGTAGTTTTTTCTTATTATAGGGACCATTGCATCGGCCATCTTCCTGATGATCCCCGAGTGCTCCAGTCCTCCCACCAGGGCAAACAGCAGGATGTAGAAGAAGATGGCCCGCCAGTCGAGCTCTGAGAGGACCTCCTCCAGAGAAGGGGCGTTGATTCGGAGTCTCCCTCGTACGATCTCCAGGATCAGGACCAGTGATGTGGCACCGCAGAGGGCGATGAAGCCGAGCTTCACCCCGATCAACTTCCTGAAGGACATGGCCACCACCGTCCCCAAGAAGGCCCCCACCACGATCCAGGCGAATCCCTTGTCCCTGATCGGTTCCTCGGAGAGGAGGGACTGGATCTCCTCCCCGCTCATCCTCCGCTCGCCGAAGGCCTTCCTGAAGCGGCGGTAAAAGATCGTCACCACGGCGAAGAAAACGATGCTCAGGATGATAAAGGAGGAGGGTCGGCCCTCATGCCAGATGAAGCCCAAGAACTCTATTCCCGAGACGCTGTGAAGCATTTGGGGGGGGAGGTCGCCCAGAAGGAGCGCCGTGCCGTAAAAGTTCGAGCAGAGGCCGATGAACATGAGGAAAGGGAAGCTCTCGAGCTTCATCCTTCTGGTTACTTGAAAGATGACAGGGGCCATCATCAGGATGACCACCACGTTGTCAATGAACATGGAGAGGGTCCCCGCGATGCACCCCATGAGGGTGCAGAAGACGGCGATCCTCCCCTTCGAGTACCGGATAGCCCTTGCTGCCAGCCACTCCGGGATCCCCGTCTTGCCGAAGTAGGCGGCGATAGTCCAGATGCCCACCAGGATGCAGATCACGTTCCACTCCACCGCCCGGAAGGCCTCCACCTCGCTCATCACCCCTGCTGCCACCATGGCGACTACGCCGAGGAAGGCGGCTGCCACCACCTCGATCACCCCGCTTATCACCAGCCCGATGGCTCCCAGGAAGATCAAGAGGGTCAAGATCTGATGGGCTTCCATCCTTCCAGGATCCCCAATATACCCCCCCTCCTTTGGCGAAGTAAAGAGAGAAATAAAAAAGCCTGGGCAGATTGCCCAGGCTTTCTCGTGCTCATCCCCTTTCAGATCATATGAACCCGAGCAGCAGGAAGGCCGCCGAGGTGATGATGGCGTACACAAAGAAGACCAGCATCAACCACCCCATTATCTCCCTGAACTCCAGTTTGACCACGGCCAGCATGGCGATGGCCCAGAAGGGCTGGATCATGTCGGTGAGCATATCACCCCACGCATAGGTGATCACCACCTTCCAGGCGGGAAGGGCCAGCTGCTTGGCCGCGGGGAGCAGATAGGGGGCGGTGACCGCCCACTCGGACCCGCCGGAGGGGATCAGATAGTTGAGCAGCCCTGCGTACCAGTAGATGATCAGGAAGTAGGTCTGGGGGCTGCTGATGGCGACGAAGGCCTTGGTAAAAGCCGTGGCCAGCAGGGTGTACTTGAAGAGCCCGAAGATACCGGCGTAGAAGGGGAACTGGATGATGATCCCCCAGACGGCCAGCCCCGCCTGCTCAGCCGCCTTCAGGAAGCTCCAGGGTCTCCAGTGAAAGAGGATTCCCAGCATGAGGAAAAAGAAGTTGATGTTGTTCAGGTTGATGAACTTGGCAAAGCCTACCTGGGAGATCTTCCAGTACATCCAGACGGCCCCGCCGATGAAGATGATAATGTTCCATCCCGGCCACCAGTTCATGAACTGGGATGCGGTGAGCTTGCCCGTCGGCCTCTCGGGCGGCTCATAGAGCTTGATCCGCTCGGCCAGCTCCGGCTTTATCTTGAAGGTCTTCTCAGGGGTGGGATGCATCGCCTTCATCAGAAAGGCCACCACCAGGATGATGATCACCACCAGGATGAGATTGAAGGGGGTGAATATGGTCTGGCTGGTGGAGATGGTCTTGTCCAGATACCCCGCCTTGATGAGGAAGTTCCCCGGGGTGTTGACCAGCAGGGGGGCAGAGGCCGAAAGCCCCGAGTGCCACGTGCAGCCCAGACCCAGGTAAGCCGCTGCTACCAGGAGGCGATAGTCCACCTTTGGATTCTTCCTGACGATGAAGAGGGCGAACATGGCGCTGCCGATCAGGCTGAGCCCCCAGTTCAGCCAGGCAATGATTATGGAGAAGAAGGCCATGAGCAGGATTGCCTGGGAGGGATTATCGGGATTGGGCCAGCCAGCCAGACCGTCGAGCAGCTTCCTCACCGGAGGGGAACAGGCCAGGATGTAGCCCGTCATCATGATGAGGCATATCTGCATGGCGAACTTCAGCAGGAACCAGAATCCCTTTCCCCAAGCCTGGATCGAACCCATCGCACGATCCAGGATGCCGACCTCAGGCTTAAATCCCCAGAGGAGTGCAAAGATGAAGGTAATAATGCTCAGGATCCAAACGATCACGAGGGCATCGGAAATGTATTTTTCCGTCCATTCCGTGAGCCCTCCACCCCATGCTTTTAGAATCCCCATCCTCTCCTTTTGAGCCATTTCCTCCCCTCCTTCCTCAAAATGATCCTCCATTTGCTTATCCACCCCCTTCTAAGGAGTGGATACGAAAAGAATTTCTCTCTCCTTTCCCGTTCTCACCCCCTTCCTTTGAGGATTGATGGAAATCGCATTTCAAACAACGATTTATTTTTATCTTAAAAAACCCCCCTCCTTGTCAAGAAAGGACGTTTCTCGGCACTGTCAACCTCTTGTGTTGAAATTCCATTGAAGTTGATAGGGGGTATCT
>CAYRAR010000061.1:0-10505 GCA_964422255.1 uncultured Thermodesulfobacteriota bacterium | reverse complement strand
GGCCGGATCATCGAGGCCGAGGGAGGCGATCTCTTCATCATCACCCAGGATCGCCGTTTCTCCTCAGAGCTCGCCTTCTACACCCCAGGCCATCCTCGGGCCTATCTCCTCAATCCCTTCCCCTATCCGATAAGCCAGTTCGACCTCTGGGGAGGGCTCGAGGGGGAGATGGGGAAGGACGCCGTCTTTGTGACAAAACAAGGGAGAGGGCCTCCTCCTCTTCTCCTTCGTTCCTTTGAGGCATGCCACCGGAAGGGGGACGTGGAGATAAGATACAAGGGCAAATTCATCAAGGGGTACTCTTTGTACCTCTGCCGTCGCTTTAAGGGGCTTCCCCATCGTTGAGTTGACGGCGCCTTGGCCCGGTGATAAAAAAGGGAAGTCGATGGACCGAAGGGACTTTCTCAGGTTTCTCGCGACCCTTCCTCTCCTCCAGGTGGGCAGCACTTGGGGGAAAGAAGCCCCGGTCGATCTCGTCGTGGCCCGGGGGCCTGATCCCTCTCGCCTCCTCTCTCAGGCCTTTGAAGCCCTGGGCGGGCTGGGAAGGTACGTGAAGAGGGGGGATGTGGTGCTGATAAAGCCGAATATGGCCTGGGACAGGAGACCGGAGTATGCGGCCAACACCAACCCTCAAGTGGTGGCAGCCCTGGTGAGGCTTGCCCTCGATGCAGGGGCCAAGAAGGTGAAGGTCTTCGACCATACGTGTGAAGACCCCAGGCGGGTTTACAGAAGGAGCGGGATAATGGAGGCGGCAAAGAGGGCAGGGGCTGAGGTCTCCTATGTGAACCCCCGCAGGTTCAGGAGGGTGAGGATAGGGGGGGAGGTCCTCGGAGAATGGGAGGTATATCAGGATGCCCTTGAGGTGGACAGGATCATAAACGTGCCGGTGCTCAAGCATCATAGCCTCGCCAGGTTGACCATGGGGATGAAGAACCTGATGGGCCTGATCGGGGGAAAGAGGTCGCAGCTACACTGGCGTCTGGGCGAGGCCCTGACAGACCTTGCCGCCTTCTTCAAGCCTGATCTGGTGGTCCTCGATGCCACCAGGGTGCTCCTTGCCGGAGGGCCCCAGGGAGGAAACCTGAGGAACGTGAGGAGGATGGACACGATCGTGGTCGGACAGGATCAGGTGGCGGTGGATACCTGGGGGGCGAGGATCTTCGGGATAGAGCCAGAGGAGGTGTCCTGTATCCCCATCGCCCACCGGCGGGGCCTGGGGGAGATGGACCTGAGGAGGGTAAGGACCAAGAGGATAGGGGATGTCCCATAAGGTGCGGTGGGCCCGGGCAAGGCCCCTCCTTCAGTGGTCTATCTTCGCCCTCTTCCTCCTGCTCTTCCTCTCCACCACCTACCGCGGAAAGGACCTGATCTCCTATCCCGTAAACCTCTTTCTGCGCTTCGATCCCCTGCTGCTTCTCGCTACCCTCCTCTCCACCCATCGGATCCCCTCCTTCATGCTCCTCGCCCTCATAACCGTGGCCTTCACCCTGCTTTTGGGCAGGGCCTTCTGCGGCTGGATCTGTCCCCTGGGAACCCTCAACGATCTGGTGAGCTCCTTCAATAAGAGGAAGGGTCAAGGGGGCGGGGAGAAGGGCTACAGGATAAAGTACTATGTCCTCTTTTTCCTGCTGGCGAGTTCCCTCTTCACGGTGCAACTGGTGGGGCTCCTCGATCCCATAAGCCTCCTCATCCGTTCCCTTACGGTGGCGGCAGAGCCCGTATGGAACCTCCTCTTAAGGGGCCTCTTCGATTTTCTCTACGATTGCGGAATAAGGACCTTTGAACCCCTTTATCGCTTTCTGCAGTCCTGGGCCCTCACCCTGAGGCAACCCTTTTACCATCAAGCCCTCTTCATCGCCCTGATCTTTGCGGTAATCCTCCTTCTCAACCTCTGGAGGCGCCGCTTCTGGTGCACCCACCTCTGCCCCTTGGGGGCGCTCCTGGGGCTCATAGCGGCGGTGAGCCCCTTTGGGAGAAAGGTCACTAAGGGATGCAACCTCTGCGGCCTCTGCGTGGCGGAGTGCCCGTCAGGGGCGGCCTCCACCAAGGAGGGGGTGTGGAAGAAGGCGGAGTGCTTCCTCTGCGGCAGATGCCAGCTCCTCTGTCCCCAGGGAGCGATAGATTTCGGGTTCCTGAGAGGGAAAGAGGGGCAAAAGGAGCGGATAGACCTGGGACGCCGAGGGGTGATCGGGGCCTTGGCAGGGGGGTCGATCTTCTCCTCCCTCCTTTTGGCGGGACGCCCCTCGAGGAGGCCTGGGGTTATAAGGCCCCCCGGTTCCCTGCCCGAGGAGGAGTTCCTTAGCAGGTGTGTGAGGTGCGGAGAGTGCATGAAGGTATGCCTAACCGGAGGGCTTCAGCCCGCCCTCTTTCAGGCGGGGTTTGAAGGGATTTGGACCCCGGTCTTTGACTTCCGCCTGGGGTACTGCCAGTACTCCTGCACCCTCTGCACCCAGGTGTGCCCTACCGGGGCGATAAGGAGGCTCACCCCCGAGGAGAAGGCGAAGGTCAGGATCGGGATAGCCCATATAGACCGGAGCCGCTGTATCCCCTATGCCCAGGGGATAAACTGCATCGTCTGTGAGGAGCACTGCCCTACGCCCAAGAAGGCCATAAGCTTTGTGGAAGGGGAGGTGATGACCCCCCAGGGGAGGAGGAAGGTCAAGCTCCCCACAGTCGATCCCTCCCTCTGTATTGGTTGCGGCATATGCGAGTACAAATGTCCCCTCAAGGACCGCCCCGCCATCGTGGTTACCCCCCTCGGGGAAAGTCGGGAAGGGCCCTTTCTCCTGGCGGTTTGAAAGGGAAGGGGGGAGGCCTTAATTTTTGATTGGACCTTCGAGTTGAGGCCGGAGGGAGGGTGTGATATGTTGAGGAGCGGAGGAGATGACGATCTATACATTAAGGAGGCGAAGGTGAAGGATAAGATCCCCGATCAGAAGGAACTGGAGCGGGAGCTGAACCGCTATCTGGAGAAGAAGTACGGGGACAGGATAAAGCTGGTGGTCTCGGCCTTGGAGCCCCGTCCTGCCTTCTCCGGGAAGGGGGAGAGAGCGGAGAAGAAGTCCTCCTCACCCATAAACTTCGACATGAAGCCGGAGGAGCTGATCTCTTACCTCAACACCTTCATCGTGAAGCAGGAGGAAGCGAAGGAGATCCTGGCGACCAAGATCTGTACCCATTACAACCGGATCAAGTACATGCTCCAGCGGGGGAAGGAGCCGGCAGGGGCCGGGAACATAAAGAACAACATCATCATGATCGGCCCCACAGGGGTGGGGAAGACCTACATGATAAAGCTCATCGCCAAGAAGATAGGGGTTCCCTTTGTGAAGGGGGATGCCACCAAGTTCAGCGAAACTGGATATGTGGGAGGGGATGTGGAGGACCTGGTCAGGGACCTGGTCTATGAGGCAGGGGGGGACATAGAGAAGGCCCAGTATGGGATCATCTACATAGACGAGATAGACAAGATCGCCTCCAGTGGAAACGTCATCGGTCCTGATGTCTCCCGCACCGGGGTCCAGCGGGCGTTGCTCAAGCCGATGGAGGAGACGGAAGTGGACCTGCGGGTACCCCACGATCCCATCTCCCAGATGGAGGCGATAGAGCACTACCGCCGAACGGGCAAGCGCCAGAAGCGAACCATAAACACCCGGAACATCCTCTTCATCGTGAGCGGCGCCTTCAACGGTCTGGAGGAGATCGTCCGCAAGAGGATGAGCAAGGAGGGGATCGGCTTCGGGGCCGAGGTCCGTTCCAAGGACGAAAAATCGGAGTACCTCCGTCATGTGACGGCCGAGGACCTGATAAACTACGGGTTCGAGTCGGAGTTCGTGGGCAGGCTACCCGTGATCGCCGTCTTTCAGCCCTTGGGGGTGGAGGACCTTTACGCCATCCTGAAGAACCCCAACAGCCCCATTATCGCCAACAAGAAGAGGGACTTTCGGGCCTACGGGATAGAGCTCTATTTCGAGGACGAGGCCCTCAGGAAGCTGGCGGAGATGGCTTTCGAGGAGCGTACCGGAGCGCGAGGGCTGATAAGCGCCATCGAGAAAGTGCTCCTCAAGTTCGAGAGGACCCTGCCCTCGACCGAGATCAGGGAATTGGTGGTGACCAAGGAGATGGTGGAGGACCCGGAGGGGGAACTGGAGAGGCTGCTGGCCGATCCCCAGAACGAGGAGAGGAAACGCAGGTTCGAGCGGGCCAAGGCCGAAGAGCGGGAGGAGATGAAGGCCTATGTGCTCTCCCGGAAGGAGGAATTCGAGGGGCGGTATGGTCCCCTCTTCACCCCTGGGAGGGTGGAGCTTATGGTCGAGAGGCTCATGAGCCGGGAGGAGGATATAAACCAAGTCCTCGAGGAGTTCTCCAAGCTCTACCGCCAGATAAGGGCCTTCGAGCGGAGCTTCAAAGACCGCTACGGGATAGCCATAAGCTTTGACGAGGAGGCGGTAGATCACCTCCTCTTGCAGTTCACCCAGGGAGGAGAAAGCCCCCATCAGGTCTTCTCCTACCTGGAAGGGCTCTATGAGCCCGCCTTCAAGCTGATCAGGGAGAAGGTGAACCTCGATTCCTTCCTGATCCCGAAGGAGGGGGTCACGGACCCTGAGGGCTATCTCAACGACCTGATAAAGGAGGTCTATCAGGGGAATTACGGGAGGCTTACGGTTCAGGGATGAAGGACTATTACAAGATACTGGGCGTAAGCAGGGACGCAAGTCTTGACGAGATAAAGAGGGCCTACCGGAGGCTCGCCCTCAAGTATCATCCTGACCGCAATCCGGGCGACAAGGAGGCTGAGGAGAAGTTCAAGGAGATAAACGAGGCCTACGCGGTGCTGAGCGACCCAGAGAAGAGGCGCCAGTATGACACCTTTGGCGCCGAGGCCTTCCACCAGCGCTTCACCGAGGAGGAGATCTTCCGGGGCTTTGACATCGGGGATCTGCTCAAGGACTTTGGTTTCAGCACCTCGGACATCTTCTCCACTCTCTTCGGCGGCAGAAAGGGGCGGGTGCGGTACACCACCTTCGGTGGCCCCTTCGGGGGGTTCGATTTTGACTTTGGGGGCGGACCTCAACCCCATAAGGGGAGGGACCTGGTGGCCGAGATGACCATCACCCTGGAGGAGGCTGCCCGAGGGGGCGAGAGGCTCATAACCCTCGAGAGGGGAGGGCAGACCGAGAGGATCTCGGTGAAGATCCCCCCAGGGGTCAGGGACGGTCAGAAGCTGAGGGTCGCAGGGAAGGGAGAGCCCGGCCGTGGGGGAGGGCCTCCTGGGGACCTCTACGTGGAGGTCAAGATAGCCCCCCATCCCGTCTTCAAGAGGGAAGGGGATGACATCTACATCGAGAAGGAGATAAGCTTCAGCGAGGCCTGCCTGGGGACGACAGTGGAGGTCCCCACCCTGGACGGCCCCAAGATGGTGAGGATCCCTCCTGGGACTTCCCCCCATACCAAGCTCAGGCTCAAAGGCCTGGGGATCCCCCATCTGAAGGGAGGGGGAAGGGGGGATGCCTTCCTGAAGGTGCTGGTGAGGGTGCCCAAGGAGCTCACCCCCGAGCAGCGGAGGGTGCTTGAGGAGCTTGCCAAGGTCGGCCTTTGATCCCCTTCCCCTTTTGTGGGATAATGGGCGAGATGGAAGAGATAGTCAGGATGAAGATCTTGGGGTTGATCTTTGATCCCCACCTCAACACCACCGTGGTGGTGCTGCTCGATCCGGAGAGGGAGAGGGTCCTTCCCATATGGATAGGGGCGATGGAGGGGAACGCCATCGCCATGGGGATGGAGAAGGTGGCAACCCCCCGGCCCATGACCCATGACCTGTTGAAGAACATGCTGGAGGAGTTTCAGGCGGTGGTGGAAAAGGTGGTGGTCACGGAGCTCAAGGACGACACCTTCTACGCCCTCATCTACCTGACGGTGGGAGGAGAGCAACTGGAGATAGACTCCCGTCCGAGCGACGCCATCGCCCTGGCGGTGAGGGCCGAGGCCCCCATCTACTGCACCGAGAAGGTGCTCAAGGAGGCGGCGGATCTGGGGATCCTAAAGGAGAAGAAGGAGATAGAGGAGTCGGAGGAACTGAGCAAGTGGCTCGAGCGCCTGAGCCCTGAGGTCTTCGGAAAGTACAAGATGTGACTCCTCTTCAGAGGAGAGGCGGGAGGGATTCCACTTTCAGCACCCTGAGGAGCCTCTCCTCATCGGAAGAGAAGCCAAGGAGGGCGGAGATAAACCGCTGGGGCTTTACCCCGGCTGCCTTCTTCAGCTTCAACTCTATAGCCCACTCAGTCTCGAGGATATCCGAGGGAGAAGGGACCCCCGCGGGAAGGGGAACAGGAGGCTCGAACTCCTCAATGGGCAGCGCCCTCAGACCCTCTACAAAAGGGACGAGGTCCACCTCCCTGATCCCCTTCTTTTTCTCCACCTCCACGGGGAACCGATCCCTTCGAGAAAAGTCCTTGAGCGCTCTCCTCACCTCCTCCAACGAGGGGGGTGAGGGAAGGTGCTCGAAGGAGATGAGGAAGAGGTCTGCAGTGAAGAGGTTGGGGAGGGCCCTCCCCTTGAAGGCCATCTCCGCGGAGGAGAGGATCCTCAGCCCATCGGGGAGCTCCCTGTTCATTCTCTCCGCAAACTCCGAGGCCTTGATGTAACGCCTCAGCTCCAGGTCCATGAACTCGGCGAGGCTCTCCACCCCCACGGGCAGGGGATTGGAGAAGGTTATCTTGGGGAGGGGATGGAAACCCTCGGAGAAGCGCATGGGGATGGAGGCCCTCCTGGCCGCCCTGAGGAAGACATCGATCATCTCCAGGTGCCCCAGCAGGCGGGCCTCTCCCAGCTTGAGGAAGCGGGAGCGTATCTTCCTCACCCACGGCTTCCTGAGCACCACCTCCCTGACCCCGACCCGACGGGTGGGGGGAGGCATGTCCGACGGATCCGCGAGGACCAATCCTCCTTGCTCCCCACATATCCCGCAGCGCTCACACCCCTCTCTGCAGGGAGGGGTAGGAAGCCCGCGGTAGGCCCTCTCCCGCTCCTCCCTCAGGTACTCCACCTTCACTCCCGGGTCCAGGTGGGCCCAGGGAAGGACCTCCTCGAGCGATCTCTCCCGGGAGATGTAGAAGGAGGGATCCACCCCGGCTCGATCGAAGGCCTCCTGCCAGCTATCCCACTTCAGGTGCTCGCTCCACCCGTCGAAGCGGCACCCCCTTCTATGGGCTTCAAGGAGCACCCTCCCCAACCTCCTGTCTCCCCGAGCGAAGACTCCCTCAAGGAAACTCATCTTCGGATCGTGCCACTTGAGCCTGATCCCCCTCCCCCTGAGGATTCCCTTCAAGAGGGACTGCTTCTCCTCTATCTCCTCCAGGGAGAGCATCTTCTCCCACTGAAAGGGGGTGTGGGACTTGGGGACGAAGGTGGAGACGCTCACGTTCACCTGTCCTCCCTTCGCCTTCACCTCCCGGGCGAGGCGGGCGATCTCCCTGATGTCCTCCTCCCTCTCGGTGGGGAGCCCGATCATGAAGTAGAGCTTCATCACCCTCCATCCCGCCCGGTATAGGCGGGAGGCCGCCTCCAAGAGCTCATCTCGGGGTATGACCTTGTTTATGACCCTCTGGAGCCTCTCAGTGGCCGCCTCCGGGGCGAGGGTGAAGCCCGTCTTCCTCACTCGCTTTATCTCCTCGAGGAGCCCCTCGGGAAAGGTCCCCACTCTGAGGGAGGGGAGGGAGAGGGCGACCCTCTCCTCCTCGAGCTCCTCCATCAGGTGCCTTACCAAGGAGAAGAGACAGCGGTGGTCCCCTGCGCTCAGGGCGAGGAGGGAGACCTCGTCGTAGCCGGTCGAGCCCAGGGCCTCCCTGACGATCTCCAGTATCTCCTTCCCTCCCCGCTCCCTGAGGGGACGGTAGATGAAGCCCGCCTGACAGAAGCGACAGCCCCAGCCGCAACCCCTCGCTATCTCCACGCTGAGCCTGTCATGGACCACCCGCATGAAGGGGACGATGGGGCGGGTGGGATAAGGGACGGAGTTGATGTCCCTTACGTATCGACGGATCACCTTTTCGTACCCCTCTCGCAGAGGGACTATCTCCCTGAGGATGCCATCGGGATGATAGCGGGGGGAGAAGAAAGAAGGGACGTATACCCCTTCTATCCGGGAGAGCTCCTCAAGGAGCCGTCCCTTATCCCTCTTTCCCTCCTCCTTCCACCGGGAGAATATCCCTATCAGCTCGGGGAGAAGCTCCTCGGCCTCCCCCAGGACGAACAAATCCACGAAATCCGCCAGGGGCTCCGGCTGCATGGCGCAAGGCCCCCCGGCGATCACCAAGGGCATCTCCTCCTCCCTTTCGGAGGCGAGCAGGGGGATCCCCGCCAGCTCGAGCATCCTCAGGAGATTGGTATAGGTAAGCTCGTACTGGAGGGAGAAGCCGATGATGTCGAACTCCCGGAGGGGCCTTCTCGATTCGAGACTGAAGAGGGGGAGGGAGCGACGGCGCAAGAGCTCCTCCATGTCCACCCAGGGGCAGAAGACCCTCTCACATTCTACCCCCCCGAGGGAGTTGAGCACGTGATAGAGGATCTGGAGCCCCGGGTAGGACATCCCGATCTCATAGGCATCCGGGAAGGCGAGGGCAAAGAGCACTTCCCCCTCTCCGGAGGGTCTCCGGGAGTTCACCTCGCCGCCCATGTAACGGGAGGGCCTGCTCACCAGGGGCAAGAGGGAGCCGATCTCCTGCATCGCCTCCATTATGCCCAGGGTATCTCGGAGAAATCAAGGAGGGCTAATCGGTCAGGCGCAGGAGCCTCCTGGCGTTGGCCTCAAGTAGAGCCTCCTTTTCTCCCTCGCTCAGTCCCTCCATATCCCGCAGGTAGCGGGAGGGGGAGAGGAGGGGATAGTCGGAGCCGAACAGGAGCTTTTCGCCCACTACCTGGCAGGCTATCCGGTAAATCTTCCTATCATAAAGGAAGGGGGCGGCGGCCGTATCGTACCATACCCTGCTGCAGATCTTCCTTATCTCGGGCATGAGTTCGTAGAAGAAGAATCCCCCTCCCAGATGGGCGAGCACGATGTCCACCCCCTGGAAGGCCCTTATCAGGACCTCGATCTCCCTGAGCCCGACCTTTCCCTTCCCCGGGTAATCGTGTCCCAAGGGTTCGTTGTAGTGGATGAGCACGGGGACTCCTGCCTCCTCGGCCAGGGAAAAGGCTTCCCTCATCTCCTCAAGGGGGATGAGCCTCTCCCCATAGGTCCCGGGAGCTATCTCCCCTACCCCCCTGGCCCCGGCCCCAAGGGCCCGCTCCAGCTCCTTGAGTCCCTCCTCCCCCCAGGGGAAGGTCACGAAGGGGAGGACCCTCCTCGGGTACCGGACCATCGCCTCTAAGAGATAGTCGTTCTCCCTCTGACATACCTCAAGCTCCTCCCATGGGAAACCGCACACGACCGCCCTCTCCACCCCCTCTCTGTCCATCACCTCGATCAACTCCTCCAGACCCACCATCTTCGCCTTAGGATCGGCGTAAATGGAGCGAAAGACCCTGTTTCGGGCAAAAAACCTCTCCCTCCCTTCCCTTACGGAGGGGGAGAAGATATGGGTGTGGAAATCTATCATCCTTTCCTCTATTATCACTTCGAGCACTGGGCTGTCAAAAAAGGAGGATGGAGAAATCCTTCATATCCGCCCTGCTCCTGGCAGCAGGGGAGGCCAAAAGGATGGGGAGGCCGAAGCTCCTTCTGCCCCTGGGAGAGAGGACCATCTTCGAGGTCTCCTTGGAAAACCTCGTGATGTCCAGGGTGGATGAGGTGATAGTGGTCCTGGGCCATCGGGCCGGTGAATTCCTTCCCCTGATAAGGGGGAAGAAGGTAAAGGCGGTGATAAATCCTCACTATTCCCAGGGGATGAGCACTTCTTTAAGGAGGGGGCTTGATGCCGTGGCATCCGAAAGCCAGGGGGTCATGATCGCCCTGGCAGATCAGCCCTTCATCCCCCCAGAGGTCATCGACCTCCTGATAGATGCCTTCCTTAAAGGGGAAAGGGGGATCGTCCTTCCCACCTGGAGGGGCAGGAGGGGACATCCCGTCATCCTCTCCCTCAGCCGTTACGGGGAGGAGCTGAGGGGACTTACAGGAGATAAGGGGGCAAGGGAGATCCTGGAGCGGCATAAGGAAGACATCTTGGAAGTGGAGGTGGAATGCCGAGGGGTGATAGAGGATATCGATGACGAAGCCCAATACAAAATTGCCCAGTCCATAAATCATTCTTAAAATCTCCCATTCCATCTGCCCGTTCGGGTTGACAAGGTGGAGATCGACAAGTAAAATGACTTTTGGTCGAAATTTGACTGATAGTCGAAAATGGGGGTCGAGGAGCGAAGGGAGAGGGAGCGGGCGGCCAGGCGGGAGCAGATCCTTCAGGCCGCCAGGGAGGTCTTCCTGGAGAAGGGGCTGAAGCGGGCCACCATGGATGAGATCGCCCAGAGGGCCGAGCTCGGCAAGGGGACCCTCTATTCCTACTTCAGGA
>CAYRAR010000060.1:0-10610 GCA_964422255.1 uncultured Thermodesulfobacteriota bacterium | reverse complement strand
TCATCCACCTTCGGGTCCCCGAAGGCCCTCCACCACCTCTCCTCAGGGACGGGGAGCCCCCCTTGGGCGCCTTCATATCGGTCAGGGGGACGGAAACCGAGGTCGGGTCGCCTGTAGCGGGGACCGAGGTTTACACACCCCGCAGAAAGAAGCACGATGAGGAAGAATAAGATGACTTTCCCCTTCATGCTGCCCGTCCGAGGCCCCCATTATACCAGCGATAAAAGATCCCTGCAGGATTTTCTTAGCCCCTGCAGGGAGAGGAGCTCCTTGACCCAGGTCAAGGAACTCTAAGAGACTGCCTTCACGTACTTTATCCTCAGATCGGTGAGGAGACCGGTGAGCAGGTTCTCCTCTTCAGGGGTGAGGTTCCCCCGGGTCTTCTCCTGAAGGATCCCGAGGATGTCTATCGTCTGTTTCGCCAAGGTGAGGTTTTTCTGGATTTTCTTGGTGGTGGGCTCGGGTATTTCCCCGAGGTGGATCAGGCAGGAGGTGCTCAGGGAGTAGATGAAGCTGGAGAAGGTCACCTCGGGAAGGGGAGGAGGCTCGACCTTCTCTTTTTCCCTTTCCTCTTCCTCTTTTTTCTTCTCAGGGCCCCTTTCCTCTTTGGGCTCTTCCTTCTCTTCCTCCTTCTGGGCGAAGATCCTTCGGTCTATGACCCTAAATCCCCTCTTTTCTTCCTCCCTCTCCTCAGCCATCTCCCACACCTCCCTTTAAAGGTTTCTATAGGTCTTGCGAAACCGCCTCGCCTCCTTCTTCCAGGCCTTCCCCGTAACGTGTTCAGGAGGCGGTGCAGGGGGTCTCCTCTCCTCCCTCTTCGCCCTCTTCACCCTCTCCTCCTTCAGGACCTTCTCCAGGGGCGGTCCCATCACGTATTCAGGAGGTACCCTTTCCGTCAGGTAGATGAGGGGGGTGGGTTGGTAGAAGGTCACCCCGGCCTCTGAGGCCTTCTGGGCGTGGACCTCCAGGATGAGAGGGTGGGGGTCCCTCCTTCGGCCTATCCTTTCGGCCAGCTCCTTGGAGGGGGTGAGGTGGACGTATTGTCTCCCCATGGGGAGGAGTCCCCGCTCGAGGATGGAAGGATAGCTCCTCCTGCGGGTTCCATGGTAGAGGATCTTGGGAGGGGCGACGGGCTCATAAGGGATTCTGTCGGGAAAAGAGTGGCCGTAGGTGGCCCTGATCCTGTCTCCCTGGATCTCAAAGCGGTCCCTGTCGCTGTTGTAGACCACTTCCAGGATATGGCTCCTCCTCACATAGCCCCACCCTTCCTCCTCGTTTATCGCCTGCTGGAGCTCCTTCAGGCTCACAAAGCCCTCCTCATCCAGCACCAGGCCGAACTCGTCCGGGCGGTGGCGCAGGATATAGGAGAGGAGCTTGCTCAGGGCGGTGAGACGATGCCGGTGGGACATATCAGTTGAGTCTCTGGTGAAGCTCTTCCTTGAACTTCCTCATCTCGTTGAGGAAGCGGTCTATCTCCCTTTCCGCCTGCTCCTTGAAGTAGCGCTCGCCGCTGGTGGCGAACATGTAAAGGAAGCGCATAATGTTCTGGTACCGCCCCTCCGGGGGTCTGCACCATTTCTGGATGGGGCAAAGGGGACAGTTGTTCTGATATTCGAGGCAGAAGGCACCCCCCATCC
Source organism: uncultured Thermodesulfobacteriota bacterium (assembly GCA_964422255.1). Lineage (GTDB taxonomy): Bacteria > Desulfobacterota > B13-G15 > B13-G15 > B13-G15 > CAYRAR01. Next base: position 8,973 of record CAYRAR010000060.1, on the reverse strand, counting down.
TGGCGTTCTCCAGGATGGGGATCATGTCCCTTCGGTCCTTCGCTTCGGCCAGGGATCTCCTGATCCGCTCCCACTTCTCGATGGTGATGTCAAAGAGGTTCTCCCCCCTGTGGAACATCTCCACGATCTCCTGGAAGGATAGGAGCCTCTTGCTCTCTTTGGCGAAAAGCAAACTTTTTCCTCCTTTCGCTAAGGAAAATTTAAAACCGGAGGGGCGAAGTGTCAACTGAGAAAGATCAGGGACTTACTTTGATTACCCGGTTTTTCTCGTCCACGTAAACCAGGCGAGGTTGATATCCCTGCAGTTCCTCCTCGTCCATGAGGGCATAGCTGGCGATGATCACCAGATCCCCTTCCTTGGCCAGGTGGGCAGCGGCACCGTTTATCCCGATTACCCCTGAGCCCCTTTCTCCCTTTATCACGTAGGTCTCGAAGCGGTGGCCATTGGTGATGTTGTATACCTGGACCTGTTCGAAGGGGAGGAGGCCCGCGGCCTCCATCAGCTCCTCGTCTATGGTGATACTGCCCTCGTAATGGAGGTTCTCCTCCGTTACCCTTGCCCGATGGATCTTCCCTTTCAGGACTATCCTCTTCACTTCCTCCCTCCGAGAAGGGTGTTATCTATGAGGCGGGTGGTCCCGACCTTTGCAGCCACGGCCACAAGGGCCCTTTCCCCTATCGGCCCTTCTATATCCTCCAGGGTTTCCGGGTCGCATACGTGGACGTAGTTTATCTTCACCAGGGGCTCGGCCTCAAGCACTCCCTTCACCTCCTCCAGTATCCTCTGGCTTTCTCTGACCCCTTCCGAGAAGAGCTCCTCGGCCCTCCTGAGGGAGCGATAGAGGGAAAGGGCGGCCTTCCTCTCCTCTGGGCTGAGGTAGACGTTCCTCGAGCTCGCCGCCAGTCCGTCCTCCTCCCTCACCGTGGGCATCCCCACGATCTCCACGTCCATGTTCAGGTCCTTAACCATCCTCTCGATGGTGATCAGCTGCTGATAGTCCTTCTGGCCGAAGAGGGCCACGTGGGGCTTCACTATGTTGAAGAGCTTCGTCACCACCGTGGTGACCCCTCGGAAGTGCCCGGGGCGGGAGAGGCCGCAGAGGTGCTGGGTTACTTTTTCCACCTCTACGTAGGTCTGGTATCCCTCCGGGTACATCTCCTCCACCGTGGGGGCGAAGATCACGTCCACCCCCACTTCCTCGGCCATCCTCAGGTCCCTCTCCATGTCCCTCGGGTAGCGGTCGAAGTCCTCCCCTGGCCCGAACTGGGTGGGGTTGACGAAGATGCTCACCACCAAGACGTCCCCCCTCTTCCTCCCCTCCCTCATCAGGGAGAGGTGCCCTTCGTGGAAGTATCCCATGGTGGGGACGAAGGCGATCACCTTCCCCTCCCTCCTCCAGGCAGAGGCCCTCTGCTGCATCTCCGAAGGGCTCTTTATGACCTCCATCTATTCCTCCAGGTGAAAGACGTGCTCCGGAGTAGGAAAATCCCCTTCTTTCACCTCTCGGATGAAGTCCTTGGCGGCCTTCACGATGAGGGGGCCAAGCTCCACGTACCTCTTGACGAACTTGGGCCGGAAGTCCCCGAGCAGGCCAAGCAGGTCGTGGACCACCAGGACCTGACCGTCACAGTGGATCCCGGCTCCGATGCCTATGGTGGGGATGGAGAGCCTCTGGGTGATCTCCTCGGCTATCTCCTCGGGCACGCACTCGAGCACCACGGAGAAGGCCCCTGCCTCCTCCACCGCATGGGCGTCCTCCAGGAGCTTCTCCCTCTGTCGCTGGATCTTATAGCCTCCCATCCGGTGGATGGACTGGGGGGTGAGGCCGATATGGCCCATCACCGGGATGTCTATTTCAGTTATCGCCTTGATCACCTCCTTCATGTTGGCTCCCCCCTCTAACTTCACCGCCTCGGCCCCGCTCTCCTTGATCATCCTCCCGGCGTTCCTCCTCGCCTCCTCTACGCTCACCTGATAGGACATGAAGGGCATATCTATCACCACCAAGGCCCTCTTCACCCCCCTGACCACCGCCTTGGTATGGTAGATCATCTCCTCCACCGTCACGGGGAGGGTGTTGGGGTAACCGGCGATGACCGGCCCTACGGAATCGCCCACCAGGATTATTTCCACCCCTGCCTCGTCCAAGAGCCGGGCGATGGGGGTGTCGTAGGCGGTGAGCATGGTGATCTTCTCTCCCCTCGATTTCATCTTGATGATCTCGGGTACCGTCAGTTTGCTCATCCTTCCTCCTTTCGATAACAATTAAGGTCTCCTGGACCAAGACCCAGAAGACCTTCCCTCTCTTCCCGTCTCGGTCCAGTTGCCTGGATCCAAGCGGTACTCCTTCGTCTTTTTTCGCGACCTTTATTATCGATCATGATGGCTTATTTGTCAATTTCTCGAACGACTTTTTATTGATTTCGGAAAAGTTATTTGGTAACTTAATCTCTCGAAGGAGGGAGAGAGATGATCAACCTTTTGTTCCGCATCTTCTCAACGGACTTGGCCATAGATCTGGGGACGGCGAACACCCTGGTGTACGTGAAGGGGAAGGGGATCGTGGCCAATGAGCCATCCATGGTCGCCGTTTACAGGGATAACCGCGGCAACCAGAAGATATTGGCCGTGGGGGAGGAGGCCAAGGAGATGCTGGGCCGTACCCCCGGGAACATCACCCCGATTCGCCCCCTCAGGGAGGGGGTGATCGCCGACTTCGAGGCGGCGGAGCAAATGATCCGCTATTTCATCATCAAGGCCCATAACCGAAAGGCGCTGGTACGCCCGCGGGTGGTGGTATGCGTGCCCTCGGGGATCACCCCGGTGGAAAGGAGGGCGGTGAAGGAATCCGCCGAGTCAGCCGGGGCCAGGGAAGTCTATCTGGTAGAGGAGCCGATGGCGGCTGCCCTCGGGGCCGGCCTCCCCATCATGGAACCTTCCGGCAGCATGATCGTGGACATCGGGGGAGGGACGACGGAGGTGGCGGTCATCTCCCTGGCGGGGATCGTGGTGAGCCACTCCATCCGGGTGGGCGGCGACAAGATGGACGAGGCGATAGCCCAGTACGTGAGGAGGAAGTATAACCTGTTTATCGGTGAGAGGACCGCGGAGAAGATAAAGCTGAGCCTGGGTAACGCTTATCCGGACGATGAAGAGAAGACGATGGAGATAAAGGGGAGGGACCTCCTCTCCGGGATACCCAAAACCTATGAGATAAGCTCGAGCGAGGTGAGAGAGGCCCTTTCGGATCCCCTGCAGCAGATAGTAGATGTCATAAAGACCACCTTAGAGAAGACCCCCCCGGAGCTCGCCTCCGATATCGTGGACAAGGGGATCATACTGACGGGTGGAGGGGCCCTCCTGAAGAACATAGATGTGCTGATCAGGAACACCGTGAACCTCCCCATCGTGATCGTCGACGATCCCCTCACCACCGTGGTCATGGGGTCGGGGAAGCTCCTGGACGATATGCGACTCCTCAGGGAGGTCGCCATCAACTGAATGGGGCCGGCTCACAGAAGGAGATGGCTCCTTGTGCTGATAGTCTTCCTTTTGGGTGTGGTCTTCCTTTCCTTTCAGCGAGAGAGGTTCGAGAAGGCGGGGGTCCTCTATGACTTCGCCCTCCTCGTCTCCACACCCCCCCAGAGGGCCATTCACTGGGTGGTAAAGAACGCGGAGGATCTCTTCCACCGCTACCTCTACCTGCTCGCGGTTCAGGAGGAGAACGAACGGCTGAAGCGGCAGGTCGAGGAGCTCCTTCAGGAGAGGGAGAGGTTGAAAGAGCTTGCCGCCTCGGCAGATAGGCTCCGCAAGCTCCTCCGCCTGCAAAAGCGCCTGGGGTGGAAGTCGGTGGCGGCGGAGGTGATAGGGCGTTCTCCCTATCCCTATATGAGGACGTTGATCATAGACAAGGGCACCGTGGACGGGGTCAAGAAGGGGATGGCGGTGGTGACCTCTGAAGGGGTCGTGGGCCACGTAATAGAGGCGAGGAGGTCCTCGGCCATAGTCCTGCTGATCACTGACCGCAATTCCTCTGTGAGCGTCCTGCTGCGCTCCTCAAGGCTGCGGGGAATAGTGGACGGTCGAGGCGACGGGCTCTGCTCCCTTAAATACCTTCCCGTTAGGGGGGATATCAGGGAGGGAGACGAGGTGGTGACTTCGGGGATGGACGGCGTGTATCCTAAGGGTCTGTTGGTGGGAAGGGTGAAGTCGATAAGGAGGGAACCTGGGGGATTCTTCCTCGATGTCGATGTCTCGCCCAGCGTCGATTTCAACAGGTTGGAGGAGGTCCTCATCCTTCTCTCCCCGAAGAGGAGATCATGAAGGGGGCCTTGGGGGTCTTCTTTTTGGGATGGTTCTACCTGATCCTCCTGGGAGGTGTTCTCCCCTTTTTACCCCATGACTGGCCCTACCCCGATCTGGTCCTCCTGATAACGGTCTATGCCTCCTTGCGACTGAGCAGATATGGCTGGTTGCCGATCCTCCTTCTGGGGATCCTCCAGGATCTGTATGCGGGGACACCGTTGGGGGCCAATGCCTTCGGCAAGCTCCTCATCTATTCCCTGATCCGCTGGGGGGCGGAGAAGTTTTTTCTCACCTCAAGGGCGGCATCGATGATAACGACCTTTCTTGCCGCCTCGTCGGACTTCCTCCTCTTCTCCGGGATCCTCTTGCTCCTCGGTCTCTCCCCGCCCCTCATGGAGGTAAGGGCGCTCTATTCATGGGGCATCACCGCCCTCTTTGCCCCCTTTCTCTTCCACCTCAACGATAGATTGCTGGGGAGTTGGCAGAGGTCAGGGCAGCCTTCTTCTCATGAAGTGGGACAGGTACAGCGCTGAAAGTCTGGAGAGGAAGTTCCCCCTCTTTGCACTGGTGGTCGTGCTGGTCTTCTCCGTCCTCTTCCTCAGGCTGTGGCAGCTTCAGATCCTCAAGGGAAAGGAATACAAGGACCTTTCCGAGAATAACCGAATAAGGTTGAGGAAGGTTCGCCCGCTGAGGGGGAGAATTCTGGACAGGAAGGGAAGGGTCCTGGCCACAAACCGCCCCTCCTTCAGCGTGACGGTGATCCCTGAGGACGTCCTCGACATAAAAGGGCTCTCCAAGAAGCTTTCTTCCCTCCTGGGGATGGATGCGAAGGCGATATCCCAGAAGATCACCGCCAACGGAAGGCCCCCCTTTCAGCCGGTTTACATAAAGAGGGACATCTCCTGGGAGGAGCTCAGTAAGGTAAAGGCCCTTCTGATGGATATGCCAGGGGTACAGGTAGTGGTGGAGCCTATCCGCACCTATCCCTACGGGGAGCTGGCGGCCCATCTCCTGGGATATGTGGGGGAGGTGGACAGGAGGGAGCTCGAGGAAAATGACGGTTACGATGTGGGAGATATACTGGGGAAGACAGGGGTGGAGGCGGTCTGGGAGAGGTACCTGAGGGGATCCAAAGGGGGAAGGCAGGTCGAGGTGGACGCCTTTGGAAGGGAGGTGAGGGTACTGGGGGAGGTCCTGCCCACTTCCGGATGGGACCTTTACCTCACCATCGACGTGGAGCTCCAGAGGAAGGCCGAGGAGCTCCTGAAGGATAAGGTGGGGGCCATTGTGGCCCTTGACCCCTCGAGCGGCGAGGTTCTGGCCCTCTGTAGCAGCCCCTCTTACAGCCCCTCCCTTTTCGCCAGAGGGATATCGAGGGGGAGGTGGAAGCGCCTCCTGGACCACCCCCTTCACCCCCTCACAAATAGGGCCATCCAGGGCCTCTATGCCCCGGGATCCGTGTTCAAGATCGTCACCGCGGCGGCGGCCCTCCAGGAGGGAAGACTTTCTCCGGAAGAGGAGCTCTTCTGCGGGGGCAGCTGGAGGCTGGGAAACAGGACTTATCGATGCTGGCGAGAGGGGGGGCACGGCGAGCTCTCCCTCCATCGGGCCATTGTCGAGTCCTGTGACGTTTACTTCTACCAGGTCGGCCATCGGGTGGGGATAGATGCCCTGAGCCGTTACGCCCAGGCCTTCGGCTTCGGTAAAAGGACCGGTATCTCGTTGCCTGACGAGAAGGGGGGACTTGTGCCCTCCCGAAAGTGGAAGAGGGAAAAGCTGGAGGAGAGCTGGTGGGAAGGAGAGACGGTGACCCTGGCCATCGGCCAGGGCTACATCCTCGTCACCCCCCTGCAGATGGCGAGGATGATCGCCGCTGTAGCCAACGGGGGAGACCTTTACGTCCCCCTGCTCGCCCAGAGGGTGAAGGAGGCCGAAGGAGAGAAGGAGAGGATCTATCGTCCTCAAAAGGCGGGGAGGTTGCCCCTCAGTCCCTCTGTATTGGAGGAGATAAGGAGGGCCCTGGTGGGAGTGGTCGAGGAAGAGAGGGGAACGGGGAAGGCGGCATGGATAAAGGGGGTGAAGGTGGCGGGGAAGACGGGAACGGCCCAGGTCTCCAAGATGGGGGAGAAGCGACTGAAGCCTGAGGAGCTCCCTTACGAGCTCCGTGATCACGCCTGGTTTGTGGCCTATGCCCCTGCCGATGATCCAAAGATCGCCGTGGCCGTCCTGGTGGAGCACGGGGGACACGGCGGCAGTGCTGCCGCCCCTCTGGCCAGGGAGGTCATAAAGAAGTGGCTGGAAATCGTTGAGGGAGGGGAATAATGGGTCGGGGAGTTTTGCGTTCGCTGAATTACGGCATCCTGATCCTGGTCCTCGTCCTCGCCCTCCTGGGGGTTGTCAATCTCTACAGTGCCACCACCGCGGGTGGGGGCAGCTTTCCCTTCTGGCAACGGCAACTCCTCTGGGTGGCTGTGGGGCTCTTCCTTGGCCTTTTGGCCTTCTCCATAGATTACCGCTACTACGAGGTCTTCGCCTATCCAATTTACGTCATCTTCTTCCTGGCCCTCCTGTTTGTGCTGTTGAAGGGGACCTTCGGTGGAGGGGCGAAGCGGTGGATCTCTTTAGGATATTTCCACTTCCAGCCCTCGGAGATGATGAAGCTTGCCCTGATATTCGTCATCGCCAGGTACCTTAAAAGGCGAGTCCCCGACCAGGGCTACAGGATAAGGGAGATCCTCTACCCCCTTGTGCTCACCCTCTTACCCGTCGCCTTGCTGGTGAGACAACCAGACCTGGGAACCGCCTTCCTCATCATCCTCATCTTCCTTTCCATGATAGTGTTTGCGGGCATCCGGAGGCGCTCGCTGCTCACATTGGCCCTGCTTTTCCTGATAGCCTTCCCCGGTATATGGATGGGGTTGAAGGACTACCAGCGGAAGAGGATCCTTGCCTTTCTCGATCCTTACCACGACCCTTTGGGATCGGGTTACCACCTTATCCAGTCCAAGATCGCCGTGGGCTCCGGCGAGCTTTGGGGAAAGGGCTTCCTCAAGGGGACCCAGTGCAAGCTCCAGTTTCTCCCCCAGCGCCATACCGATTTCGTCTTCGCTGTCTTAGGGGAAGAGTGGGGGTTTGTGGGTTGCACGCTGATCCTGGCCCTTTATCTGATCCTCATCCTATGGGGCCTCTACACGGCCACCAAGGCCAAGGACCGCTTCGGATCCTTCACCGCCTTGGGGATCACGGCGATGATCTTCTGGCACGTGGTCATAAACGTGGGGATGGTCTTGGGGATGCTCCCTGTGGTGGGACTCCCCCTCTCTTTCTTCAGCTACGGTGGTTCCTCGATCATAACCCACTTCATCGGCATCGGCATCCTCCTTAACATAAGGGCCAGGAGATACCTCTTCACACCCTGAGGTCCCCCGTTTAGCGGGAAAGAGGGGGGTTGATATCGGCAGCGAGATTTGATAGGTTAAAAGTTACCGTTTGCCGATAAGATTAAACATGTTTCAGGAGACGGAAAAGAAGGTGCTTTCGATCCTGCGGGTCTTAAGGGACGCTGAGGAGCCCTTGGGGGCGAGGGTTATCGCCAGGAGGCTCAGGGATTACGGGGTGACCCTGAGCGAGAGGACGGTCAGGTATCACCTGAAGCTGATGGATGAGAGAGGGTTAACGAGGCTTGTGGGACGAAGGGATGGGAGGGTTATTACGGACAAGGGAAGGGATGAGCTGCGGGATGCCAGGGTGAGGGATAAGGTCGGCTTTGCCATCTCCCGGATCGAGGCCCTGGCCTTCAGGACCACTTTCGATCCCCAAAGCCGCAAGGGGCTGGTTCCGATAAACGTTTCCTTCATCCCGAAGGATCGCTTCGAGGAGGCCTTAGAGGCGATGAGGCCCGCCTTTGAGTCCGGGATCTGTGTGAGCGATCTGGTGAAGGTCGCCCAGGAGGGGGAGAGGCTCGGGGAGGTGCTTGTTCCTGAGGGGATGGTGGGGTTTGCCACCGTCTGCAGCATCGTGGTGAACGGCACCCTGCTTAAGGCAGGGGTGCCGATGGACTCCAAGTTCGGGGGGATCCTCCAGGTAAAGGACGGGAGGCCCCTGAGGTTCGTGGAGCTGATCCACTATGCGGGCTCCTCCCTCGATCCCTCGGAGGCCTTCATCCGGGCGAAGATGACCTCGGTGAGGGAGGTGGCCGAGCGGGGTGAGGGGAAGATCCTGGCCAATTTCCGGGAGGTACCCGCCCTCTGCCGGCCCATAGTGGAGGAGGTCCTGGTGAGGTTGTCCAAGGCCCGGATCGGCGGGGTCCTCGTGATGGGGGAGGTGAGCGAGGAGGTCTGCGAGGTGCCGGTGGAGCTGAACAAAATGGGAATCATCCTTATCGGGGGCTTGAACCCTGTGGCATGCGCTCAAGAGGCGGGGGTGGAGGCCGACAACTACGCCATGAGCACCCTCTTGGAGTTCCGGGAGCTCAGGGACTTCTGGGAGGTCTACGAAGGGATGGTCCCTTGAGGGAGATCAGGGCGAGGTGTACGGCAAGGAGATAAGGGATTGCGGGATCAGGTCTAAAGCAAATTCATAAAGAACGCCGATAAGGAGGAATAAGATGGGAAATCTGAGAAGACCGAATGCCAATGATGCAACGGGGACGTTCAATCGTTCCAGGA
>CAYRAR010000059.1:7845-10642 GCA_964422255.1 uncultured Thermodesulfobacteriota bacterium | reverse complement strand
CAGGTGGAAAATCAGGACTGTCTGGAGTGTCACGGGACGAAGGATATCCTCGAGATGAGCGAGGAGGAGAGGCTGGAGCTTGTCATCCCCACCCCTGGGAAGGAGGAGGTGAGGAAGGCGGCCCTCACCCTGTATCTGGATTACGATCGATTCCGGGCCTCGGTACATGGGGATCTCGATTGTGTCGATTGCCATACGGAGATCGGGGAAATACCCCATCCCCAGCGGATGGGGCTGGTGGATTGCGGTGCCTGTCACGATGAGATCATGGAGCAGTATAAGGGTAGCAAGCACGCTGAGGCGAGCGAGAGGTTATGCTTTGAATGTCACAATCCCCATTACTCCGTTTCCTTCTCTCAGCTTTCCCAGCAAGAGAGGATAGGGATCTGCCTGCAGTGTCACGAGGAGGAGGGGCATGAGTGGCTCCCCCAGCGGGAGGTCCATTTCAAGTACCTGGAGTGCACCGTCTGTCACTCCCCCCGGGCGGAAAAGGGCCTCCTCTTCCATTTTTACGCCAAGGATGAAGAGGGGAGGAAGGTCCCCTTGAGCTATGAGCAGCTGAAGGGATTTGCCAAGGAGTATGGTGGCGATGTGGCGAAGGCGATCGACTTCAACGGCAACGGGGTGGTGGAGATATTTGAAATAAACCGGTTTTTGGCCCGGCTGAAGAAGGGAGGGATAAGGTCCCCATGGCTTGAAGAGGAGGTCCTGATTCTGAGGCCTTATCACAGCTACACCGATGAGGTGGAGCACATCAAGGACTGCACCATGTGTCATACCTCGAAGGCCCCCTTTTACTCCCGGGTCATCCTCAGGGTGCCCAAGAGAGAAGGGGGATGGACCAATCTGCCCCTTGATAAGGCCGTGCTCGCCAAGATCCCCTCGATTCCCGCCAAGGACTACTTTTACACCACGGTCCACGGAAAGAACGGGGTAGAGTGCATCGACTGCCATGCGGATCTGACCATCCTCAGGGAGAAGGAGAGGTTTGAAGTCAAGACATTGGGGACCCCGGTATGTGAGCATTGCCATGAGGAGGTGATGAAGGAATACCGGGAGAGCCTGCACGCCAAGGTGAGCAAGAAGATATGCTTCGGCTGTCATGATCCCCACTCCAGCGTTCCCTTCTCGCAGCTCGATACTGCCCAGAGGCAGGCCATCTGCACCAAGTGCCACCCCAATGCCGAGCGGGCTCACGATTGGCTGCCGCAGAAGGCGCTTCATTTTAAGTACTTAGAATGCACCATGTGCCATTCGCCTCAGGCGGAGAAGGGGATCGTCTTTTACCTGCGGGGGGTGAGCAAGGGGGGGGAGGAATTCCCCCTCCGTTATCAGGACATCGCCACCCTGATGGACGTGGACAAGCCCGATCTGGTGAAGGCGATCGACAGGGACGGAAACGGGTTTCTCGAGAGCAGGGAGGTCCTCGACTTCCTCAAGATGCTCAATTTCCTGAGGGCCAGGCGGATGAAGGGGGTGGAGACGATAAATCTGGGGGTGAGGGTGCTGGTACTTAAGCCCTCCCACAACTTCACTAACAAATGGACAAAGGCCAAGGACTGCTCACTATGCCACTCCTCAAAGGCGGAATTTTACTCCAAACTATTCCTGGAGATCCCGGAAGACGGTGCTATAAGGACCATACCTGTGGACAGGGAAATACTGGTGGGGATCCACCCTATACCCGTCACCAGTGACTTTTACCTCCTCGGGGAGAGCAGAATCTCGAAGAAGGACATGGCCGATTTCTTCCACGTCGTGAGAAAGATAGGTTATAAGTGGCTTGATATCATCGGGATCCTCTTCCTCATAGGGGGGATCAGCTTCGTGGGCCTTCATGGTTTTTTGAGGGTCATCACCATCGGCATGAGAAGGAGAAGGAAGGAGGAAGAGTAGATGGCCTCAAGGGAGTACCTTCACCCGCTGGCGGTGAGGATCTGGCACTGGGTCCATGGATTGGCGATAGTCCTTTTAGTCCTTACAGGATTCCAATTGAGATTTCCGGACGTTTTCAAGCTCTTTGGGACCTTCAGGGACGCAGTCAATCTCCATAATTTCTTCGGGTTCCTTGTCCTCTTCGATTACTTCCTCTGGCTCGGCTTTTATCTGGCGAGGAGAGAGCTGGCAAAGCAGTACCTTCCGACCCGCGATGATCTGATGGTGGGGATCCCCCGGCAGGCCAACTACTACTTTGCCCGTTATTTTTTCGGCGATCCGCCTCCCTTTGAACCCCGCCCCGAGGCCAAGTTCAACTCCCTGCAGAAGACGGCCTACTTTGGGATCATGTTCGTGATGCTGCCCCTTCAGATCATAAGCGGGGTCCTCCTCTGGGACCTGGAGACCTTCCACCCCATCATCGAGAGGCTGGGAGGGGTCAGGGTGGTGGATGCCTTCCATATCATCCTGGCTTATGTATTTGCTGCCTTCCTCCTGGTACACCTCTACCTCGCCACGCTGGGGCACACCTTCTTCTCCCACTTCAAGGCAATGATAGTGGGGTATGAGGAGGTAGAGTAGGGCCCCTCTATACCTTGATGAAGGCCCAGATGATCAGTATGACGGTGGCAAGGCCTATTATCAGGGCGGCCAGCCCCACCGCCCCCGAGAGGAAGTTGGCCAGGATATTGGGGAAGCCGGTCTTCAGCTTTTCCAGCTCGCCGCTTTTGTTGAGCCTCTCGTACTCCAAGGGTCGATCCTCGATGAACTCCCACTTGTAGATCCTGCCGGTGAAGATCGAGTAGTTCATGGGCCACTTGGTGGGGATGAAGTGGGTGTTGAAGAAGTGCACGGTGAAGAT
>CAYRAR010000059.1:3063-7745 GCA_964422255.1 uncultured Thermodesulfobacteriota bacterium | reverse complement strand
ATATCCTGTGGATCAGGATGGCCCCTCCCGCTCCGCCGATATAGCTCAGGAGGAACTTCGACCAGGGGGCATCGGGGAACTTGATGGGGAGACCCGTGGCGGCGAGGCCGAAGAAGGCGAAGATTGGGGTCCTCCTTGGGAGGATATTGTGGGAGGCTACTGGTTTTCCTCGTGACGTGACATTCCAGGCAGTCCTTGGCGAGGAAGACCTCTTCTCTTGCGTTCAGACACAGAGGGTGATATGAAAAGGCGAAAGAAGATATAGCAGAGGTAGTTTGTTTAGTCAATATGGATATAAAGATATATGGATATCTGCATGGAAGAAAGAGAGAGGTTAAAAGTCATCCTTGAGCACTGGATAAGGCATAACGAGGTTCATTTAGAGGAATACCGCCGGTGGGCTAATAGGGCTTCCTCATTCGGTTTCGATGGGGTGAGGGAGAGGATTCTGGCAGCTGCTGAGAAGATCGCTGAGGCAAATGCCATCCTAAGGGAGGCCCTGGAATCCCTTTAGGTATTCCTCCAGCCTTCTGAGCCCTTCCCTTATCCGTTCCTGAGAGGTAGTGTAGGAGAACCGAAGGTATCCCTCAGCTTGGCTCCCGAAGTCTATCCCAGGGGTGACCCCCACCTTGGCCCTCTCCAGGATGTCGAAGGCGAGCTGGTAGGAATCCCCTGAGATATGGCGGGCATTGGCGAGGATATAGAAGGCACCGGTGGGCTCCACCTTCACCCTCAACCCCAGTCTCTTCAGTCCCTCAAGGAGCAGGAGCCTTCGGCGGTTATATTCCCGCCGCATCCCCTCAGCGTACTCCCTCGCCTCCTTCAGGGCGGCCAAGGCTGCCCACTGGACGAAGGCGTTGGGGGAGATGAAGAAGTTCTGCTGCATCACCTGCATGGGACGGATGAACTCCCGGGGGGCGATCACATACCCCAGGCGCCAGCCCGTCATGGCGTAGAGCTTCGAGAACCCGTTGAGCACGAAGCAGCGGTCGGTAAACTCCAGCATGGTGTGCTCTTTACCCTCATAGACGAGGCCGTGATAGATCTCATCGGAGATGATCCAGGGAGGCAGGGAGGCCATCTCGCGGAGCCTCTCCTCCTCCATCACCACACCGGTCGGATTGGAGGGAGAGTTGACGATGATCGCCCTGGTACGGGGCGAAAGGGAAGCCTTCACCTCCTCTGGATCATAGCGGAAGCCCTCGTCCTCCTCGGTCTTCACAAACAGGGGTCTTGCACCCAAGTACCTTATGAAGTTGGGATAACAGGGATAGGTGGGATCGGGGAGGATTACCTCATCCCCCTCCTCCAGCAGGGTCGAGAAGAGCAGGAGCATGGCCGGGGAGGTCCCCGAGGTGATCAGGACCTGATCCGGGCTGACATCTACTCCGTAGTTCTCATAATAGAGCTCGCATATCGCTTCCCTCAGCTCCAGGATCCCCTGGCTGTGGGTGTAGTGGGTCTTCCCCTCTTTGAGGGCCTCCCTGCAGGCCTCCTTTATCGGCTCGGGGGTGTCGAAGTCCGGCTCCCCCACCTCCAGGTGGACTACATCGTTTCCTTCGCGTTCCAGTTCCTGGGCCCTTTCCAGGATCTCCATCACGTAGAAGGGCTTCATCTCCCTCGCCCGCTTTGCGATCATCCCCTTCTCCTCACGATGACCTTCTCACCCTTCCCCCAGCCCATCATCTCCCGAAGGGATCTTCCCTTGGTGGCCAGTTCCAGAAGCCCCCAACTTCCCCATAGGGCGATCACCTCTCCCTCCTCTCCTTCCTCATAGGCCCTCCTTATCCCTTCGATCTTCACCCCGCCTATCTCGAGAACGAGATCCTCACCCAATCCCCGCAGCGTCTGGGCGCTGATGTTGGTCACCAGATTTCCGAACCGATCGACATAGATCACCTCCCCCAGCACCGCCTCCCCCTTCCTCTGGGGTTCTGGGATGGGGAGCTGGACGAGATCCTCGGTGGGCACGGGAGGTCCCATCCGCGATGGCTCCTCACCCAGGGCGAGGTGAGCGGCCACAGGGGCGAAGATGTCCCTCCCGTGAAAGGTGAAACTCACCTCGGGCAGAAAGTACTTTCTTTCCTTCAGTTCGTAGGCCCGCACCTTCTGCTCCTCCCTTAGCACAAGGGTGAAGACCCCGTTGTCGGGACCTATAAAGCGATACTTCTCGGTGGCTATGAGGAGGGGACGCCTCTTGCCCCCTACACCCGGGTCCACCACCACCACGTGGATGCTCCCTTCAGGGAAGTAGTGGTAGGTCCCCCGGAGCACCAGGGCGGCTGCCGTTATGTCATGGGGGGAGATCCCGTGGGCCACATCTATCACCCTTGCCTCGGGGGCGATCTTCAGAATCACCCCCTTCATCGCCCCCACGTAGCCGTCCTGCCAGCCGAAGTCGGTAAGGAGCGTTATCACCATCCGAAGAACTCCTTAAGCTTCTCCTCCGTGGGTCCCTCGATTACGCCCTTCTCCGTTATTATGGCCCGAATCAGATGATGGGGGGTGATGTCGAAGGCGGGGTTCCAGACATCGACACCTTCTGGGGCGATCTTCATTCCCCGTACCCTTCTCACCTCCTCCCCGTCCCTCTCCTCGATGGGTATGGAGGTCCCTGAGGGGATAGCGGGGTCAAAGGTAGAGGAGGGGGCTGCCACGTAAAAGGGGATCCCGTGCTCCTTGGCGAGTACGGCCAGGGTATAGGTGCCTATCTTGTTCGCCACATCTCCATTCCTCGCCACCCTGTCAGCGCCCACGATCACCAGATCCACTTCCCCCTTCTGCATGAGGTATCCGGCCATACCGTCGGTGATCAGAACCACCGGGATCCCCTCCTTCTGGAGCTCCCATACCGTGAGCCTTGCCCCCTGAAGCAGGGGCCTCGTCTCCGTGGCGAAGACCCGAATCCCCTTTCCCTCTTCATGGGCCCTCCTTACAACGCCCAGGGCCGTGCCGTACCCCCCCGTGGCCAGGGCCCCGGCGTTGCAATGGGTGAGGATCCGGGTTCCCCTTCCTATCAGGTAAGAGCCTGCCTCGGCCATTCGCCGGTTGGCCTCTGTGTCCTCGGACCATATCCTCAGGGCCTCTTCCTCCAGCGCCGAAGCGAGGTCCTTTCCCCTTTCCCTCTTGTACCTTCGCCTCATCCTCTCGAGGGCCCAGAAGAGGTTCTGGGCGGTGGGCCTCGTCCTCCTGAGGATCTCTATCGCCTCATCCACTCGTGAAGGGTCATGCCTCGCTTCCAAGGCCACCCCCAGAGCGGCCACTATCCCTATGGCCGGGGCCCCCCTCACCGCCATGGAGCGGATCGCCCCGGCCACCTCTTCTGCTCTCCGACATTCGAGGTATACCTCCTCCTCGGGCAGCCTCCTCTGGTCGAGGAGGAGGAGCCTTTCCTTCTCCCACCTTATGTGCTCGATCATGAACCTTGCCCCCGAGAAGCAAACCAAAATATATCAGAACTTCCCTTTGCCGTTAAGGCACTTTTTCCTTGATTTATTCTCGGAAAGCAGGTAGCTTGGGGGAAAATCAAAGCCTGGGCGAATCTTGGGTCGCCGGAGGAGAAGACGCGATGCTCAGCTCCTGAACCTCGCTCTATTTCTCTTAATCCTTGCCGTCATCTTCTCCTTCGCCTTCAAATACGGCGTTGATGACATCTTCTTCCTAAGGGATAACCGTCGGTTTTATCGTCACCTTTCTCTGGCGCCCTGTTTACTGCAGATCGCCACTCCTTTTTTGGTAGCCTTTAAAGATCAAGAGAAACGGGCGGAAAGGGAATTGAATTTTTCCGAAAAAGAGTTTATCCTCTTATCTGATAAACGGATAAAAGGATAAAATTATGGGAGTAGAACGGCAGAAGGTTTCGGTCCTTTTTCCTGTGGAGCTACTCAGGAAGGTAAAGCTTCTTGCCGCCCTGAAGGAGGAGAACACCAGCCAGACCATCGTCAGGCTCACCGAGAAGGCCCTCAAGGAGGAGCTGGGCACAGGTGAGGTGAGCTGGGAGGCCCTTGCCGAGCTTGAGGGAAGGGTTCCGGCGGGGGGCGATGCCCTCAAGGACTCGGAAGAGGTGTATTGATGGATAGGGCGCTGCTGGATACGAGCTTTCTGGTGGCTTATCTGTGCGAACGGGATGTCCATCACGCCAGGGCAAAGGATCTGTTTGGGCGGTTAAGGGGCGAGGTGGTTCCCGTGATGACGGATGTGGTCTTTGGTGAGACCGTGACTGTTCTGGCGAGGAGGTCAAAGGAGTGGGCTTTTTCCTTTGAGGCAGTGGTGAGGAATCTCAGGGGGCTCGCTGAGCGGATGGCCAGGTTTGCGGTGTACATGCTTCAGGAGTTTGACCAAGTGGTGGACCTGGTGCTGGAAAGCAGGGGGGAGTTGTCCTTCAACGACGCCCTGCTCGTGGTGGGGGCCCGGCAGGAGGGGATAGGGGGCATCATCACCTTTGACGAGGATTTCAAACCCTACCTGAAGGTGATAGATGGTAGCCCTTCCCCATCTCGGGATACCTCGCCTCTTTCATGGACCGATGGAGGGCCTTCCTCTACGGGAACTTCTACCGAGGAGGGCTTAAGAACAAGGTGGGAGCGGCGATGGCCGTGGGATGGTTCAGGAACAGCGGGATGGAGACGGCGCTCTTGAGCATCCTTTACGGGTTCTTCCTCTACGAGATGATCCCCGTAGGG
>CAYRAR010000059.1:0-2963 GCA_964422255.1 uncultured Thermodesulfobacteriota bacterium | reverse complement strand
GGATAGTTAAACGAGGGTTGACAACCTCCTAAAAGGGGAGGATAATCCCAAAATCAAGGATAGAAAAAGCCCCCAAGTGGGGGGCATTTTTATTTTTGTCCCCGAAGGGGGACGAGAAAGGAGGAAGAGATGGTCAAGGCTAAGGAAGGGGATGTGGTGAAGGTCCACTACACAGGAAGGTTGAGAGATGGTACGGTCTTCGATACCTCGGCCGGTGGCGAGCCTTTGGAGTTCGTGCTGGGAGCGGGACAGGTCATGGAGGCCTTTGAAGAGGCCCTCTTTGGTATGAGCCCTGGCGAGAAGAAGACCTTTGAGATACCGGCTCAACGGGCCTATGGCCCTTATCGGGAGGAGCTGGTAGTGGAGGTGGAGAAGGAGAGGGTCCCCCCTGACATGGAGCTGGAGGTGGGTCAACAGTTGATCTTGAGGCAGCCGGAGGGAGGGGCGATAAGGGTTACCGTGACGGAGATAACCGATAGCACTGTAACGCTGGATGCGAATCACCCCTTAGCTGGAGAGGACCTAATCTTTGAGGTCCAGCTGGTGGCCATCGAGGAGGATCAGACGGCTCCTTCCAGATAAGATTTAAGGAAGCGGGCGGTCCAGGAGCGGGAGGTCTGCTCCAAGAGCTCGAAGGGGTTGCCCTGGGCGACCACTTCCCCTCCTCCTCCACCGCCCTCGGGTCCCAGGTCTATGATGTAGTCGGCTTCCTTGATGAACTGGAGGTTGTGCTCTATCACGATGACGGTATTTCCCCTGTCCACCAGCCTCTGAAGGACCCCAAGGAGTCTATCCACATCGGCCAAATGAAGCCCTGTGGTGGGTTCATCCAGGATATAAAGGGTTCTGCCCCGCGAGGGTTTTATCAGCTCGGCGGCCAGTTTTACCCTTTGGGCCTCTCCTCCTGAAAGGGTGGGGCTCGGCTGGCCGAAGGTGAGGTAATCGAGCCCCATATCTACCAGTATTTGCAGGCCCCTCTTGAGGGATGGGATGGCGCTGAAGAACTCCAATCCCTCCCCAAAGGTCATCTCCAGGATCTGGTGGATGTTCTTCCCCTTATAGGTGATGTTGAGGGTGTCCTCGTTGTACCTGCGTCCGCGGCAGCCCTGGCACTCGATATAGACGTCAGGCAGAAATTGCATCTCCACCTTGATCTTCCCTTGGCCAGCGCACTCCTCGCACCTTCCCCCTCGGACGTTGAAGGAGAAACGGCCGGGGCCATAGCCTCTGCTTCGCGCCTCAGGTGTGGAGGCGAACAGCCGCCTTATCTCATCGAAGATCCCCACGTAAGTGGCAGGGGTGGAGCGAGGGGTGCGGCCTATGGGAGAGTGGTCCACCTCCAGTACCCGCTCAATCTCCTCCCATCCCCTGATCTCCCGAAAGCCGTCCTTCCCGGCTTCTCCTCCTCGAAGGAGCCCCCTTAAGGCCCGATAGAGGATCTCCTTCACCAGGGTGGACTTCCCCGAACCGCTCACCCCGGTCACGCAGATAAGGGTTCCCAAGGGGAAGGCCACATCTATTCCCTTCAGGTTATGCTTCTTTGCCCCTATCACCTGGAGCCACTTTCCGTCCTTGGGGGGACGGAGCCTGGAGGTGATCTCCCTCTTACCTGCCCCATTAAGCCATGCCCCTGTCACCGACTCAGGACAGGCCTTTATCTCCTCGAGGGTCCCTTGAGCGACCACCCTTCCTCCCCTTGGCCCTCCTCCAGGGCCGAGGTCTATGATGTAGTCGCTTGAGCGGATCGTCTCCTCGTCATGCTCTACAACGATGATCGAATTCCCCCTCCTCTTGAGCTCCCCCAAGGCATCGAGCAGAAGCCTGTTGTCCCGAGGGTGAAGGCCTATGGTCGGTTCATCCAGGATGTAGCAGACCCCGTGGAGGTTGGAACCCAACTGGGCGGCAAGCCTTATCCTCTGAGCCTCACCTCCGGAGAGGGTATCCCCTCGGCGATCGAGGCTCAGATATCCCAATCCCACCCGCTTGAGGAAGCGGAGCCTCTCCAGCAACTCCCTCATTATCCCTTGGGCGATCGTCCACTCCCTCGAATCAAAGGAGAGGGAGGAAAGGACCCTTTCGGCTTTCTCCACCGATAGGGCCGTAAGCTCCGCTATCC
This sequence comes from uncultured Thermodesulfobacteriota bacterium, assembly GCA_964422255.1. GTDB lineage: Bacteria > Desulfobacterota > B13-G15 > B13-G15 > B13-G15 > CAYRAR01. The sequence continues at coordinate 847 of CAYRAR010000059.1, read as the reverse complement.
CCCACCCCTTCACCTTTACCCATAAGGCCTCCTCCCTGAGCCTCTTCCCTTTACAGAGAGGGCAGGGCCTCTCCCCCATGAACTCCAGAAGGTAGGAGGCCTCATCCTCCAGATAGTAAAGGAGCTCCTGCAGAATCGGTATCACCCCCCTGAAACCGGCTCCCCCGTAGAGGATTTGGCGGCGCTGCTGCTCGGCCAGTTCCCTGAATGGGACCTGAAGGGGAATGTGGAGCTTCCCCTCTATTTCCTGGAGGACCTTTTTTCTCTGTCGGCGCAGCGGTCCCGCCTCAAACGGGGCGAGGGCGCCTCCCTCAAGGCTCCTTTTATCGTCGGGGACTATCAGCTCGGGAAGGAAATCGTCGAAACTCCCCAAGCCCTGGCAGCGGGGGCAAGCTCCCTGACGGCTGTTGAACGAGAAGAGCCTTGGATCAAGCTCCTCAAAGCCCCGGTGGCAGCGGGGGCAGTAGAGCTTGGTGCTGAAGACCACCTCCTCACCCTCCTCATCTATTACGCGCACTGTGCCCTTGCCCAGATCCAAGGCCCTCTTCACCATCTTCTCCAGAGAGGGGTCCCGGGCCTGGGCTGTCCCCACCACCACCTCGATATCATGTTCCCGGTAGCGATCGAGATCGGGTACAGGGTCAAGCCCCATGAGCCTTCCGTCTATCATCGCCTCTTGGAAACCGGCCCTGCGCATCCTCTCCAAAAGATCCCGGTGATATCCCTTTCTGCCCAAGATCAGGGGGGCGAGCACCTTGATCCTCTTTCCCTCAAACCTGGTGGCTATCTCCCGGGGGATGGCCTCAGGGGGATGGGGAGAGATGGGTTCGTGGCAACTGGGGCAATG
>CAYRAR010000058.1:0-10919 GCA_964422255.1 uncultured Thermodesulfobacteriota bacterium | reverse complement strand
TAAAAGACGGGATATCCTCCCCAAAAAGTGTTCAGTATCTCCATACCTATCTACGTACATTTCCTTGACTTTCCTTGACCCTTTCGGCTAACATGGGCAAGCGGATGGAGATCCTTTGGGCGCCATGGAGGATGGAATATATCCTCTCACCGAAAGAGGATAGCTGCATCTTTTGCACCCGCCTTCAGCAAAGTGATGACCGCAGGAACCTGATCCTCCACCGCGGGAAAGAGAGTTTCATCATCTTGAACCGCTATCCCTACACCAACGGTCACCTGATGGTCGCCCCTTACAGGCATATAGGCCTCTTGGAGGAGCTCTCGGCAGAAGAGGTAAAGGACCTGATGGTCAACATCCAGCTCTCCATACGAGTCCTTAAGGGAGCGATGTCCCCTCACGGGTTCAACATCGGGGCGAACGTGGGAAAGGTGGCCGGAGCAGGAGTAGAGAACCACGTTCACTTCCACATCGTGCCCCGCTGGGAAGGTGATACCAATTACATGCCGGTATTGGCTAGCACCAGGGTCATCCCTGAGCACCTTCAACAGACCTATGACAGGCTTCGCGATTTTTTAGAAAGGCTCCTGGCGCGATAATAAAAGATTGGGGGAAATCATGCGACTGCTTAAGGCTGTAGGTCTTCTAATCCTCTTCTTCCTCGCTGTCACCTTCTCCCTGCAGAACGCCCAGGAGGTAGAAGTTCAGTACTTCGGCCTCCTTCCCCCAAAGACCGTTCCCCTCTTCGTCGTGGTCCTGATATCCGTGTTCGTGGGTATCCTTATAGGAGGAGTGGGGGGATTGATCACCAACCTGCGCCTGCGAAGAGAGCTCAGAAGGCGCACCCGGGAGGAGAAAAGGCTCCAGGGAGAGGGGCAACTCCCCCAACCATAGGATGGACTTTTACGATCCGGATGGGCGCCCCGTAGTCACTCCCCTCCAGATGGTAAGGTCCCTCACATGGGGGAAGCTAAGGGAGAAGGCCCTCGCCCTCCCCCCCACAGGGGTCCTTCTGGTCACCCGCCATGACCTGCGATCCCTCGCGAGGAGGCTTGGGGCAAAGAGGGCGATGGCCTGGAGGCCGTACCGGGAACTTTATCGGGGAGAGGTGGTCCTGGCCCTTTCCCCCTTTGGAGCCCCGAACGCAGTGGCGGTGGCCGAGGAGATATCTGCCTTCGGCGTAAGGAAGGTCCTCTTTTTCGGTTACTGCGGATCGATAAGGGAGGATCTGAAGGCAGGGGAACTTCTCCTGCCCCTTGTGGCCGTGAGGGAAGAAGGAACCTCCTATCATTACCTACCCCCTGGTCAGGAGGCCGTGGCCGATGAAGGGATGGTAGAATTCATCGAAAAGAGGCTCCAGGAAAGGGGGGTCCCCTTCAGGAAGGGGAGGATATGGAGCACCGATGCCATCTATCGTGAGACAGCGGGGAAGGTGGAGCGTTACAGCAGGGAAGGGGTCCTCGCCGTGGAGATGGAGGTGGCGGCCCTTCTCTCATGGGGCAAGACCGCAGGGGTAAGGGTGGCCGCCCTTTTGCTCGTCTCTGATGAGCTCTCCCCTTCTCAGTGGACTCCCCACTTCTCTTCAACCTCTTTCCTAAAAGCGAGGGAAAAGGCCCTTGGTCTTGTGGCCGAGATAGCAAAGGATCTCGCCACCTCAATGGGCAAGTAACTCCCTCAACACCAGGCCCAGCTTAAACAGTTCATCTATTGAGACCGCCTCGTAGGGGGTGTGGGCAAGGGCCAGCTCTCCAGCCCCCAGAATCGCACACCTTATCCCCTTCTGGCGGAGGGAGGAGGCGTCGGTCCAGGCTGGGAATCCACACCTTTGAGGTTCCTCGCCTAAAGCCCTGCGGAAGGCCTCAGCCACCCGTAAGATCACCTCCCCTTCCTCCGTCCATGGCCGATCCACCTCCCTGATATGCCACTGGAGGGGGAAGGAACCAAAGAGGGCCTCAAGCTCCTTCAGGGCCTCATCCACCTCCACTCCGGGCAAAAGGGGAATATCCAGTTTGGCCTCACAGCGCTCCGGTGTCACCTGGGGATCTATCCCCCCGCGCAGATAACCCAAGGTCACCCTTGGAGGAGGAAAGAGGGGATGGCTCGTGGAGAGGAACCTCAGCCCTTTCAGCCTCTCATAGAAGGAGAAGAAGATCTCTAAGGCGTTTTCTCCCTCCTGAGGAACCGCCCCATGAGAGGCCCTCCCTTTCACCTCCACCTCGATCTCGATGGAGCCGGCCTGAGCAACCCCCAGCCTCAATCCCGTCGGCTCGAGGACGACCCCTTCGACGATCCCCTCCGGGGGACTGAAGGATCTGGACCCCCTCCCCTCTCCCTCCTCATCGGCGAAAAAGCAGAGGAAGGCATCTTCCACTTTCGCCTCCAGCGCCCAGAGCAAAGCGGCGATCTGCCCTTTGGCATCCACCGCTCCCCTGCCCCATACCTTTTCTCCCTCCCGTCGAGGTTCAAAGGCATGGGGATGACCCCATGGGGGCACGGTATCCAAGTGGGTGGCCACGAGCAGTCTGGGGGCTCCCTTTCTGGCGATCAGGTTAGTCACTCCCTCCGCCTCCTCCTCTTCGCAGGAGAACCCGAGGGCAGAAAGCCTCTCCCTGAGGAAGGCGATGATCTCCCCTTCCATTCCAGTGGGACTCGGAATGGCGATGAGTTGTTCCAGGAGAGAACCTATCCTCTCCTTATCATCCTGATCCATTTGCCCAGACGCCCTATAGGGGCAAATCCCCTCCTCCTGTAAAACTCCTGAGCCCTGAAGTTCCGCTCCCCTACCCAAAGACCAAAAACCCGATGTTCCCTCTCGAGCACCTTCAAGGCCTCCTCGAGCAGCCTCGATCCGATCCCTCTCCCTTGATAAGCGGGCAAAACGGCAATCTCGTGAATCTCACCCATTAGGCCTTGATTCTTATCCCACCACTGGCGACAGGCCGCCACAAAGCCCAGCACCTCCCCTTTGTCCTCGGCGATCAGGAAACCCTTGGGATCTATCTTGTAAAGCCACTGGAGATAGCCCTTCACATCGGAGCGCCTCCTGTAGGCATACTCTTCCAATCCGCGATAGGCCTGAAGGTAAAGATCCACCAGTTCCCCCCTCAGCCTCCGGAATTCATCGGCTTCGAGGCCCCTTATCATCCCCTTTAGTTAGAAAGATTAAGGAATTTTCTTCCTTAAATCTACATCGAAGTTGCGCGGCAAGGAGTTCTGTGGTATTGTTTTAAAAGTTCCTCCGAGCCTTCCTCCTAAGTCCTTTCTGGATATGGAGGGTGGCCGAGACGGTGCGGCTGGAAACGGCCGTGCCCCCCGTGTTTGGAAAGGAGGACACGAATGAGGGACCTGAAAGCCGATGATCTCTTTCTCGAGTCATCGGCCTTTTAATTTTATCTGGGGGAGAAGATGAAGCTCCTTGTGGATCGCTACAGGCGGATCATCAATTACCTGCGGATATCGATCACCGATCGCTGCAACCTCCGCTGCCGATATTGTCAGGACGAGGAGTTGAGACTCCTCCCTCACAGTCAGATCCTCACCTATGAGGAGATTTTAAGGGTTGTCAAGATCTTTACCAGCAACGGAATAAGGAAGGTCCGCCTTACAGGGGGAGAACCTTTGGTGAGGAGGGGGGTGGTGGATTTTATAAAGAGACTCACTGAGATCGAGGGGCTTGTCGATATAAGCCTCACCACAAACGGTGTCTTGCTCAGGGAGTTCGCCGCCCCCCTCAAGGAAGCGGGACTTCGACGGGTGAACGTGAGCCTCGATACGCTGCGCAGGGAGAGGTTCGCTTACATCACCCGCAGGGACTACTTCAACGCCGTCTGGGAAGGGATAGAGGAGGCGTTAAAGGTCGGCCTCTCCCCAGTGAAGGTGAACGTGGTGGTGATAAGGGGCTTTAACGATGACGAGATAGAGGATTTTGCCCGCTTGAGCATAGAGCATCCCCTTGGAGTCCGCTTCATAGAGCTCATGCCCTTTGGGGGGGGGTGGGATGAGGGGAAAGTGGTTCCGACCTCCGAGATAGAGGAAAGGTTGAGGATGCTGGGTGATCTCGTTCCCCTTCCGAGGACGGAATACGATGGTCCTGCGAGGCGCTACCGTATCCGCGGGAGCAGGGGAGAGGTGGGCTTCATCTCTCCCATGTCCGCCCACTTCTGCAAGTTCTGCAACCGCCTGCGTCTCACCCCCGAGGGGAAGATAAGAACCTGCCTCTTCTCTGACGAGGAGGTCGATCTGCGACAACTCCTCCGCTCCGGAGCTGAAGATGAGGCGATCGAAGGGGCGCTGAAAGAGGCCTTGAAAAGGAAACCAGAGAGTCCCCCGCGGGAGGCCTTCCAGTTCAAGAAGTGCCAGAGGGGGATGTTCTCCATAGGAGGATGAAGATGGAGTTCACCCATCTGGACGAAGAGGGAAGAGCCAGGATGGTGGACGTCAGCTCCAAGCCCGTAACGGCAAGGAGGGCCGTGGCCGAGGGCAAGGTTGTAATGGACCCCAGGGTCCTTGAGCTCCTCAAGGAAGGGGAAATTTCCAAAGGGGATGTCCTCACCGTGGCCAAGATCGCTGGGGTAATGGCCGCAAAAAGGACGGCGGAGATCGTTCCCCTCTGCCATCCCCTGAGCCTTTCGGAGGTAGATGTCTCCTTCTCCCTGCGGGATGGGGGAATTGTTGAGATACGCTCCACGGTCAAGGCAAACGAACGGACTGGGGTGGAGATGGAGGCCCTCGTGGCGGTCTCAGCGGCAGCCCTCACCATCTACGACATGTGTAAGGCCGCCTCAAGGAGGATCACCATTACCGGGATAAGGCTCCTGGAGAAGGAGGGCGGGAGGAGCGGACGTTTCATCGCCTCCGAAGGGATCAAGGGGGAGGTTGTGGCGGTAAACCTCAGTGAAAAGAGGGGGGTACCCAAAAGGAACGTCGGCTCCGGATACCTCAAGGAAGGGTGGGGGCTTGAGGGCGATGCCCATGCTGGAGAATGGGAGAGGCAGATAAGCCTCTTCCCGGTAGAGGCGATGGCCTTAGTGCCTGAAGAAGTGAGAAAAGAAATGAGGGAGGGGGAGCACAGCGAGAACCTGACCATCCAGGGAATACCTCTGGAGGAACTAAGGGTCGGCAGGAGGTTGAGGATCGGCGAGGCCGTGGTGGAGATCCTCCAGGTAGGGAAAGGTAAGCTGGAACCACGGGGAAGGGCCTGGATCGTGAGCCGGGAGGGGAGGTTTGGACGGGTGCTCAAGGGCGGAAAGGTGAAGGTGGGCGACGAGGTGGAGCTTCTGGGATGAAGGGGGACTTTTTCGCCGTAAAGAGGATAGAGGAGGTGTGGAGGCTGATGGAGGACCTACCTCCAGTGGGAGTGGAGGAGGTCCCCCTTGAGGGAGCTTCAGGAAGGGTCCTGGCCGAGGATCTGATAGCTGATGAAGACCTCCCTGCCTTTGCGAGGGCAGCCATGGACGGTTACGCCGTGAGGGCCTCCGATACCTTCGGGGCCTCTGAAGGGGCCCCGGCCTTCCTTCGGGTGGTGGGAGAGGTGAAGATGGGGGAGGCCCCGGAACGGGAGGTAGGCCCGGGAGAGGCGATGAGGATACCCACCGGGGGAATGCTACCCGAAGGGGCGGATGGGGTGGTCATGATCGAGCACACGAAGGTGCTGGGGGAGGAGATAGAGGTCTTTCGGCCCATCAGCCCCCTGGAGAACGTGATAAGGGAGGGTGAGGACATAAAGAGGGGGGAGGAGGTCCTGCTTGAGGGCCGGAGGCTTCGCCCTCAGGACCTGGCGGCAGCGGCATCCCTTGGGAAGAGATACCTCAAGGTGTTCCGCCACCCTACAGTAGGGATCATTTCCACGGGGGATGAGATCGTCCCGGTAGAGCAGAAGCCCTCCCCGGGGCAGGTACGGGAGGTGAACCGCTACACCATCTGGGGGATCGCCCAGAGGGCAGGGGCCAAACCCCTCTTCCTGGGCTTGGTGAGGGACGAAAAGGAGGCCCTTATGGGGAAGCTGAGAGAAGGCCTCCCTCAGTGCGACATGATCCTCATCTCGGGGGGAAGCTCGGTAGGGACGAGGGACATCACCCTCGAGGCGATCGGCTCCCTGCCGGAGGCCCAGATCCTGGTACATGGGGTTGCCATAAGTCCGGGGAAACCCACCATCTTCGCCCTCGCAGGAGGGAAGCCGATCTGGGGGCTCCCCGGTCACCCCACATCCTGCATGGTGGTGATGTGGGTCCTGGTATTCCCTTCCATCAGGAGGATAGGGGGAGAGAGGGACGGTGATCCCTTTCCCTTTCGCCTTACGGGTCGGGTGATGAGGAACGTGCCTTCTCCTCCGGGGAGGGAGGATTATGTGAGGGTTAAACTCTCCAGGGAAGGTGGGGAGCTCCTGGTCCATCCCCTCTTCGGAAAGTCAGGGACCATCTCCTCCATGGTGGAGGCCGATGGCCTCATGCGCATCGAGGCCGAAAGGGAAGGGGTAAGTGAAGGGGAGGAGGTGGAGGTATGGCCCTTCCTGTGATCAAAGATCCTTAACCTCCTTGATGATCTTTTTCGTGAGGCGGCGGCATGCCTCTATTACCTTCTCTATCTCCTCGGGCGAGATCTCATCCCAGTGCATGCCCGCTACTACTACCGTCCTCTTCCTCAGTCCCTTCGCCACCTCCTCGGCCATCTCCTTGGCGACCACATCCTCCTTGTGGCCCAGGAAAGTGTAAACGGAGGAGGTGGCGCTTATCCTCCCTTCATCTCTCAAAGAAGGCCTCGATTCCCCAATGGCTACCGCCCCTATATGGGATTTCCCTCCCTCAAGGACGATGAGCAGATCTTCCCCCAGGGGCTTCACCGTAGCAGAGATCTCAAATCTCCCCTCCTTTTCCAAAAATTTCTTTCTCATAATCGGATCTTCTTATAAAATTTATCAGCCTTTTAATCAAGGAGCAGATTCATGAGGATGGACGTGATAGTGATAGGAGGGGGCTGTGCCGGGATAGTGGCGGCCCTCGAGGCGAGGAGAGCAGGGGCGGAGGTGGCGATAGTGGACAGAGGTCCCATCGCCATGGGGACCAACTCCGCCCTCTCCAACGGGATCTTTGCAGGCCCCACCTCTCGCTATGGCGCTGAGGAGTACATCCAAGATACCCTCGAGGCGGGAAAGGGGCTTAACGACAAGGCCTTGGTAGAGCTGATGGCGGAGGAGGCCCCCTCAGCCTTCTCCTTTCTGCGATCCTTAGGGATCGAACTCATCGAATCCTCCAGGGATTACAGGGTCAGGTCTCCTCGTCCTGACATCATCCCCGGGGTGACCCTGATGAGGAGATTGCAGGAGCGGGCAAAGGAGACGGAGGGGATCGAACTATTATCCGGGGTTTATGTCACCGAAATCCTGAAAAAGGATGGGGAGGTATGTGGTGTGGCTGGTTTCGACATGGAGGGGAAGGATGTACTCATTTACGCCCCGGCCGTCATACTGGCAACGGGCGGGGCAGGGGCGGTCTATCTCAGGAACGATAACCAGAGGGGGGCGATGGGGCAGGGGTATTATCTGGCCGCAAAAGCGGGTCTCGAACTGTGGGATATGGAGTTCGTCCAGTTCTATCCCCTCGTGATAGCCGAACCAGGCCTTCCATCGATGCTCCTTTACGGTCCTTATCCCAAGGAGGGGAGATTGATCAACCATGCTGGCGAGGATCTCCTGAAAAAGTATGGGGTGGATGACCTCAATGGTTTCCTATCGAAGGGGAGGGACGCCTTCTCGGCGATCCTCTTCCGAGAAAGCCTTGATGGACCGGTTTATATGGATTATCGGAGGATTCCCTCCCCTATGTGGGAAAGGCACCCCTTTTCCCTTTTAAAGAAACTGAAGTTTGACTTTCAGAAGAGGCCTTTCGCTGTCTCGCCGGCTGCCCATTTCTTCATGGGGGGTGTGCGGATAGATGAAAAGGCGCAAACCTCCCTGCCCGGTCTCTTCGCCTGTGGCGAGGTGGTATGGGGGCTTCACGGCGCCAACAGGATGAGGGGGAACGCCCTTACCGAGTGCGTGGTTTTCGGCAGGATTGCCGGTCGCCATGCCGCCCACTATGCCCTCACTCACCCCTTCTCGGGTTTTCAGGCTGAAGAGGTGCGGAAGAGCACGGGGAGGAGTTCCTCCAGGGGAGAGCTGAGGGAGATCAGCGAATCGTTAAAGAAGGCGGGCTGGGAATACGCCGGGGTTATCAGGTTTCGGGAGGGCTTGATGAGGGGATTGCAAAAGGTAAAAGAGATCGAAGGAGAACTGAGAAGGCTGACTCCTCAAGGGGCGACTGAGAGGAGGAGCGTGGAGGATCTGAGGAGTGCCTCCATGGTCCTTAAGGCCATATTACTGGCCAGCTTGCGAAGGGAAGAAAGCCGTGGAGCCTTCCTTAGAGGGGATCAGCCCCGTCAGGATGACCTCCGGTGGAAAAGGAGCTTACCCCTCTATCCACAAGAGGTGCTTTGATCCTTCAGGATCTTGAGGACCTCATCCAAAGAATCCCACAGATAATCGGGGGGAGATTTCATGATCTCTTGAGGGGAGCTCTCCCCTCCCTTAACGATGGCCACCTTCACCCCCGCATCCCTGGCGGCATAAAGGTCTGAAAGGCTATCCCCTATGAAGATCGCCTCCTCCCTCCTCACCCCCAGGGCAGAAAGACACCTCCTGATCCCTTTGCCCCTGGGTTTCATGAAGGTCGTATCGTTCCTGGTAACCACCTCCTCAAAGAAGTCCCTTACGCCGAATCTCCCGAGAGCCCCTTCCACAGCTCTCCTGCCCACATTGGTCACAAGCCCGATCCTCTTTCCCCCCTCTCTCAGTAAACTGAGGAGCTCCTTTACGCCGTCCTTAAGGGACCAGCGCCCGAGGGCATCCTCGTCGTATCGGTCATATATGGGGATAAGCTCCCTCTTTATCTCCTCAGCCCGCTCCCCTGAGGCCATCCCCAGGGCCCTGTTCCACATCTGGGCATAGTTATCTTGGGAGAAAACCGTAAGGTCGAAACCGAGCTCTCGGAGCTTCTCCCTCAGTTCCCGCTCCCCCTCCTTAAGCCGCCACTGGAAATCGACGATGGTCCCCTCAAAGTCGAAAATGAAGGCCTTAAACATCCCGCTCGAGGTCTTCTACGTCGCAGATGTTGAGTTCCAAGATCCTCACGCTCGCCAGGATCCTTTCGACGTTTCTCCTTACGGCCTCGATATCCCCTCCGATATCCTTCAGCTCCTCCGCTACCCGGCGGAGCTCCCTTATCCTCTCGTCCATCTCTTTGAGCCTCTCGTCCATCATTCCCTCTTCCTCAGGTCCTTGAACCTCTTGGCCTTCACATCGTATCTCGGCAGGGAACCGTAGGGATGGACCTCGATCCGATAGCCCAGATTGGTCTTCAGCCGCAACTGATCCCTGAGGCGGGCCAGTATCTCCTCTCTGCTCCCCTCATACCCGGGCCTTATCTCCACCTTCAGCAGGATGTCGTCCATATCCCCCTTCTTGCTCACGATCACCTCGTACTCGTCCCCCAGCTCCGGAAAGCCCCTCACCACCTCCTCGATGGCCGTGGGGGCAAGGAGCACCCCCTTCACCTTGGTGATGTCATCGGCCCTACCTATCACCCCGCCATCTATGAGCCGGAAGGTGCGGCCGCATTCGCACTCGTAGTCGGCCCAGCGGATCACGTCCTTGGAGTCGAACCTTATGCAGGGTTTAGCCAGCCTGTCAAAGGCCGTGATGATCATCTTGCCCTCCCTGCCCGGCTCTTCTATCAACTCCCCCGTCTCCATGTCCTCTATCTCCACCAGGAAGAAGGCCTCATTGACGTGTAGCCCTCCCGGCTGGAAGGTGCATTCATAGCTCCACGCCCCTATCTCCGTGGCCCCTATGTGGTCGTAGACGGGGCAACCCCAGGCCTCCTCCATCCTCCTCTTCGTGGTGGGGATGCTCGCCCCGGGTTCCCCGGCACAGGTTATCCTCTTTATTCCCAGCTCCCTGGGATCTATCCCCAATTTGTTTCGGGCCACATCGGCCATCCCCAGCACATAGGTGGGGGTGGCCATGAAGGCGGTACACCTGAGCTCCTGCATTTTGAGGATCCTCGCCTGGGTGTCCAGTACCCCTCCCGGGACCACCTCGCAGCCTATCTTCTCCGCCGCGTAGTGGCCGGCCCAGAAGGCGACAAATATGTTGTATCCGAAGGGGATGAAGACCCTGTCTGTGGCGCGGTACCCCTGGGCATAAAGGATATAAGCCCAGCATTCCGACCACCACTCCCAGTCCTGCCAGCTATCGGCCTGATAGACAGGGGTGCCGGTGGTGCCGCTGGTCTGCCGAAAGGCGGTAACCTCTTCCAAGGGAACGGCCAGGATGTCCCCGTAGGGGAAGGGAGGTCGTTGCTGGACCTCGCGCAACATCCCCTTCTCCACCTTGGGCACCCGGCGTATGTCCTCAAAGGACCTTATGTCCTCTGGCTCCAGCCCCGCTTCCTGATAGAGGCGCCGGTAGAAGGGCGAACGCTCATAGGCCCACCTGAGGATCCTTTTGAACTTTCTGAGCTGGAGCTCCTGGAGCTTTTCCCTCGGCATCCTCTCCAGGATCGGATTCCAGTAGATGCTCCTCTCCTCCATGGTCCCTCCTGATCAACGGCCCCAGCGGCGGAAGAGGTCCGTCTCTATGCCGAAGAGGTCAAGGACCTTCCCCACCGTCTGATCCACTATCTCCTCGACCGATCTGGGGTGATGATAGAAGGCCGGCACCGGAGGCATGATCACCCCACCGAGGCGCGCCGCCTTGACCATGAGCTCCAGGTGGCCGAGATGCAGCGGCGTCTCCCGCACCAGGAGCACGAGCCTCCTCCTTTCCTTTAAGGTCACATCGGCAGCCCTCACCAGGAGGTTGTCGTTGTAGGAGTTGGCGATGGCCGAAA
>CAYRAR010000057.1:10052-11317 GCA_964422255.1 uncultured Thermodesulfobacteriota bacterium | reverse complement strand
CCTCTGACCTACGGATTCGTAGTCCGTCGCTCTATCCGGGCTGAGCTATGGGCGCCTGTAAAAAATTTAGCACCATTCTGAGGGGGCGTCAAGGAAGGCAACTGTTGACATTCGGCTCGAAAGGCCTTATAAAGGCCAAAAAAGGAGAGGAGGATGAAAGAAAAGGTAGAGAGGGTATTGAATGAGAGGATCAGGCCTGCCCTTCAAGCCAATGGCGGGGACGTGGAGCTGGTGGATGTGGAGGGGGGCGTGGTGAAGGTGAGGCTCCTCGGACGCTGTGGGGGATGTCCCTTCTCCACCATGACGATCAAGATGGGGGTGGAAAGGATCCTCAAGGAAGAGATCCCCGAAGTGGAGAGGGTCGAAGCCCTTTAATCCCTCCTTTCTCCTTCTCCATGATCAAAAGGGTTCATCTCCGTGCCCCAGCGAAAGTAAACCTTCGCTTGGAAGTCCTGGGAAAGAGGGAAGACGGCTATCACTGGATCCTGACCTGGATCTATCCCATAAGTCTCTGGGATGAGATCATCGTGGAAAGGACGGAGGAGGGGGTGGAGGTGAGGTGCGAACCTGAGATCGTCCCCCTTGAGGAGAACCTCTGTTTTAAGGCGGCCACGGCCTTTTTTGCCCGGGGTTACGGAGAGGGAGGAGTGAAGGTCTTCGTCCGCAAGAGGATCCCCATGGGGGCCGGCCTTGGCGGAGGGAGCAGCGATGCAGCGGCCACCCTTAAGGCCCTGTCCCTCCTATGGCCCCATGTGGGCAACGAAGACTTGATGGCACTTGGTGCAAGGGTGGGGGCGGATGTCCCCTTTTTCCTTATCGGTAAAGGGGCGGTGATGGGAGGTATAGGGGAAAAGGTCCTTTCTTTTCTCCCCCCCCTTCGGAGGTGGATACTGCTGGTGGTACCCGAGGGACGGCTTTCCACCAAAGAGGTATACAGCAGAGGGGAATGGGGGTTGACATCGGGGGGGGTGAATACTAAAATTTTTACAATCCCGGACCAATTAAGTTCTTTTCTCAGGAACGATCTGGAAGAGGTGGCGGCAACGCTTTATCACCCTGTAAAGGAGATCAAGGAGATGCTGAGGAGGGCAGGGGCGGAAGGGGTATCGATGACGGGGAGTGGAACGGGGGTCTTTGGGACTTTCCTGAGGAAGGAGGAAGCAGAACGGGCGAAGGAAGGACTTTCCTCAAAATTGGAGGCTGAGATATATCTGGTGAGGCCTTTGTAGGCCGGTTGGGGTGTCGTCAAGTGGTAAGACACGGGA
>CAYRAR010000057.1:0-10042 GCA_964422255.1 uncultured Thermodesulfobacteriota bacterium | reverse complement strand
TCGGAGGTTCGAATCCTCCCACCCCAGCCAAAATTTTTTAGGAGGAAGGATATGGAGTGGGAGAAGGACTTTGAGCTGAAGATATTCTCCGGCAATTCCAACCCTGCTCTGGCGGAGAAGATCTGCGCCTATCTGAAGGTGCCCATCGGGAAGGCGGAGGTGAAGACCTTCAGCGACGGAGAGGTGTCGGTGGAGATAGATGAGAGCGTCAGGGGGGCCGATGTATTTGTGATCCAGTCCACCTGTCCTCCGGTGAACAACAACCTGATGGAGCTCCTCATAATGATCGACGCCCTGAGAAGGGCATCGGCCGAGAGGATAAGCGCCGTGATCCCCTATTATGGTTATGCCCGTCAGGACAGGAAGGTGGCGCCCCGGCATCCGATCAGCGCCAAATTGGTGGCCAACTTGATAACGGTAGCGGGCACCGATCGGGTGCTTACCATGGATCTGCACGCCGGACAAATCCAGGGGTTCTTCGACATCCCTGTGGATAACCTCTTCGCGACCCCTGTGCTCCTCGATTACCTGCGGAGCCGTTACATGGACGACCTGGTGATCGTCTCACCGGACGCAGGGGGTGTGGAGCGGGCGAGGGCCTTTGCCAAGAGGCTCGATGCCTCTCTGGCCATCATAGACAAGAGGAGGGAAAGGGCGAACGTCTCTCAGGTGATGAACATCGTGGGGGAGGTAAGGGGAAAGGTCACGGTGATCCTCGATGACATGGTAGATACCGCCGGGACCCTCACCCAGGCCGCCTTTGCGCTGAAAGAACACGGTGCAAAGGCGATATATGCGTGCTGTACCCATCCCGTCCTGTCCGGGAAGGCGGTGGAGAGGATAGAGGAATCCCCCATTGAGGAGCTGATCGTCACCGATACCATCCCCCTTTCACAACAGGCCCAAGAGTGCGAAAAGATAAAGGTCCTCTCAGTGGCGGAGCTCTTCGCCGAAGCAATAAAGAGGATACACCTGAACCAGTCGGTAAGTTCCCTTTTTGTGTAAAGAGGAGGGGAAAGAGATGGAGAGGAGACAGCTCGAGGCCACACCTCGAAAGGAATTGGGAAAGGGGCCTTGTAAGCGCCTGAGGCGCCAGGGGTTCGTTCCCGCCATCTTCTACGGGCATAAGGAGATACCCATACCCCTTGCCATTCGGGTATCTGACCTGAAGAGACTGCTCGCCAAACCGGAGGTGAGGGCCTCCTTCATAGAGTTGCGGATAAGGGGAGAGGATGGAAACGAAATACAGAAGCTGGTTCTCCTCAAGGAGATACAGAAGGATCCGATAAAGGACACCTACCTTCATGTGGATCTTTACGGGGTGGCCATGGACGAGGAGATATACATGGAGGTACCCATCCACTTAGTGGGAAGACCTGTGGGGGTGGAAAAGGGCGGCATCCTGGAGCAGATCCTGCGGGAGGTGGAGGTGAAGGGACTACCCGGCGATATCCCCCCACGGATCGATGTGGACGTTTCCTCCCTCGATATCGGAGATGCGATCCATGTAGAGGATCTGCACCTTGAAAAGATAAAGGTGATGGCCGACCCCGATCAGGCGATAGCGACCGTGATAGCCCCGACGGTGGAGGAGGAAGAGATAGAGGAGGCAGAGGAAGGGGAGGTCACGGAGGAGGGTTGAACCTGTTCATGGCCTCTTCGATCCCCTCAGAGAGAAGCGTCTCGATGGCCTCGACCGCTTTCTCCAGGTAGGCAGGAAGGGCTTCCTCCTCAGCGGGGGTGAAATTTCCCAGGACATAGTTCACCACTTCTTCCTTCTGAGAGGGCCTTCCGATCCCCAGCTTCAGGCGGGGAAACCTGTCGTCCTGAAGGGAAGCGATGATGGAATGGACCCCCTTATGACCTCCGTGCCCTCCGCCCCTCTTTATCCTGAGGCGGCCGAAAGGAAGATCTATATCGTCATGGACCACCAGGAGACGCTCGAGGGGAACCTCCCAGTATCTCACGAGGACCTTTACCGCCTCGCCGCTCCTGTTCATGTAGGTCATGGGCTTGGCAAGGATGATGCCCTCCCCCCTTCCCCATAACGCTTCCCCTGTCTTCTCCTTCAGGGACACCCCCTTTCTTTTCGCCAGTCGCTCCAGGACCAGAAAGCCGATGTTGTGGCGGGTGAGGCGATATTCCTCCCCCGGATTGCCCAAGCCGACGATGAGCCAGCGTTCTCCCTTTAGCTCCTGGGCCATAACCTGACTATGGTGGCCCCCCAACCTCCCTCTTCCTCCCCTGCTGTTCGAAAGGAGGCGACCTCTGGAAGGCGGGCAAGAAGGGTATGCACCGTACGACGCAAAACTCCTTTCCCCTTGCCGTGTATGATCCTCACCTCCAATATCCCCCGTTCCTGACAGAGACGCAGGTACTCCGGTATCAGTTCTCTTATATCTCGGGGGTCAAAGGTGTGGAGGTCAAGGATCCCGTCTATGGGAAACTCGATTATGTCCTCCATGGATCACAATTATAGCAGCTCGGGACCGGAGGCATAAGGGAGGAATTGCACTCCCTCCCCCCTTCTGCTAACTTACAGAGGATGTTGAGCCTAAAAGAGCTGATATCCCTTGCCAGGGGAGAGGGGAAGGTGGACCTCCTCTTTGAGGACGCCCGGGTAGTGGATGTGTTCTCGGGCAGGCTCCTAAGGACGGATGTGGCCGTGGCAAGGGGCGTGGTGGTGGGGTTTGGGAGGTATGGAGCCAAGAGGAAGGTCAACCTCAAGGGAAGGTTCCTCTCCCCGGCCTTCATCGACGCCCACGTCCATATAGAGAGCAGCATGGTCACCCCGAGGGAATACGCCCGTGCGGTCATCCCTCATGGGGTGACGACCGCCATATGTGACTTTCACGAGATAGCCAATTGCCTGGGCCAGGAGGGGATGAGGTTGATGATGGATGATATAAAAGGCGTCCCCTTCAATCTTTACGTGATGCTCCCTTCCTGCGTCCCCGCAACCCCCCTGGAGACCTCGGGTGCATCGCTGGGGGCTGGGGACCTGAGGACTCTCAAGGGAGAGGAGTGGGTCAGGGGCCTGGGGGAGATGATGAATTTCCCGGGGGTGCTGGAAGGGGAGAAAGGGGTCCTTGAGAAGCTCGAACTCTTCAGGGGGGAAAGGATAGATGGGCATGCCCCGGGCCTGAGGGGAAAGGAACTCTCTGCCTACATCGCCGCCGGCATAAGGTCCGATCACGAGTCCATCTCGAAGGAGGAGGCGGAGGAGAAGATATCCAAGGGAATGTACGTGATGATCCGGGAGGGCTCGGCGGCCAGAAATCTCGACGAGCTGATCGAAGCAGTCCGCCCCATCAACTCCCGCCGCTTCATGTTCGCCTCCGATGACCGCAACCCCGCTGATCTCACCCGAGAGGGAAGCATAGACTTCTGCGTGAGGCGGGCGATCGGCAAGGGGATAGACCCCATTGTGGCCATTCAGATGGCGACCTTGAACCCCGCAGAGTACTTCGGGTTGAAGGGGCTCGGGGCGATCGCCCCGGGATATCGGGCTGACCTGCTGGTGATAGAGGACCTGAGAGGGTTGAGGATATCCCAGGTCTACAAAGACGGGCGGCTCGTGGCCGAGGAAGGGAGGGTCATTGAGGGGACGATCGAAATGAGGACGTGGCCGAAGCAGGGGGCGATGAAGGTTGGCCCCCTGGAGCCTCAGCACTTTCGGATAAAAGCCAAAGGGGAAAGGGTCAGGGTCATAGAAGTGATCCCCGGGCAGATCTGGACGAAGAAGAGGGTCGAGAGGACCAAGATCGAGGGGGGGTTAGCGGTCGCCGATCCTGAGAGGGATCTCCTGAAGGTGGCCGTCGTGGAGAGGCACAGGGGGACGGGGAGGATCGGGCTGGGATTCCTCAGGGGCTTCGGCATGAGGAAGGGGGCCATCGCCTCCTCCGTAGCCCATGACTCCCACAACATCGTGGCGGTAGGGGTCAGGGACGAGGAGATATCCCGGGCGGTGAGGGAGGTGGTGGATATGGGGGGAGGGCTGGTGGTCGTGGAAGGAGAGGAGACCCTCGCCTCCTTGCCCCTACCGATAGGAGGGATCGTTTCGGAGAGGTCGATCGCCGAAGTGAAGGAAGCCCTTGAGGGCCTTCAGGATGCCGCAAGGTCTCTGGGATGCTGCCTTCCCGATCCCTTTATGACCCTTTCCTTTTTGGCCCTCCCGGTAATACCGGAGTTGAAGCTCACCGATCAGGGGTTGGTGGACGTGGAGGCCTTCTCCTTCGTGGACCTCTTCGAGTGAAGGGCGAGAAATTCCCTCCTCACCAGCTCCCTCTCATCTAACTCGGTCTCTACCTCGCCCTTCAAACGGGCTTCGAGCAGCCGCTCGAATATCTCCCTGTAAATGGGCCCAGGGGGTATCCCCATCTCCTGCAGGTCTTTTCCGGTGAGGGAGACCCTCGTCTGGCGCCACTGGGTGATAAAAAGGGAGATCGCCTTCTTGACCTCCTTCTTTGGGGCCTTGGCCATCATGTAAAGGAGGACCTCATCCTCCAGGGGAGAAAGCGACCTGTAGACCTCCATGGGCCTCTGGGTTATCTCCCCCAAGGTCCCCATAATCTGTAAAGCCGCCCTTCTCCCCTCAAGGAGCCTCTTTCGCTGGCGAGGGGATAGGGCGAGCCTCTCCGAGAGCTCCCTCACCTCCTTCTCCTTTAAGGGATCGGCCATGGCGAGGAGATAGACCATCCACTTCTCGTACTTGCCTTCCAAGAAGAGAAGATCGTACCAGTGGATCACCTCCCCTACCCTCCTGAGGAGCCCCTTGAGAGAGGCGGTGAGGGAGAGGCGGGGATGGAGGATCCGCAGGAGCCCGAACTCCTCCATCCTCTCTATGATCGGCAGGGGATCTTCCTCCATGAAGATCAGCACCAGCTCGGTGAAGAGGCGGGCCCCGCTGAGACGATCCACAAAGCCCATCTTCACCGCGCTCCTTATGAGGTTTTGGGTCTGTTTGCCTATCTGGAAGCCGAAGCGGGCTTCAAACCGCAGCGCCCTAAAGATCCGCGACGGATCCTCCACAAAGCTCAAGCTATGAAGCACCCTTATCACCCCTTCCTTCAGGTCCCTCTGGGCCCCGAAGAAATCGATCAGCTGGCCGAAGGAGGAGGGGTTGAGCTGCACCGCCAGAGTATTTATGGTGAAGTCGCGACGGAAGAGGTCCATCTTCAACGGGCCTCGATCCACGGTGGGAGGCGCCGCAGGCTTGGGGTAGTACTCCATCCGAGCGGTGGCCACATCTATCCTGTATCCATTGGGAAAAAGGACGGTGGCGGTTCCCATTTTCTTATGGACCCTCACCTTGAGGCCCGTCTTCTCCCCAAAGGCCTGGGCAAAGCGGATGCCGTCCCCCTCCACCACCACATCCACATCGTGGGTGGGCCGCCTCAGGAGCAGATCCCTCACGAATCCCCCCACGGCGTAGACCCTGTAGCCCATCTCCTCCCCCACTTCCCCCATTCGCCGAAGGAGGTCCAGGATGTGGGGAGGTACCCTCTCCTCCAAGAGGCGGGTTATGAACTTCTTCTTGGCGTAAAGGGGGCTGGGGGAGAAGGACGGGGCCTCATGGAGGGCCCTCAGGAGATCGGTCTTGGTGATCCCTCCGATAAGCTTATCCCCTTCGAGGACAGGGAGAAACTTCTGCCCCTCCACCACTATGCGATCCTGGATCTCCTTCAAAGAGGCGTTCGGAGATACGGTGGCGAAATCGGTGATCATGTATTCCTTGACCTTCTGCCCCCCCAGACCATGGAAGACCGCCCTGGAGGCTATCTCCTTCGTGATGAGGCCCACCAACTTCCCCTCCCTTAGGACGGGCAGGACCCCTATGTTGTAATGGGCCATCACCTGATGGGCCTCTTCAAGGGGGGCCTCCTCCTGGATGGTACGGAGGGGTGAGGTCATCATCTCCTTGGCGATGGGAACGGGCTTCATCACTTGAGGGATGATCTCCAGGAGACGCTCTTTGGCCTCCGGGAGGGTGAGGTCCTTTATGGTGGCGGAGGCAGCGGTGGAATGCCCCCCACCCCCAAAGACCCCTGCCACCTCGGCCACGTTCACCTCCTCCAGGCGGCTCCTCGCTATCAGATAGACCCTGTCCTCCATCCTTATGAGGGCGAAGACCACATTCAGGTTCTCCATGTCCTTGAATTTATGGACCAGCAGCGCCACATCTCCGATATACCTCCCTGCGGTGGCCGTGGTTATAACCACCTCGACCCCCTTTATCCGGTAGCGTTCGGCGTTGCGGATGAGGTCGTTGAGCAGGAAGATCTGTTCCGCGGTGAGCTCCTTGGTGATCATGTCGGAGATGATGTTAAGGCTCGCCCCCTTTGAGAGGAGATATGCGGCGGCGTAAAAGTCGTCCTCGGTGGTGTTGGGGAAGGTGAGGGACCCCGTGTCCTCGTAAATGCCGAGCAACATGACCGTGGCCTCCTCCGGGGTGATCTCCACCCCCCTTTCCCGCAGAAGGGGCAGGAGCACGGTGACGGTGGCCCCCTTCTCCTGCACCACCTCGACGGTCCCGTGAAAGTCATCAGGGGAAGGGGGATGATGGTCGTAGATATGGACCTCCACCCCCTTGTCCAGAAGCTCCGCAAACCTCCCTATCCTGGAGCGCTGACGGGTATCCACCACGATCATCTTCTTCACCCTCTCCAGATCCACATCCTTCAACCTCTCGCTTTCGAACACATAGAAGGTGGACCTCACCAGAAAGTCTCTCAGACTCTTCTCCTGGGAGCCAGGGAAGACCGGTTTGGCGGAGGGATAAAGCTTTTTGGCCGCCAGCATCGAGGCCAGGGCATCAAAGTCGGCGTTAAGGTGGGTGATGATGATCTCCATTCGCTCCTCCACAAGAACATTACCTTAAAGATGTCCGCAATGTAAAGGACTCCCGTGGCCTTACGGAGGAGGATGTGTTAGAATTTCTGAAAAAATGAGACTAAAGCTCTTCATCTGGATTGCCATCTCCCTGATCGGGGGGCTCCTCCTGGTGGGGGTCGGTTCCTTCCTTTACTTCTCCTACACCCTGCCCCCTGTAAAGAGGATAGAGGACTACAATCCCCCGGTGATAACGAAGGTCTTCTCCCACGATGGAAAGGTAATAGGGGAATTTTATCGGGAGAGGAGAATTCTCGTCCCCTGGGAGAAGATCCCGAAGCTCCTCTGTCAGGCCTTCATCGCCGCCGAGGACGCCGACTTTTACCACCATAAAGGGATATCTTACGCGGGGATAGCGAGGGCCATCCTCCGGAACCTGGAGGCGGGGCGGATCATCCAGGGGGGAAGCACCATCACCCAGCAGGTGGTCCGCTCCCTGCTCCTGTCCCGCAAGAGGACCCTCTCACGGAAGATAAGGGAGTTGATGCTCGCCCATGACCTGGAGAAGCACCTCAGCAAGGACGAGATCCTTTACATCTACCTGAATCAGATCTACCTGGGTCATGGCAACTACGGGGTGGAGGCGGCCGCTGAGGATTACTTCGGAAAGAGCGTCGATGAGCTCAACCTGGCGGAGATGGCCCTCCTCGCCGGGCTCCCTCAGGCCCCAGAGCGTTACTCTCCCTACCGCTACTTTGAGAGGGCCAAGAGGAGACAGGCCTATGTGCTCAAGAGGATGGTCGAGGAGGGCTACATCACCCAGAAGGAAGCCGAGGAGGCCTTCCTCACCCCCCTTCACATCAGGCCCAAGAGCAACCCCTTCCTCGAGATAGCCCCTTACTTCGTGGAGCAGGTCAGGGTGCACCTGAAGGAGAAATACGGAGAGGATATGCTTTATACGGGAGGACTGAGGATCTACACCTCCTTGGACGTGCGGATGCAAGAGGCGGCCAAGAGGGCCCTGAGGAAAGGGCTGATCGCCCTGGACCGCCGTCAGGGGTTCCGGGGACCGGTGAAGGTCCTCAAGAAAGGCGAAATAGAGACCTTCTGCCGGCAGATCTCGGAGCAGATCGGGGGGGAACTGCAGGAGGGGAAGGTCTATTTAGGGGTGGTCACTGGTTTTTCCAAGGGGGGAGATAAGACCTTCATCCGGATCGGGGAGAGGAAGGGATTCATCCCCTTTGAGACGATGCGGTGGGCGAGGAAGCCCAACCCGAAGGTGGATCCGGCCGAGGGGAGGATCAGGTATCCGTGGGAGGCCCTCAAGAGGGGATATGTGGTGAAGGTGAGGGTGAAGGAGATCCTGCCCAATGGGGAAGCGGTCCTCCTGCTCGAGCAGGAACCCGAGGTACAGGGTGCCATCTTGGCGATGGAGCTCCCCACGGGATACGTGCGAGCGATGGTGGGGGGATGGGATTTCCTGGAAAGCCAATTCAACAGGGCACTGCAGGCCCGGAGGCAGCCTGGGTCGGCCTTCAAACCCATAGTGTACACCGCCGCCTTGGAGAGCGGCTTCACCCCTGCCTCAATCCTCATAGACTCGCCGGTGATCTATCACGACGTCGCCCACAAGAGATACTGGCGCCCTAAGAACTTCAAGAAGAGATTTTACGGGCCGGTCCGCCTCAGGGTGGCCTTGGCGAAATCCATAAATGTGGCGACCATCAAACTCGCTCAGAGGGTCTCCGTGTCCAAGATCATAAAATACGCGCGAAGGCTCGGGATCACCTCCCCCTTGACCCACGACCTCTCCCTCGCCCTGGGCTCCTCAGAGGTGACCCTCCAGGAGCTGGTAAGGGCATATGCGGTCTTTGCCACCGGCGGCCATCTCATAGAGCCCATCTACGTGATGAGGGTGGAAGACGCCTGGGGGAATGTCCTCGAGGAGAGAAAGCCCCTTCCTCTGGAGGGGGAACTGAGGGAGAAGGGGGAGGAGCTTGAGGAGGGGAGCTACTGCCCGAGGGTGATAAGCGCGGAGACGGCCTACCTTATGACCAGCCTCCTTCAGTCGGTGGTGAAGGAGGGGACAGGCTGGAGGGCCAAGGCCCTGGGCCGCCCGTGCGCGGGCAAGACCGGAACCACCGACGAGTACACCGATGCCTGGTTCATCGGCTTCACGCCTCAACTGATCGCAGGGGTCTGGGTGGGTTTTGACAAGAAGAGGAGCCTGGGAAAGAACGAGACCGGCTCCCGGGCAGCGAGCCCCATATGGGTCGACTTCATGAAGGAGGCCTTAAAGGACGTCCCTCCCAAGGAGTTCCCCGTCCCTGAACGGATCGTCTTTGTGCGAATAGATCCCAAGACAGGGCTTCTGGCCCGTCCCACGGAGGAAGGGGCCTTCTTCGAGTGTTTCAAGCTCGGCACCCAGCCCACAAGGTACGCCGATGAGGTCTCTCCTCCTGAGGAGGAGCTCCTGTATCAGCTCGAGGCTGCCTATCGAGGCGCCCAGCAGGTGACCTTTTAGACGAGATGGCAGGCGACCTGATGCTCCGGGAAAACCTCCCGAAGCGGAGGGAACTCTCCCTCACATCTCCTCTCGGCCCGGGGACAGCGGGGGTGAAAGGGGCAGCCGGAGGGAGGGTTTATGGGACTCGGCAGATCCCCTGAGAGGCTGGGGACTATCCTCTTCCCGGGTTCCAGTTGAGGGATGGCTTCAAGGAGCGCCTGGGTATAAGGGTGGAGGGGGTGGGAATAGAGTTCATCCTTTGGTGCTACCTCCACAATCCTCCCCAGGTACATGACCGCTATCCTCTGGCTCACATATTTGACCACGTTCAGGTCATGGGAAATGAAGAGATAGGTCAGATGAAACTTCTCCTGCAGCTCAAGGAAGAGGTTGAGGATCTGGGCCTGCACTGAGACATCGAGGGAGCTGACGGGCTCATCGGCCACGATGAAGGAAGGCCTCAAGGCCAAGGCCCTGGCTATCCCTATCCTTTGCCTCTGACCGCCACTGAACTCGTGAGGATAACGCTCCAGGTGTTCCCTGCTGAGGCCCACCACCTCCAAGAGCTCAGCGGCCGCCTCCCTCCTCGCCTTCCTGTTCGGCAGGGTCTTGTGGATGATAAAGGGCTCCTCCAGGATGGAGGAGACCTTCTTGCGGGGGTTGAGGGAAGAATAGGGATCCTGAAAGACGATCTGAAGATTCCTC
>CAYRAR010000056.1:0-11457 GCA_964422255.1 uncultured Thermodesulfobacteriota bacterium | reverse complement strand
CTTCAGTCCAGTATCTCTGTTACCACTCCTGCCCCCACGGTCCTGCCCCCCTCCCTTATCGCAAACCTCAAACCCTTCTCCAACGCAATAGGCGTTATCAACTCCACATCCAAATTCACATTGTCCCCAGGCATCACCATCTCCACCCCAGAAGGCAAACTCACCACCCCAGTAACATCCGTAGTACGAAAATAAAACTGAGGACGATAACCACTGAAGAAAGGCGTATGCCTCCCACCCTCCTCCTTCGTCAATACATAAACCTCACCCCTGAACTTCTTATGGGGCGTTATAGAACCAGGGGCAGCCAACACCTGCCCCCTCTCCACCTCATCCCTCGCTACTCCCCTCAACAACACCCCTATGTTGTCTCCAGCCCGCCCCTCATCCAACACCTTCCTGAACATCTCCAGACCAGTAACCACCGTCTTTATCGTAGGCCTTATCCCCACAACCTCAACCTCCTCACCCATCCTTATCACTCCCCGCTCAACCCTGCCAGTAACCACCGTACCACGACCACTAATAGAGAACACATCCTCTATGGGCATAAGAAATGGCTTATCTATGTCCCTTACAGGCTCAGGTATATACTCATCCAACGCATCCAACAACTCCCATATCCTCCCACACCACTCACACTCCCTCTTGCCACATCCACACTCCAGGGCCTTCAACGCAGAACCCCTCACCACAGGCACATCATCACCAGGAAAATCATACTTCGACAATAACTCCCTCACCTCCAACTCCACCAGATCCAACAACTCAGGATCATCCACCATGTCCACCTTGTTCAAAAAGACCACAATATACGGGACCTGTACCTGCTTGGCCAAAAGCACATGCTCCCTCGTCTGAGGCATGGGACCATCAGCAGCACTGACCACCAATATAGAACCATCCATCTGAGCAGCACCCGTGATCATGTTCTTGATATAGTCCGCATGCCCAGGACAGTCTATATGAGCATAATGCCTCTTCTCCGTCTCATACTCCACATGCGCTATCGCTATCGTCAAACCCCTCTCCCTCTCCTCAGGGGCCTTGTCAATCTGCTCAAAAGCCAAAAACTCCGCCAAACCCGCCACATTCAACACCTTCGTCATCGCACTGGTCAAAGTCGTCTTACCATGATCCACATGCCCTATCGTCCCTACATTAACATGCGGCTTCCTCCGCTCAAACTTCGGCTTCGCCATAAGAAAACCCTCCTTCCTTTACTTGGCCCTTCTCTTCCTCACCACCCCTTCGGCGAAGAGAGCCTCCTCCACCCCCTTGGGTATCGGCCTGTAGGCCAGTGGTTGCATGGTGTAAGTGGCCCTCCCCTGGCTCAAGGACCTCAGGGCGGTGGCGTAACCGAACATCTCAGCCAAGGGAACCTCTGCCTTTATCACCCTGAGCCCATCCCTGACCTCTATCTCCTCTACCTTCCCCCGGCGGGCGGAAAGGTCCCCCAGCACCTCACCCAGGAACTCCTCAGGGACCACCACTTCCAGGCCCATGATGGGCTCAAGGAGGATGGGCCCCGCCTTCTTGGCAAGTTCCTTGAAGCCGATAGAGGCGGCCATCTTGAAGGCGAGGTCCGAGGAATCCACCTCGTGATAGGATCCATCAAGGAGCTCCACCCGGATATCCACCAGGGGATACCCCCTGAGCACTCCCCTTTGGGCGGCCTCCCTTATCCCCTGCTCCACCGCGGGGATGTATTCCTTGGGGATGACCCCTCCCTTTATCTTGCTCACAAACTCCAGTCCCTTACCCGCCTCAAGGGGCTCAAGCCTGAGGACCACATGCCCGTACTGACCCCTTCCCCCTGTCTGCTTTATGAACTTCCCTTCGCCTTCCACCGCCCGGGTGATCGTCTCCCGATAACTCACCTCCGGAGCCCCCACCCTTGCCTTTACCTTGAACTCCCTCAGGAGCCTCTCCACGATCACCTCTAAGTGGAGCTCCCCCATGCCCGCTATGATCGTCTCACCCGTCTCCTCGTCCACCCGGACCTGAAAGGAAGGATCCTCCTGGGCCAGTTTCCCGAGGGCCACTCCCATCTTATCGAGCTCGGCTTTGTTCATCGCCTCTATGGCCACCGAGATGACCGGCTCAGGGGCCCTTATCGCCTCAAGGACGATGGGGTTATCCTTGTCGCACAGGGTATCCCCCGTGAAGGTATTGCGAAGGCCCACGGCAGCCACGATGTCCCCTGCCCAGGCCTCCTTCACCTCCTCCCTGTGGTTGGCATGCATCTTCAGGAGCCTTCCGATCCTCTCGGTCCTGCCCCGGGTGGCGTTAAGGACGGTCATCCCCGTCCTTATCCCTCCGGAGTACACCCGCAGATAGGTGAGATGGCCCACAAAGGGATCGGTCATTATCTTGAAGGCGAGGGCACAGAAGGGCTCCTCATCGGCAGGCACCCTCCTCGTCTTCTCACCTTCGGGGGTCTCCCCCTCGATGGGGGGAAGGTCCAGGGGGGAGGGAAGGTAGTCGACGATGGCATCGAGCAACGGCTGCACCCCCCGATTCTTGAAGGCCGCCCCACATAACACGGGCACAAGCTCCATCCTGAGGGTGGCCTCCCTTATCGCCCTCTTTATCTCCGCAGGGGTGATCTCTTCCCCCTCTATGTACTTCTCCATCAGGGAGTCGTCCCTCTCAGCCAAGGCCTCGATCAGGTTCTCCCGCCACCTCTCGGCCTCCTCCCTCATATGAGGGGGAATATCTATGAAGTGATATTTCGCCCCGAGGGTGGTGGCGTCGTACACTATCCCCCTCATCTCCACCAGATCTATCACCCCTTCGAACTCCTCTTCCCTCCCGAGGGGAAGCTGGATGGGCAGGGGATTGGCCCTGAGGCGTTTCTTCATCATCTCGATGACCCGGAAGTAATCCGCTCCCACCCTGTCCATCTTGTTCACGAAGGCGATCCTCGGCACCCGATAGCGATCCGCCTGCCGCCAGACCGTCTCCGATTGGGGCTCCACCCCTGCCACGGCGCAGAAGATGGCCACCGCCCCATCCAGGACCCTTAAGGACCTCTCCACCTCAATGGTGAAGTCCACATGGCCCGGGGTATCAATGATGTTTATCCGATGAGAACGCCAGAAGCAGGTGGTGGCGGCGGCAGTTATCGTTATCCCCCGCTCCCGCTCCTGATCCATCCAGTCCATGACCGCCGAGCCCTCGTGGACCTCCCCCATCCGGTGCGAGACCCCCGTATAGTAGAGGATCCGCTCGGTGGTGGTGGTCTTACCGGCATCTATGTGGGCCATGATGCCGATGTTCCTCGTCTTCTCTAAAGGTACGACCCTTCCCATCTCCTACCACCTGTAATGAGCAAAGGCCTTGTTGGCCTCCGCCATCCTGTGGGTATCCTCCTTCTTCTTTATGGCAGCACCCCGGTTGTTGAAGGCATCGAGGAGCTCAGCGGCTAATCTTTCGGTCATCGTCCTCTCAGAACGCTCCTTTGCGTACTGGATGATCCAGCGGATGGCGAGGCTGGTCCTCCTCTCGGGCCTCACCTCCACCGGGACCTGGTAGGTGGCCCCTCCCACCCGCCGGGGCTTCACTTCGAGGACCGGCTTCACATTCTCTATCGCCTGATGAAAGATCTTCAAGGGGTCCTCTTTGGTCTTCTTCGCTATCAGGTCAAAGGCCCCGTAAACTATCTTCTCGGCGAGGCTTTTTTTCCCCCGACGCATCACCCCGTTTATGAACTTCGCCACCAGGACATCGTTGAACTTCAGATCAGGGGGTATCTCCCTCTTCGGTACCGGTCCTTTCCTCGGCATCTCCTTCCCTTACTTCGGTTTCTTGGTCCCGTACTTGGATCGGGACTTCCTCCGCCCCTCCACCCCGGCGGCGTCCAGGGCCCCCCGGATGATGTGATAACGGACACCGGGCAGGTCCTTCACCCTGCCCCCCCTCACCAGCACCACCGAGTGCTCCTGCAGGTTATGTCCTATCCCCGGGATATAGGCGGTCACCTCTATCCCGTTGGTAAGCCTCACCCTGGCCACCTTCCTCAGGGCGGAGTTGGGCTTCTTGGGGGTGGTGGTGTAAACCCTCACACACACCCCCCGCTTCTGGGGACAACCCCTCAGTGCCGGGGCGGAACTCCTCTTCTTTACCGCCTCCCGTCCATATCTAACCAATTGGTTGATGGTCGGCATCGGCTATCCCCTCTTTAACATTGATCCTTTTCTGTCCTTTATTTCCTTTGTTTAAGCCGATAAAATAAAGCCCTTTTAAAAGGGCAAAAAAGAGAGTCAGCCTGCAGAACCCCTCCTTAGATTTCTAATCCTTTTCCCCTATTTCTTCTAACGATCGCTCATGGGGTTCTCCAGGCTCATAACCTTCCCATTTTTCAGGTTTTATTTATTTAACAACTTTGTCTCCCCTTGTCAACCCTAAGGCCCGCTCAGGGGAACTTGGCTCTTTTTGGGGTAAGGGGACAATTCAATCCTCGAGGTCATATTTTATATCCAGCTCCTGGGCGATGGCCCGCAGATCCTCCGCCACCTTGGGATGGAGGGGTACCCCCTTTGCCTTCCGCTCCTCCGTCATCTCGAACTCTTTCTCCCCGTGGATGTAGATCCGGTCCTGTCCCTCGGCCTTGGGGGAATTCTTCAGGCGGCGGATGATGTCGTCCATCGTCCTCTTGAACTCCTCAAGGGGACGGAAGCCATCCACCCTTATCGCCCCGAAGAAGTGCCCCACATTGGCGGGGAGGGGCTTCCCGTCCGGGGTCTTGGGATAGATGGTGTTTGCATACCCTGCCCCGGGCAGAACCCCACAGAGGATATCCACCAATAAGGCCAGTCCGTACCCCTTATGTCCCCCCATCAGTTCTCCGGCCCCTCCCAGGGGGAGGAGGCCCCCTCCGGCCCTGGTGGCCAGGTTCTGAAGGACGCGGGAGGCGTCACTGGTGGGCAACCCCCGTTCATCGGTGGCCCAGCCGAGAGGCATCTCCTTCTCCATCCTCTTGTAGACCTCCAGCTTCCCCCTGGTGACGGCGCTTGTGGCCATATCGAGGACAAAGGGGCGTTCCTCACCGGCAGGGACCGCCACGCTGATGGGGTTGGTACCCAGCATGGCGTTCCTCCCGAAGGTGGGGACCACCAGGACATCGGCGTTGGTCATGGAGATCCCGATCAGGTCGTGCTCCAAGGCCATCATGGCGTAATATCCGGCGATCCCGTAGTGGTTGGAGTTCCGGACCGCGACGAAACCCACTCCTGCATCCTTCGCTTTCTGGATGGCCAGCTTCATCCCCCTCACCCCTATCGGTGGACCGAGGCCTCCCCCACCGTCGATGAGGGCCGTCGTTGAGGTCTCATGGACCACCTTGACCTCTGGCCTTGGAAGCATCTGCCCCACCTGAATCCCCTTCACATAGCGCCTGAGCCTCGCTACCCCATGGGAATCTATCCCCCTGAGATCGGCCTGAACCAGCACATCCGCCGTTATCTCCGCATCCTCAGGAGAGACCTCGAGCTTCAGGAAGGCCCTTCGGCAAAAGTCCTTCAAGGCCTCCCACTGGACGATGACTGTTCCCTCCTCCATCGGTCCCCTCCTTTCATGAAATTTTGCAGTCGGCCCCGTAATTTAGCACAGGAGGGGCTGAGGAGACAATCTCTTATTTTCACTCACCTATGATCTTTATCAACACCCGCTTCCTCCTCCTTCCGTCAAACTCGCCGTAAAAGATCTGCTCCCAGGGGCCGAAGTCCAGTTCCCCATCGGTTATGGCCACCACCACCTCCCTTCCCATCACCTGCCGCTTCAGGTGGGCGTCGCCGTTGTCCTCCCCCGTGCGGTTGTGCCTGTACTTGCTCGTCGGCTCATGGGGGGCAAGCCACTCCAGCCAGTCCTTGTAGTCCTGATGGAGCCCTGGCTCATCGTCGTTGATGAAGACGCTGGCGGTTATGTGCATGGCGTTGACTAGGCAGAGACCCTCCTTCACGCCGCTCTCCTTCACCGCCTTTCTCACCTCCTCGGTGATGTTGATGAAGGCCACCCTTGTGGGGGTGTTGAACCATAGTTCCTTCCGGTAGGACTTCATGGCCTCCCTCCTTGACTTTTTGCCTTGAGTGAATAAGACCTCCTGAAGGATAAGTCAAGTTGAAATGGGGGAGATGATCTGTTATCTTTCCAAAGACTTCGGCAAGAGGAGGAGGGAAATGGAGGAGAAGGAAAGGGAGGAAAAGCAGAAGGAAAAGCCCATCGAGAAGATGACGGTGAAGGAGCTGCGGGTCCTGGCCAAGGAGCTGGGGGCTGAGGCCGTAAGCGGGATGCAGAAGGAAGAGCTCATAGCCTTTATCCGCAAGGTGAAGGGGCTCCCACAGGAAAGGAAGAAGAAGGTAAAGAAGGCGAAGAAGGTCTTAGACGTGAAAGAACTCAAGGCGAAGATAAAGGAGCTGAAAGTGAAGCGGGCCGAGGCCCTCCAGAAGCGGGACAAGAAGATGGCGACCATCTATCGGCGTCAGATAAGCCGCCTGAAGAAGTTGACCCGCAGGGCAGCGAAGCTCGCCCCGGAGTCCTCGGCATGAAAAGGATAGCCCCCTCAATCCTCTCCGCCGACTTCGCTCGACTGGCGGAGGAGGTAAAGGAGGTGATAGATGGGGGGGCGGACTGGATCCATGTGGACGTGATGGACGGGCACTTCGTCCCGAACATCACCATCGGCCCTCCTGTGGTGAAGTCCCTGAGGAAGGTCGTCTCGGTCCCCCTGGATGTCCACCTCATGATAGAGGATCCCGACCGATACCTTCAGGCCTTCGCAGAGGCAGGGGCGGATATCCTGACGGTCCATGTGGAGACCTGCCCTCACCTGAACAGGACCATCCAGCATATCAAGGACCTGGGAAAGAGGGCAGGAGTGGCCCTGAACCCCGCCACCCCCTTGGGGGCCTTGGAGGAGATCCTGGAGGACGTCGACCTGGTGCTGATCATGACGGTCAACCCCGGCTTTGGGGGACAGGATCTTATCCCTTCCACTCTCGGGAAGATAGAGCGTATGCGCCGATGGCTCTCGGAAAGGGGCCTTGAGGTGGAGTTAGAGGCGGACGGGGGGGTGAAGGTGGAAAATATCGGGGAGATAAGCCGAAGAGGGGCCGATGTCTTTGTGGTGGGTTCAGGGATTTTTTCCTTCAGGGACCGGAAGGAAATCATGAGGAGGCTGAGGAAGGAGATAGGATAAAAGATCAGAGGGAAACGGACAAACTTTCAAGGAATACGAAGCGAGGAGGTTTGTGAGAAAGGTTCTCGTTAATGTAAGTCTTGCCCTCCTTCTCCTCCTGATCACTTCTTCGATCCTCCTTTCACCCTCACCTATAAAGGCTGAAGTTCTGAGGATGATAGGCCCTGAGGATGTAGGCGGTGCGTGGGCCGAGGTCATAAAGAGGTTCCACGAGCGGCACCCAGATATCCAGGTCAAGTACATCTCAGGCCCATGGTCCACCGATGAGAGGCAGAATATGTACATCCGGTCCTTCCTCAGCGGCGATCCCATTGAACTCGTCTATATGGATGTCACCTGGACGGCCAAGTTTGCAGACGCCGGATGGCTCCTACCCCTCGATAGGTGGTTCACCCCCCAGATGCAGGAGGAATTTCTCCCCGGCGCTGTCGAGGCAGGTCGTTACAAAGGACACATCTACAGGGTCCCTGTAAGGGGCGATGTGGGTATGCTTTACTACCGAAAGGACCTCGTCCCTTCCCCACCGAGGACTTGGGGGGAGTTTGAAGAGATCTGTGAGCAATCCTCGCACCCGCCCGATCTCTACTGCATCGTCTTTCAGGGTATGCAGTATGAGGGCCTGGTATGCGACTTCCTCGAGTACCTCTGGGGAGCAGGTGGGGAGGTGATAGACCTTGACGGAAAGGTGGCCCTTGACTCCCCTCAGGGCCTTGAAGCCTTGAAGTTCATGAGGAAATTGATCGAGAGAGGATGGGCACCCAAGGCGGTCCTCTCCTTCCAGGAGCAACATTCCCTTTCTGCCTTTTCTCAGGGCAAGGCCATCTTTATGAGAAACTGGCCTTATGCCTGGACGATCTTAAACAGGAAAGACTCCCCTCTGCGGGGGAAAGTGGGTATCGTTCCTTTTATCCACAAAGAGGGTTATGAATCCGTGGGGACGCTCGGTGGGTGGGGTCTTGGGATAGCCCGAGGGGTGAAGGATCCCGAGAAGGCTTGGCGGTTCATAGAGTTTGCCACATCCGTTGAGGCCCAAAAGATCCTGCACTTCAGAAGAGGTGCTGTCCCCTCAAGGAAGGCCCTCTTCCTCGATCCTGAGATACTGGAGGTAAGTCCCCACTATAAGGACCTTTACGATATCGTCATGAGGGCAAGGGCGAGACCTCCTCACCCTGACTACCCCCGAATAAGCGATACGCTGCAGAAGCACGTAAGTGCGGTCCTTGCCGGGGTGGAATCCCCCCAGCAAGCCCTTAAGGTCATGGCCCGTTCGATAGAAGGAACTCTTAAGGGCAAGAAGGAAAACTACCTGAAGAGGCTCGCCCTTGATTATGACCTCAAAAGGACCCTGAAAAACACCCTTGTATTTACCTCCATATCCGTCCCTCTGGAGTTCCTCCTGGGGCTTCTCATCGCCCTCCTGCTCAACGCCCAATTCAAAGGGAGGTGGTTTGTAAGGCTTTCGGTCCTTATACCTTGGGCATTGCCCACTGCCGTTATGGCCATGTCATGGCAGTGGATGTTCA
Source organism: uncultured Thermodesulfobacteriota bacterium (assembly GCA_964422255.1). GTDB lineage: Bacteria > Desulfobacterota > B13-G15 > B13-G15 > B13-G15 > CAYRAR01. The sequence goes on along the minus strand of CAYRAR010000056.1, from coordinate 2,736 downwards.
ACAACCCCTTTGGTGTGATCAACGATCTGCTCCTAAGGGTCGGCCTCCTGGAGCGGCCCCTTGATTGGCTCTCAAGCCCTTCTGGGGCGATGTTTGCTGCTGTATTTGCCGACCTCTGGAAGACCACCCCCTTCGTTGTGATCATTCTCCTTGCAGGGCTTCAGACCATCCCCCAGGAATTAAAGGAGTCCATCTCCATAGACGGAGCAGGCTCCCTCAGGAGATTCTTTCATCTCACCTTCCCCCTGCTTCTCCCCTTTGTGAGGGTGGCCTTGATCTTCAGGGTCATTCACGCAGCGGGCATCTTCGACCTCATATGGGTCCTCACGAAGGGAGGGCCTGCCGACAGCACCCGAACCCTGTGCATATACATCTACGAGGTGGCCTTCAGGTACGATGAGCTTGGCTACGCCATATTCCTTACCGTACTCTTTCTCTTTGCTCTGATAGGAGTGAGTTTTCTGATCATGCGCCTTACGACTCTGGGTTATGAGAGGGCAAGATGAGGAAGGCGGCGTTTTTCTTTTTGGGAACCCTGATAGTGCTTTATTGCCTTTTCCCCTTTCTCTGGACCGTAATAACCGCCATAAAGCCCCCTGAGGAGGTATTCTCCCTTCCCATAAGATATTTGCCAAAAAGCCTTTCGGTGGAAAACTTCGTAGAAGTCTTCTACAAAAGGCCCTTCTCCCGATATGTCATCAACAGTCTGGTCGTCGCCACCGGGGGAACGATCCTCACCCTCGCCCTTGCCTCCCTTGTGGCCTTTAAACTAAGGTACATGCCTGTCCAGAGGGCCCTTATGCTTCAGAGATGGCTTTTGGTAGGGGCGATAGTTCCACCGACCCTGTTGGTGATTCCGGTCTTTGTCGCCATTAAGGCCTTAGGGCTCATCAATAATCCCCTGGGGCTTATCCTCAGTTATTGTTTTCTTAACCTTCCTTTTGGCATCTGGATGCTCTATGCTGCCTTCAGCAGGATTCCTAAGGAACTGGATGAAGCCGCTATGATAGATGGCCTATGGTGGGGAGGGATACTTCTCAGGGTGATCCTGCCACTGGCTCGTGCGGCCCTGGCGGTAAGTGCTGCCCTGATATTCATCTTCTGCTGGAATGAGTTCCTCATAGCCTTGACCCTTATGCCTGATCAGTTGCGCTATACTGTTCCTGTGGGCATCTCTATGCTTAGTGGTGCTTCAATCTATGAGATCCCTTGGGGACAGATCAACGCCGCCGTTACCATCACCACGGTGCCGGTGATCCTTATCGTGGCGCTCCTTCAGAGGTGGATAGTCGAGGGCCTTACCGCAGGAGCAGTGAAGGGGTGAGCGATGGCGAAGGTAGTCCTCGATAGAGTAAATAAGACCTTTATGGGGGGGAGGGTCATTGCCCTCAAGGATGTGACCCTCGAGATACCTCATGGGAGGTTTGTGACGGTGCTTGGTCCCTCGGGCTGTGGAAAGAGCACATTGCTTAGGGTTGTGGCAGGCCTGGAGAGGCCTTCCGGCGGCGAAATATACATAGGCGACCGGATGGTCAATAATGTTCCCCCTGGAAAAAGAAACGTCGCCATGGTCTTTCAGAATTACGCCCTATACCCGCATATGAAGGTTTATGAGAACATCGCCATCAGCTTGAGGCTTCGCGGCTTGCCGGCCTCCCAGATAAGGGGAAAGGTAAGTAAGGTCGCAGCGATGCTCGGTATAGAGGGGCTTCTTGACCGCTATCCCCGCCAGCTTTCCGGAGGACAGCAACAGAGGGTCGCCCTTGCTCGTGCCTTGGTGAGAGAACCTGAGGTCTTCCTCCTTGATGAACCGTTAAGCAATCTCGATGCCCAAATCCGTGAGCAGACGAGATCAGAGCTTAAACGCCTTTTTAAGGACCTGGGGGCAACGGTCATCTACGTCACCCACGATCAGGCAGAGGCGATGAGCATGTCGGATATCGTGGTGGTGATGGAGGCAGGCGAGGTACGCCAGGTCGGAGAACCCGATACCACTTACCGAGACCCCCATCACCGGTTTGTGGCGGAGTTTGTAGGGATGCAGAGGATCAATATCATCGAAGGCGATCTTAAAAATGGAGATTTTGTCAGTATAGACGAAAACGTCCTAATTCCCCTCCCCACCTCCCACGAAGGACGGGTATCCCTGGGTATAAGACCTGAAGCCATCCACATAGGAAAGGGCATGGGGGTGGATCTGATCGCAGAAGTGACCCACATAGAACCCCTCGGACCCAATAAGACCATCTTTGTCAAAATCGGGGCTAACGAACTTAAGGTTCTGGCAAGGGCGGACTTTGAGGTACAGATTGGGGATACCCTGAACGTCACCTTCTCACCTGAGGATATCTACCTCTTCGACGCCAAGAGCGGGAAGCGGATTTATGTCAAATGAAATAGTTAAGAGTTTTCAACTTCCTAAAGGAGGGGAAAATGAGACTTAACCTTAAAGCATTGGGTCTGACGGCGGGCATCCTATGGGCGCTGGCCCTGTTTTTGACCGGCATGGTGAATCTGATTTGGCCCAAGTACGGCGTTGCGTTTTTGCGAGCCATGGCCTCGGTATACCCAGGCTATCATGCCAGCGGTTCCCTGGGTGATCTGATCGTCGGAACCCTTTATGCCTTCGTTGACGGCGCCCTGTGCGGACTGGTCTTCGGCTGGCTCTACAACCGGTTCCTCGGTAAAAGGGAGGCCCCTTAAGACCCTCCCCTTGACACTCTCGGGTTTTTCCCT
>CAYRAR010000055.1:0-11467 GCA_964422255.1 uncultured Thermodesulfobacteriota bacterium | reverse complement strand
TCACGTTCGCAACGTGAGGGTCGGGGGTTCGAATCCCCCCATCTCCACCATGAAGGAAAAAGGGGGGAGCGTGGGAGCTTCCCCCTAAAAACTTTCTTAAGGGGAAGAGAGATGATCGAGCAAAAAGGCGTGGGGGTGATAGGTACAGGGAGGATGGGGGAGGCGATCCTTCGAGGGCTCCTTCAGAGGGTCCCCCCCCATCTCCTTCTGGCCAGTGAGGTCCTCTCCTCCCGCAGGGAGGAGGTGGCCGAGAGGCTGGGGATAAGGGTTACGGCCGATACCCCTTCAGTGCTGAAGGAGAAGGAGGTGGTGATCCTGGCGGTGAAGCCCAAGGAGGCTAAGGGGGTGCTTCAGGAGATCTCTCCCTTCTTCGGTCCTGATCATCTCCTCATATCAATTGTGGCCGGGCTTACCACCGGGACCATCTCTTCGATCCTCGGCGGGAGGGCGAGGATCATAAGGGCCATGCCCAACCTGCCCCTTTCGGTGGGGGAGGGGGCGATCGCCCTCACGATGGGGGAGGGGGCCAGAGAGGGAGATCTGGAGATCGCCGAGGAGGTCTTCTCCTCGGTGGGGAGGACGGTGGTGGTCCCCGAGGGACTGATGGATGCGGTCACGGGCTTGAGCGGGAGCGGTCCCGCCTATGTAGCCCTCTTTATCGAGGCCCTCGCCGATGCCGGGGTGAGGGAGGGGTTGGACAGGGAGACCGCCCTCATGCTCTCGGCCCAGACGGCCCTAGGAACAGCCAAGGCCATCCTCGAAGGGTTCTCTCCTTCCCATTTGAAGGAGATGGTCGCCTCGCCTGGAGGGACCACCATTGAAGGGCTTTCGGTCTTGGAGAAGGCAGGGGTGAGGGGGGCGGTGATGGAAGCGGTCCATGCCGCCACCAGGAGATCCAGAGAGCTGGGAAATGGGAAGGATAAAAGTGGATAAGGAAGGGAAGTGGTATTACGAAGGGAAGGAGATAATCCGCCGGGATATCCTTTCCCTCTTTTACCAAGGGCTAAGAAGAGATGAGGAAGGCCGATATTTCGTCCAGATAGGTAAGGAAAGGGAGTTTATCGAGGTTGAGGATACGGTCTTTATCGTGGAGTGGGCGGAGTTGCGGAAAAAAGGAGGGGAGGAGTTTTTCCTCATCGGCCTTAACGATGGGTCTTCAGAGAGGCTCGATCCCTCGACGATCCGCATCTCGGGAGGGAACATCCCCTACTGCGACGTCAAAGGGGGGAAGTTCCCTGCCCGCTTCCGACCCCTCTCCTTCTATCAGGTCGCCCAGCACGCCCAATATGACGAGAGACGGGGGGAATACTACCTGCTCCTTAATGGAAGGAGATATCGCCTCGGTCCTGAAAAGGTGTAGAGCGCTGCCCTTTTACCATCGCTGAGGAAGGTAATGGCCCCGTCAAGGTCGGTCCTCAGGACCTCTATCCCCAATCTCCTATACCTCTTCAGGACATCAGGATGGGGCAGGTGGAAGGGGTTGTGGGCCCCGACGGAGATGACCGCAAAGGACGGGGAGACCTTCCTGAGAAAATCCAGGGTGCTCGATGTCTTGCTCCCGTGATGGGGGACCTTCAGAACGGAAGCCGTGAAGTCATCTCCTGCCCTTACCAGATACTCCTCCGCCTTTCTTTCTATGTCTCCGGTAAAGAGTACCCTGTGGCCCTTCCAGCCGATGCGCACAACCAGTGAGGAGTTGTTCAGATTCCCTCTCCAGCCGTAGGGCGGATGGAGCACCTCCACCTTCACCCCTGAGATGGTGCGGACAAATCCCCTCCCCACCCTTATCAGCTTCACCCCCTCCTCTTTCAGCGACTTCAGAAGGTCCCGATAATCCGGGTAAGGGGGCATGCGGCCGTTGTACCAGAACTCAACGGGGTGAAAGTGGCGGGCGATGAAGAGAAACCCTTTGTAGTGATCCGGCTGGGGATGGCTCAGGACGAGGTAGTCCACCCTCACGAATCGCCTCCTCCAGAGGAAAGGGGCGATGATCTTCTCCCCAGTGTCGAGGCCACCGAAGAGCCCTCCTGCGTCGATAAGCATCCTCTCCCCGCCGGGAAAGCGGACGAAGGCCGCATCTCCTTGTCCCACATCGAGGAATACCACCTCAAGCCTTCCGTCCCCCTGCACCTTCTGAAACCAGTAAAGGGCATCCGCTGTCAAAAGGAGGAGCGTCAGGGAGAGGAGGACCCTCCTGTGGGGTATCCTCCTCCAGAGAGGAAAGGAGAGGATGGCGAAATAAAGGGCTATTTCTGGATGAGTGGGGGGAGGGAGATAGATGGATGAGAGGGGGAGGCCGGCGAGTTTCATCACCGCGTCGGTGCAGAGGGTCGCGAAGAGGCCGCTCAGCTTAAGCAGGGGTGAAGCCATCGTCGGTGAGAGGGGAAGGAGGGAGAGCCCCAGAAGCCCCAGGGGGAGGATGAGGAGTCCCACCAGGGGGATGACCACGAGGTTTGAGAGGGGGCCCAGGAGGGAGAGGCGATGGAAGTGGAAGGCGAGGATGGGGGCCGTGGTGAGGGTTGCCGCGAGGGAAACGATGATTGAGGCCCTGATCCAACGTCGCACCCCCTTTTCCCTCTCGAGGAGGGGAAGCCCCAGATCCGTCCTCCCTCCGAACTGTGATAGGGCAGGGGTGAGGAGGAGGATCCCGGCCACCGCCCCGAAGGAGAGTTGAAAGGAGACCTCCCAGAGGGAGCCCGGGGAGAGGAGCAGGATCCCGATGGCGGCCAAGGAGAGGAGGTTCAAGGGGTCCCTGTACCTCTTTATGAGGAGGGAAAGGAGGAAGGCCCCCACCATTATCCCGGCCCTCACCACGGAGAGGGGAGCACCGCTCAAAAATATGTAGAGGAAGAGGGGCGGGATGCTTCCTATGGCGGCTATCCTGTCCCTATCGAGCCGAAGGAGCAGCTTTGCGCTCCTCTTTATCGCTCCCCTGACAAGGAAGAAAACGAGGGCGGCTATTATCCCGAGGTGGAGTCCCGAGATGGCCAGGACATGGGCGACCCCGGCCCGAATGAAGGCCTCCCTCACTTCCTTCGAAAGGGAGCCCTTCTCCCCGAGCAGAAGAGCCAAAAGGACTTCTCTGCCCGGAGATGGGACCTCCCTCCTGAGGAAACCCTTCATCTTCTCCCTTATTCCGTCAAGCCATCCCAGGGGCGAGGAGCCGCGCTGGATGATCCTGATCCTCCGTGGATCCTTCAGGTATCCAGTCATCCATATCCCCCGGCGAAGGAGGTAACCCCGGTAATCGAAGGCGCCCGGGTTGAGGAAGTTTCTCGGCCGCCTCACCTTGATGGTCACCTCCACCAAGTCCCCGCGGCGAAGAGGAAGGTCCTCTGCTGGCACCGTCACCCTCAGGCGTCCGGAGGCAGGGAGGAGCCCCTGCTGGGTTACGATCCTTTTGACATCCAAAATGAGATATAACTTTTTCCCCTTGGGATATGGGGATCTGACGACCTTCCCCCTGAGGGTGTAGCGTTGGCTGTCCTTAAGATGGGAGATGTGATGGGGCGGGAGAACCGGATGGTGGAAGGACCAGGAGAGGTACCAACCGCAAAGGAATGAGAGGAACAGCAGGAGCCAGTACCCCTTTCCCCTCGAAGCGAATGTTCCCAGGATGAGGGAGAGGGATAAGGTGATAATCAGGGGAAGGAAAGGAGGAGAACCCCTTCCCAGGAGGATTCCCCCTGCTAAAGCCAAGACCAAGGGGACAAGAGGGGCTCTCTCGAGGGAGGGCAGAGACCTTCTCACCTACCGCAGTCGATAATATAGGGGGGATTTCAGGAAAGCGTAGCGGGACCTTATCCCCGCAGGGACCTTTTCTTCCTCCACCTTCTCCAAGATGAAGTTCTTAAACTCCTCGAACTGATCGAGCCTTATGGTGCTCGTAGTGGCCACCTGAAGGAAGCTCTGATCTATGATGAGCTCGGGGAGGGCACTGCGGCGAAAGAGATCGGGTTCCTTGAGCTCAAGGAGGATAAAGGCGAAGGTGATGAGCGCATCTATGGGCAAGGTGCCCTTTTCCCTGTCCATAGGGCCCAGGAGGGCGAAGAAGACCACGTCCTCGAGGTGGGTGGTGATATACCTCTTTACCCGACGGCACACGATCTCCCTTCTGTCTCTTTCTTTCCCCTTCCTCTCGAGCTTCCTTATCACCGTCTCCCTGAAGGGGATGATGAGCTCCCCCTGGCGGGGAGTGACTGCGGCCTGCAGGGTCACCTCGTAACGTTCCATCTCTTGGCCTCCTCTCCAAGCCCCAATTCTTCAAGCTTCTTACGGGTAGGGATGGCCGTCTGTGGATCCCATCCCCGGGCGAGGAAATAGGCCCTGAGGGTCTCCTCCACCTTTTGGGAGTCGAGGGGAGGGGTGCCGTTCTCTTCCTGATAGAACCTGGAAGGCCAACGGAAGTCCTCCCTCCTGAGCCCTTCCCGGAGGTTGAAGAGGTGCTGCAGATTCCAGACCCTTTCGGCACCGAGGAGGACCTCTTCAGGGGGGATCTCTATGCCCCATACTGCTCGAAGGAAATGGCTCAGGGTTCGGGGGCCGAAGGTGCGAAGGACCGGCGGACGGAGACAGAGCCCTGAGGCGTTTATCATCGTGATGAGCTCCTCGGCGTATTTGGTCATCAGGGGGATGTCCACCTTCTGGGGCGGGGAGCCGAAGATCCTTCCCTTCAGGTCATCGGGCATATCGAGGGCGGCGATGAACTCCTCTGAGACGTGAAGCTCCTCCTCCAGGTGATTCAAGGTTCCGCCCAGCAGATACTCTGCAGGGGAGCGGGCCCTTAGGTGATCTCCCCCCCGGATGTCGGTGAGGTAGCCGAGGGACCAGACATCCCACTTCCCTCTCGGGTCCCTCACCGGTATCTCCGCCCCCTTGATGTGCAGGGCATAGGGTTCCGTGCCCCCGAAATGGGATGAGGCCCTCCTCACCCCCTCAGCCAGCACCTCTCCTATCCCCTCGCGGCGGGCTATCCTCCCAATCAGGAACCTTATACCCCTCGGGTCCCCCCAGGAAGGAACCTCCCCCGAAGGGAGCGTCCCCTTCTCCGAGGCCTCGATGGCATAGGCGATCACCGAGGCCGTGGAGACCACGTCCATCCCCATCCGATCGCACAACTCAACCGATCGGGCGATCTCCTCAATGGAGGTGATTCCCAGCTTTGCCCCGAACTCCAGCACGTAGGTGACCTCCATCCCGTGAAACTCATACCCCGCCCCCTCCCCTTCCTTCACCCTGGACCAGTGACCACAGGCTATGGGGCAAGCAAAGCAGGAGAGGTCCTTTTCCTTATATTTCCTCTCGAAGACCCTCCTCCCCCGGGTTTCCTCCCATGAGGGGATCGTCCCCCGGGTGAAGTTCCTTCCCGGCAGTACCCCTATTCTATTGTAGGGGTCGGAGGCCACCATGGAGCCGTAACGGCGGGTATAGCCGAAGGAGTCATCCGCCCTGACCCTCTCGGTGAACTCCCTGGCGAGCTCGAGGACCTGCCGAAGGTCATGGACCCGGAAGGTCCCTTTTCCCTTCACCGCCACCGCCTTCAGCCTCTTTGAGCCCATCACGGCACCGACCCCGGTTCTCCCCCAGGCATGGAAGAAGTTGTTCTGGATCGAAGCGAAGCGTACGAGGCGCTCCCCAGCAGGACCGATGGAGGCGACCTGGACCTTCTCTCCTTCCCTCTCCCGCAACCAGAGGTACGTCTCCCAGTTGTCCCTACCCCAGATTTCCTTGGCGTCCCTTATTCGGGCCTCTCCGTCCTCGATCGAGAGGTAGACCGGATCGGAGGCTGCCCCCTTTATCACCAAGCAGTCAAACCCAGCGTACCGGAGGAAGGCCCCGAAATAGAGGCCGGAGTTGGTGGTGCCGATGAGGCCCGTGAGGGGAGATTTGGCCGTTATCTCCGTACGGGATGCCGTGGGGATGTTTGTTCCCACTAAGGAGCCGGGACAGAGGATGAGGACGTTCTCCTCCCCCAAGGGATCGCATCCCTGGGGGATGAGATCGAGGGCAAGCCTTGCCCCGATGCCCACCCCTCCCAGGTAACGGGGAAGGAGCTTCCCTATTTCTTCCTCCTCCATCTTTCCGGTGGAAAGGTCCACAAAGAGGGCCTTCATGCCGCCTCCTCCTCAAAGACCAGGGCACCCGTGGGGCATGACTCCACGCACTTGCCACACCCCTTGCATCCCTCTTTCCTCTGGATGGTGAAATATGCCCCTCTCGGGTCGGGACGAACGCTTATGAAGGCCTCCTCGAGGGAGAAGGCCTTCCTGTTGGTAGCGGAGCATATCAGCTCACACAGGAGGCAGCCACAGCACCTCTCGCTGAATATCAGGATCTCCTTACGCAATATCCTTTTCCCAAAATCTCCTGAGGAGGTTCCTGGCGATCACGATCCTCTGGATCTGATTGGTTCCCTCGAAGATCTGGGTCACCTTGGCGTCCCTCATCATCCTCTCCACGGGATAATCCTTCAGATACCCGTATCCCCCCAGGATCTGCACGGCGTTGGTGGTCACTTCCATGGCCACGTCGGAGGCGAAGCACTTGGCCATGGCCGATAGCTTATCCACCCCTATAGCCGACATCCTGTCCCTCTCGTAGACCTTCTCGTCGAGCAGGGCCGCCGCCTTGTAGACCAGGGCCCTGGCCGCCTCTATCTTGGTGGCCATATCGGCGAGCATGAACTGGATCCCCTGAAAGTCAGCGAGCTTCTGCCCGAACTGTACCCTCTTTGTGGCGTACTCCAGAGCGAAATCAAGGGCCCCCTGGGCGATCCCCACCGCCTGGGCCCCGATGGCAGGGCGGGAGAGGTTCAGGGTCATCATGGCCAGCTCCCATCCCTGCCCCTCCTCCCCGATCAGATTCTCCCTGGGGACCACCGCGTCCTCAAAGATCAGGTCGGTGGTGTCTGACCCCCTCATCCCCATCTTCTCCTCCTTCTTCCCTATCATAAGCCCGTGGGTGTCTTTCTCCACCATGAGGACCGAGATCCCCTCCCTCCTTTTACCCGGGGAGGTGGTGACGAAGACGCTGTAAAAGTCGGCCACCCCGCCGTTGGTGACGAAGCACTTGCGGCCGTTAACGATGTAGTAATCTCCCTGGAGGACCGCAGTAGTCTTGAGCGAGGAGGCATCAGAGCCTGCCTCAGGCTCCGTGAGGGCGAAGGCGGCCAAGGCCCGCTCCTCGGCCACCTTGGTGTAAAAGCGCCGCTTCTGCTCCTCATTCCCGGCCATCATGAGGGGCATGAGGCCCACCGAGTGGGCCAGGATCATCAGGGAACTGGATCCACAGGCATGGGCGATCTCTTCCGTGATGATGCAGAGGGCCGTGATGTTGCCATCCAACCCCCCGTACTCCTCCGGAAGGAGGACAGAGAAATATCCCTGTTGATGGAAGAGTTCAGCCATATCCCAGGGGAAGGAGCCGGCCCTGTCTATCTCCGCCGCCCTCTTCTCGACCCGCGTGGAGGCTATCTGCCTCACCGATTCCCGCAGGAGCCTGTTTCTTTCCTCTATCATCTCATAAGGTACCTCTTTCATCTGCGGCCTCCTTTTCCCCAGAAAGAAAAACTCCCTGAGCAGGCCTTTTCATATAACATAAACGGATGGACCACGCAATGTGAGGAGGGGTCTGGAGTCAGACCTTGAGGAGCTCGATCACATGCATCACCTTCTGGGGCATCCCCCTCTGTATCGTCTGATCGATGAGCTGGATCATGCAGCCGGGGCAGGCCGTGACCACTATGTCCGCTCCAGTGTCGGCGATGCTATTCATCTTCTTTTCGGCTATCTTCTTGGACAGTTCATAATACTGAATGTTGAAAGACCCCCCCATCCCACAGCACCTGTCCGGCTCGACCATCTCCACGAACTCTATTCCAGGGATTGATTTGATGATGGTGCGGGGCTCGGAGGAGATGTTCTGGAAACGGACCAGGTGGCAGGGGTCGTGATAGGTCACCTTCGTCCCCTCGGGAAGCTCCGTGGCGAAGGCCTCGGGAGGAGGCTTTAAGATGTCCACGATGAACTCGTTTATGTCCTTTACCTTGGAACTGAAGCGCTCGTAACGTTCCCTCCTCTCGTCCGTGTCGGCCAGGTAGGTGACGTAGCCCTCCTTCAGGGCCGACCCACAGGTGGCACAGGCGGTAACGATGTAATCTATCCCCTCATAGGCCTCAAAGACCTTTACGGTGGCGTCGGCCATCTCGCGGGCAGTGGCGAAGTCACCGCTGCCCATGACCGGCATACCACAGCACCCCTGCTCCTTGGGGAAGACGACCTCCACCCCCTGGCTGACGAGGAACTCTATCGCCTTCCTCCCCACCTGTGGAAAGACGAAATCGGTGGCGCAGCCAGCGAAGAAGGCCACCCTCATCTTCCTTTCCCCCGCTGGTGAGATGACCTCAGGGATCTGATCGCGAAGGAACTGATCGGCTATCTCCGGGATCTGGCGCCCCTTCCCCAGGGCAGAGAGGAAAGTAGGGAGGTGGCGGATCTTCCCTTCGGTCTTGGGCAGGAACCTCTGAAACTTGGAGGCCACCTTCACCACGTTCCCAAAGAGGCTTCGGTTCTTCAGGAGGTTCTGGAAGACCACCTTCTTAGCGAAGGGTAGACCCTTTGCCTCCACGATCTGGGCCCTGGCAAAGAAGGTGATGGTGGCCACCTCCACCTTAGCGGGGCAGAACTGGGCGCAGCGGTTACAGGTGAGACACTTACTGAACCTCTCCTCCAGGTGCTTCCAGTCAAACTCTGCTCCCTCCAGGAGGTCCATCGCCAGGACGTTGCGCCCCCTGGCCACATAGGCCTCTTCATAGATCTCCCGGTAAACCGGGCAGAAATACATGCAGAATCCGCACTTCATGCATTGATAAACCTTATCCTCGATCTTCCTCAGCACATCCAAGCTATCCTTCCCTGCCATCTGCTTCTCCTTCGCTAACTATGGGTTTCCCCCCTTTATTAGCACTTTCCCTTTGGGGCGTCAATAAACGCGATCCCTGGGCTTGACTTCCCTTCCCCTTCCTTTTAAAATTTCTCAGTTAAAGGTATCAAAGGTTCAAGTAAATCAAAGGAGATCTCATAACTTTTTAAATAAAACAAAAATCTTCCCACAGGAGGCGCAATGAAGTTAGAAAGATTTGAAGGATGCTGGACGGCCCTGGTAACCCCTTTCACCCCATCGGGAGAGCTGGATCTGGAGGGGTTGCGAAAGAACGTGACCTTTCAGATAGAGCAGGGGGCGAAGCTCGTCCCCACGGGCACTACGGGGGAGTCCCCCACCCTCGAGTGGGAGGAGCAGCACCGGGTGATAAAGGAGGTGGTGGAGCTGGCCAAAGGAAGGGCACCCGTTATGGCCGGCACAGGGAGCAATTCCACCGCTGAAGCCCTGAAAGGCACGAAGGGAGCAGTGGAGCTGGGGGTGGAGGCGGTGCTCCTTGTCGACTGCTACTACAATGGTCCCTCCTCCTTGGAGCTCCGTACCGAATACTACGAGGTGATCGCCAAATCCTTTCCCGACACCTTCATCACCCCCTACATCATCCCCGGGCGTACGGGGACCCAGATGGAGGTGGAGGATCTGGCCCTCCTGAGGAGGGAGTGCAGGAACGTTCAGGCCGTGAAGGAGGCGACCGGGGATCTGGAGAGGATGGCGAAGACGAGGACACTTCTGGGAGATGACTTTGATATCCTCTCGGGAGACGACGACAAGACCTTTGAGATGATGGTGCGGGAGGACATCAGGGCCCAGGGGGTAGTATCGGTGGTATCCAACGTGGTTCCCGGAGCAGTGGCCCAGATGACGGAGGCGTTGCTAAGGGGAGATATGGAAAGAGGGAGAAAGCTCAGAGAGGCCCTGGCCCCCCTCTTCGGGATCGTCACCGTGAAGACCGAAGAGGAATACGGAGGGTTTCGGGTCCCCTGCAAGTTCCGTAATCCCGTACCCATAAAGACCCTGATGCGGGGCCTGGGGCTTCCTGCCGGGCCATGCCGCCAGCCCTTGGGCAGGATGACCCCCAACGGGGTGAAGAAGGTGAGGGAGGCGATAAGGGAGGTCTATGAGAGGGCTCCGGAGATACTCTCTCCCCTGGAGGAATTCTATAAGATAGACGTGGAGGAGAGGATTTCCCGCGATGAATACTGGGTCTAAGGTCCTGCTTAAGGAAGAGAACGAGAGGCTCCCTGTCCACGTCTTCGATCTGCCCATCCACGAGATCAGGAGGGGGTACCGCTCTGACGTCTATTTCTGGCGGGAGAAGCTGATCCTGGAACGGGACCGGCATAACCCCATCGTCCTGATGCAGGTCTTCCAAAAGAAACATGCGGTGCTCTGCGGGGTGGATGAGGCGATCGCCATCCTGAAGGTGGGCACTGGCCACTACAAGGACCTCCAGAAGGCCTACAAGCTTTTTGATCGCCTCATGGAGATCAAGATGGAGATGCGCAAGTACCGCTATGCCGACAGGGAGCGTTTCCTCGCCCTCACGAAGGAGCGGTGCGAGATCGAGGCGGCCCTGGACGAGATATGGGTGGACGAGTTCGATCAGCTGAAGATCACCGCCTTAAGGGACGGAGATGAGGTGGAACCCTACGAGCCGGTAATGCACATCGAGGGGCCTGCAGCGAGCTTTGCCCACCTGGAGACGGTCTACCTCGGGGTGCTGGCCCGCAGGACCAAGGTGGCCACCAACGTGCGCCGCTGCGTTCAGGCGGCCCAGGGGAAGCCGGTCCTCTTTTTCGCCGCCCGCTTCGACCACTTCAGCGTGCAGGGAGGGGACGGCTACGCCGCCACCATCGGTGGGGCCCATGCGGTGTCCACCGATGCGGGGGCAGAGTGGTGGGGTTCCCGGGGGATAGGAACGATACCCCATGCCCTTATCGCCTGCTACCGGGGGGATACGGCCCTGGCCACCTATAAGTTCTACGAGCATATCGCCAAGGGGACGGACATCAAGGTGATTGCCCTGGTGGATTACCACAACGACTGCGTGGGCACATCCTTAGAGGTGGCGAGGAAGCTTGGAAAGATCCTCTGGGCCGTGAGGCTCGATACTTCGGACACGATGGTGGATCGCTCCCTCTGGGAGGAGATGATGCAGTTTGACCCCCGGGGGGTGAACGTCCGTCTGGTAGAGAAGGTCCGCTCTGCCCTGGACAGGGAGGGGTTCTCCTGGGTGAAGATCATCGTCTCCGGAGGCTTCAACCCGGAGAAGATCGCCCACTTCGAGGAGAAAAAGGCCCCGGTGGACATCTACGCCGTGGGAAGCGCTCTCTTCGAGGGGAAGTATGACTTCACCGCCGATATCGTCATGGTGGACGGGGAGCCAGAGGCGAAGAAGGGGAGGGAGTACCGGCCCATCCGCCTGCGCCGCTGAGGCTTGATTGACCCCTCTCGGTCGATATCCTATAATTTCATCGGTTGCCGGAGTGGCGGAACTGGGAGACGCAGGGGACTCAAAATCCCCCGGGAG
>CAYRAR010000054.1:0-11972 GCA_964422255.1 uncultured Thermodesulfobacteriota bacterium | reverse complement strand
CGAACCTCGGCTTCAAGGTCCAGAGCCTTGCGTCCTGCCGCTAGACGATCCCCCAACCACCAAAAAATTTAACCGAAACTCGCCCCGTAGTCAAGCAAAAGTTCGCCTGAAGATGCTGGACACCTCCCCCTATATCGAGTAAAATCCCCAAAAACATCAGAGGGGGCAGGGATGAGGCTCTATGAGTTTCAGGGGAAAAGGGTCCTGGCAGAGTACGGTATCCCGATCCCTAAGGGAGAGGTGGCGGAAAGCCCCCAGGAGGCCCGCCGGATAGCCGAACGGCTCGGCTCAAGGAGGATTGCCGCTAAGGTCCAGGTGAAAGCCGGTGGCAGGGGAAAAGGTGGAGGGATCGCGGTGCTCGATTCGCCAGAGGAGGTCGAGAGGTGGGCGGCCGGGGTGCTGGGGAAGGAGTTCTCCACCTACCAGATGGGTAAGGCCGCCGAGAAGGTCGAGAGGGTCCTGATCGAGGAGGGAGTGGACATAAAAGGAGAGCTCTACCTGGGAGTGACCCTCGACCGGAGGAGGGGTCGCTTAGTGGTGATAGGGAGCTCAGAGGGAGGGGTCGAGATCGAGGAGGTGGCGAGGAGGAACCCCGAAAGGGTGGTAAAGGAAGAGGTAGACCCCGCCTTTGGCCTTCTGCCCTTTCAGGCGAGGAGGATGGCCTACAGGATGGGGCTTGGGGGAGCGGGGATAAGCGAATGGGTGAAGATAACCATGGGGCTCTTTAAGGCCGCCACAGAGAAGGAGATGCTCCTTGCCGAGATCAACCCCCTGGCCCTGAAGGAGGGGGACAGGCTCGTGGCCCTCGACGCCAAGGTGGAGATAGATGATAACGCCCTGAGGAGACATCCCGAGTTCCAGGAGATGGCCACCGGGCCCGAGGACCCTCTCGAGGCCTGGGCCAAAAAGTACAACCTCAATTACATCAAGATGAAGGGAGATGTGGGCTGTCTGGTCAACGGGGCGGGACTGGCCATGGCCACCATGGACCTGATAAAGCTCGCCGGAGGGGAGCCGGCCAACTTCCTCGACGTGGGAGGCGGGGCGACGGTGGAGATGGTGAGGGAGGGGCTGAAGATCGTGCACGCTGATCCTGACGTGAAGCTCATCTTCATCAACATCTTCGGGGGGATCCTCCGCTGCGACACCCTGGCCAACGGGGTGATAGAGGCCTCAAAGGAGATCACCCTCACCAAGCCCATAGTGATCCGCCTTGAGGGGACCAATGTGGAGGAAGGAAGGAGGCTCCTCGATTCCTCGGGCCTCAACCTCATCACCGTGGGGACCATGGCCGAGGCCACTGAGAGGATCGTCCAGATGCTGAAGGAGGGATAAGGGATGGCCATCCTTGTAGACGAGTCCACGAGGGTCCTGGTTCAGGGGATAACGGGTGGGGAAGGCCGCTTTCACACCAAGAGGATGCTCGAGTACGGGACCAAGGTCGTGGCCGGGGTGACCCCCGGGAAGGGGGGGCAGGAGGTGGAGGGGGTGCCGGTTTTCAATACCGTGGAGGAGGCGGTGAGGAAGACCGGGGCCAACACCTCAGCGATCTTCGTCCCCGCGGCCTTTGCCGCCGAGGCGGTCATGGAGGCGGCCGAGGCGGGGATAGGGCTTATCGTCTGCTTCACCGAGGGGATCCCCACCTTCGACATGATCAAGGCGAAGACCTTCCTTGAGGCCCGCTCCGCAAGGCTAATAGGTCCCAACACCCCCGGAGTGATATCCCCGGGGAAGTCCAAGGTGGGCCTTATGGCCGGCTACATCCACCGGGAGGGGGAAGTGGGAGTAATATCCCGAAGCGGTACCCTCACCTATGAGGCGGTCTACCAGATGAGCAAGCTGGGGATCGGCCAGTCCACCTGTGTGGGGATAGGGGGGGATCAGATAACGGGGCTTGACTTCGCCGGGGTGCTCGAACTCTTCAGGGAGGACGAGCAGACCCGGGCGGTGCTCATCATCGGGGAGATAGGAGGGACGGCAGAGGAGGATGCCGCCTCGTACATCCGCGAGGTGAATTACCCCAAGCCCGTTGTGGCCTTCATCGCTGGAAGGACCGCCCCCCCGGGAAGGAGGATGGGTCACGCAGGGGCGATCATCTCCGGAGGGGCGGGCACGGCACAGAGCAAGATAGAGGCCTTGAGGGAAGCGGGGGTGGAGGTGGTGGAGAGCCCGGCGACCATCGGGGAGAAGATCTTGGAGGTCCTCTCAAAATAGGGAGATGAGGTAATCCCTGTTCTCCTCGAAGGTCCTCGCCTGATCCTCAAGGACCCGTTCTGTCTCCTGTACCCCCAGGTCTTTCGTCTCCTCGGCGTAGGTGATGAATCGCCCGAGCCAGAGGGTGCGCAGGGCGTTTATGATGGGCAGCTTCTGCTCCTCCCGCTTGTAGGCAGCGGCGAGGCTGTAAACGGACTTGGACCAGAGATCGGCGTCTATCACGACCTTCTCGTTTATCCCCTTCGCGAGCTTCTCAAAAAGCCCCTTTTCCAGATGGGAGCGGATCACCCCCCGGCACTCCTCATATTCCTGGCGAAAGAGCCTGATCATCCTCTCGATGCTCAGGACGGTGGGCGGTGGCCTGAGCCCCCGGTACTTCGCCATCACTCTGGAGACCTCCCGACGCCGGGGCTTCGCCTTCCAGACCTCCTCGTAGTAGATCATCAGGTCAAGGAGGGTGCCCACCACCTCGCTGAACATGGGAAGGAGGAGCTTCCGGGGATCGGAGTACTGGAGGGTGGAGGTGTGGAGTTTCAGGCCTAAGAGGGTCTCCTGGAGGGCCAGCCCTTCGGCAGCAGCCACCGTGGTGATGAAGATGTCTATTCCAAACCCGGTAGGAAAGAGGGGGTGCTCAAGGAGCCTCTTTACCAGCTCTATGGAGAGGCCGTATTCCCCTCCGATGGGCTGCCTCACATCCACCCCGAAGAGGGCCCGAAGGAGGGGATAGGCCAGGTTGTTAGTAATGAGACCGTCGTACTTGTGCCGGATGTAGAAGGGGACCACCAGGTCCGCCATCCCGTAAAGGGGGGGCTTCCCCAGGTGTTCGATCCATTCGGGTTTTACGCTCAGGAGGTCGCCGTCCAGCAGTACCACGCATTCGGCCTTGCTCCTTAGGGCGATCTCGAAGATGGTCCTGACACTGCTTCCCTTCCCCAGCTCTCCCAGCTCCTCGGTGACCACCTTCCCCACCTTAAATGGGAGTTCGAAGAGCTGGGCGAGCTCCATGGTCCGGTCGGTGGAGTAGCCATCGCAGACCACCACCGCCCCCCGGTAATCCGGGAAGAAGTCCACAAGGCCCGTGGCGGCAACGTTCATCACGTGGATTATGGTCGTCTCCACGTTCTTGGTGGAGATCCCCACCAACAGATCGGCCTTCTTGAGCCTCCTTATCCCCTTGAGGACGCTCGCCTTGAAGTCGTTTCGCAGTCTGACTGCCCCTCCCATTACCCCCTCCAGATCTTCACCGGACCCTGTTCACCTTCACCTCCCTGATGATCCTCTCCACGTCCTCTCGGTGGCAGAGCTCGGTCCCGGGCGTGAGGACCACGGCCGCCCCTGCTGCGGCGGCCAATTGCAGGGACTCCTCAAAGGACATCCCCTTCGTCACCCCCAAGACGAAACCGGCGAGGGTGGCGTCCCCTGCACCCACTGCGCTCACCACCTCAAGCTGGGGGGGTATGGCGTGATAGACCTCTCCTTCCCTTATCCCCAGGAGCCCCTCAGCCCCCATCGAGATGAGGACCACCTTCACCCCCGAGGCGAGGAGCTCCTGGGCCCCTTCTATCATCTCCTCCACCCCCTTTACCGGGGAACCGATGAGGCGCTCGAACTCGTGCACGTTGGGCTTGATCACGTAGGGGCCCGTCCTGCAGCCGTGCCTCAGGACCTCGCCGTCGGCATCCAGGGCTATCCTCTCTATCCCCCGGGCCTTCAGCGTGGTGATAACCTGAGCATAGATGTTCTTGCTCACCCCTGGGGGGACGCTTCCGCTTATCACCACGAAGTCGAGGTCCTTGGGCAGGGAGCGGATCTTCTCGAAGAACATCCCTATCTCAGAGGGGGTGACGGTGGGCCCTGCGGCGTTAAGGAGATACTGCTTCCTCGTCTTCCTGTCCACCAGGATGATGTTGGTCCTGGTCTCCCCGGCGATCCTGGTGAAGTCGCATAGGACCCCCTCATTTATCAACCGTCCCTCGATCTCAAGCCCCGTGTACCCCCCTACAAGCCCCAGGGCGATCGTCTCCCCGCCCAGTTCATTGATGACCCTGGAGACATCTATGCCCTTCCCTCCCGCATAGCGGGTGTCGCAGACGATCCTGTTGGCGTCGTCCACCACCAGCCCATCCACCTCGATGGTCCGGTCGAGGGCAGGGTTCATCGTGATGGTGTATATCATCGCTCAACCCTCCCTGCGCTCCTGAAGATCTTCAGCTTCTCCAAGACCACCTCCTTTATCAGCTCCCTGGCGGGAGCGAGGATCTTCCGGGGATCGAATTCCGAGGGCGCCTCACTGAGGACCTTCCTCACCGCAGCGGTGAAGGCGAGCCTCAGGTCGGTGTCGGTATTCACCTTGTTGATGCCCGCCTCGATGGCCCTTTCGAGTTCCTCCGGGGGAACCCCCTTCGCCTCCTTCAGCTCTCCCCCGTAACGGGAGAGGATCTCGAGGATACATCCGGGGACACTTGATGCCCCGTGAAGGACCAGGGGGATTCCGACCCTCCGCTTTATCTCCCTCAGGCGCTCTATGTCGAGCTTGGGCTCTCCCCTGAACTTGAAGGCCCCGTGGGAGGTGCCGATGGCCGGGGCAAGAAAGTCCACCCCTGTTTCGGCCACGAAGCGCTCCGCCTCTACAGGGTCCGTGAGTGTGGCCTCCCGCTCCTTCACCGAGACCATATCCTCCATCCCCTTAAGGCGACCGAGCTCCCCCTCCACCGGGACCCCCTCGGCGTGGGCCATCTCCACCACCTCCCGGGTCACCCGGATGTTCTCCTCCAAGGGGAGGTGGGAGGCATCGATCATCACCGAGGTAAAACCCCCCCGGATACACCTCTTTATCACCTCAAGGTCCCTGCCATGATCGAGATGAAGGGCCATGGGGACAAAGGTCCCCTCGGCTGCCGTCCTCACCATCGAGACGAGGTAATCGAACCCGGCATACTTTATGGCGCTTTCGCTGACGGCGATTATCACCGGGGAGGCACTCTCCTCACAGGCGGCCACTATCCCCTGGAGGATCTCCATGTTGTTGATGTTGAAGGCCCCAACGGCATAAGCGCCGCTCGAGGCCTCATCCAGGATCTCCTTTGCACTGACCAAGGGCATCTCTTTCTCCTTTCCTTTTCGGCACCAAGGACCCTTCCCTTAATGGGAAACCTTGATGAAGCGGGAACTTTTTGCTAAACCTTCTTGTCCTGAGGTAAGTTTAGGTATGGGGCGGTGAAAATGCAAGGGATGAAGGGATATTTGTGGTTCACCTGAGCAGGCTCAGGCCTGCCGGTCCGGCCGAAGAGGGTAACGGAGCAGATATACGGCTGGAAGGTGAAGGAGAGGGACATCCCCCTCCAGGTCCCCAGTCCCCAACCTATAGAGACCGCCGAGGACCTTCTGTTCCTTCAGCGCCGGTGGGTTACCGCTGACATAGACAGGCTCTATGAACTCCTCAGTCCCCTGGTCTCCTTTCAAATAGATCCTGAGGAGGGGCTGCTCCTTATGGAGTTCTCCCCTCAGGACAAGGAGAGGGTCTTCTCCATCCTCGAGGAATTCGGCTGTCGCTGGACCCCCCTCGATGAGAAGAGGGAAAGCTGCTGAGGATACCGGACCCTCCACTCGGGAGGTATACACAATCCTCCCCTGAGATCCGGGTTCTTGCAGGAGCATATGACCGCCTCTATCCCGAGGGATCGAGCAAAGGAGGCGATCCTCTCATATCCCCTTTGGCGCAGGGGCCTGGGGAGGAGCTTGCTCCTGGTGGAGGTGCCCACCTTACGCCAGGGCTGATTTCTGTACCCTACCCGAAGGACCCTTTCCCACACGGACCCGAGCTCCCGCCTAAGGTTATCCTCAATGGCCGGGCGGAGGTGGAGGTAATTGAGGGTGACCCTCCTCACCCCGAGCCCCCTCAGGGCCTTGAGGAGCGCCTTCATCTCCCCCTCCCCGTCGGTGAGGAAGGGGATGATGGGATCTATCCTCACCTCGGCAGTGATCCCTGCCCTTCTGAGTCTCTCTATATTCTGCAGACGCCTCTCGGGTGGGGCCGCACCGGGCTCGAAGCGGCGCCAGTACTCCTCGGAGAGCGAGACGAGGCCGATCTGGGCCCTGACCAATCCCTTCTTCTCCTTGAAGAGGTCGAAGAATCCCTCCCCTATCTCCCCCTTGGTGAGGAAGGAGATGGGTATGCCCCTCTGAAGGAGCGCCTCCATCGCCCTGAAGGTTACCTCCTGGATCGAGGGGTGGGGCTGGAAGCAATCGGTGGCGGTGTTGAAGACGACGAGCTGGGGACGAACCCTCCTGCGAGGGTTATCCAGCTCCCGGACGAGTAGGGAGGGCAGGTTCACATAGAGCTCAACCACCCCCTTTGGAGGGGCCTGGGAGTATCCCCTGGCATAACAGTACACGCAGTAATGGCTGCATCCGTTGGTCACGTTAAGGGCGTGAAGGCCCCTGAGGCAGCCGAAGGTGCACCGCTTGAGGACAGGCCTCCTCTTCTCCTTCGGCACTATTTGGACCGGCTGAAAGTCCCCTCCCATCGCTCAGTAGACCTGATCAGGAAAGGTGTTAACGTGAAAGTCCTTGCCTATTATCTTGTACATCTGGGGGGATTCCCAGTCATCTCCCAGGGCATCGGAGAGGATGCCGTCGTAGATGGCCCAGCTCCTCCCCCTAACCGTCCTCTCCATCCCCCTCCTGCGAAAGGGGGTGGAACCGTCAAGCCTCTCGTATACCGCGCCCCCGGGCCAGAATTCCCGGTCTATCATCTGCATGAACTTGAGCCCCCGGAAGTAGTTGAAGCCGTATCTCTCCCAGAAGATGGCGTTGTGATAGTAGAGGGCCCCGAGGGTGATGGCCTTGAGGCCTATGGAGAGGGTGAACCTCTCCAAACACTTGATGAACTCCCCGAGAAGACGCAGCCCCGGCCTCACCATGCCTGGGGCAAGCCCATCCTCCATCGCCCTGATCTCCTCGTAGATGTTCCTTGACCTGGTGCCATAAAGGGTATCCCCCCCAAAGATGTCCACATCCACATTGTACCTCTCGGCAAAGGGGTTGTTTATGGTCACGAAATCGAGGGAGACACCGCGCATGAAGGGGTCCAGGGAGATCTGACAGGCGAGGATGCAATCCCTGTCACCCGACATGTACCTCACCTCAAGGCAGGCGAAGTTCTCGTCCTCAGGGAAGATCCCCTGGACCACCTTCTCCCCTAAGTGATTGGTCAGGGTCTGGGGATCTATCTGGGGGATCTTCTTGAAGAGGGCCTCGGGCAAGAGCTGAAGGTAAAGACAGTCCCTCTCCTCCTTGGGGGAGCTGGTTGAGTTTCGCAATGGTGAAGGCCATCCTCTCCCCCCTCCTGGAAGGGGACCCCCAAGCTTATGGGGGCATCGCCCGAGGCCGAAGTACTCCCATCTAAATCCTCTCCGTCACCAGGCGCTGCACCACCTCGGGCTCCGCCAGGGTGGAGGTATCGCCCAGATCCTCTATCCTGCCCTCGGCTATCTTCCTCAGGATCCTGCGCATGATCTTGCCACTCCGCGTCTTTGGCAGCGCATCCGCAAACTGCAGTTTATCCGGGGCGGCTATCGGGCCTATCACCCTCCTCACATGCCCGATGAGCTCCTTCCGCAGTTCATCGCTCTTCTCGAATCCCCTTTTCAGGGTGACGAAGGCGTAGATCCCCTGCCCCTTTACCTCATGGGGGAACCCGATAACCGCCGCCTCCGCCACGGCGGGATGGGAGACCAGGGCGCTTTCCACCTCAGCCGTCCCTATCCGATGACCTGAGACGTTTATCACATCGTCTATCCTGCCCATCAGCCAGAAATACCCGTCCTCATCCCTCTTGGCCCCGTCTCCGGTAAAGTAATAGCCGGGGAACATAGTGAAATAGGTGTCCCTGAACCTCTTCTTCTCCGGGTCGTTCCAGAACCCCCGCAGCATCCCGGGCCATGGCCTCGCCATAACCAGCGATCCCCCTTCCTCCGGCTCGCATTCGCTGCCGTCCTCCCGAAGGATCTTCGGCTCGACCCCGGGGAAGGGGAAGGTAGCCGAGCCCGGCTTAAGGGGCGTAACCGGGAAGGGACTGATGAGGAACCCTCCGGTCTCCGTCTGCCACCAGGTATCCATGATGGGACATCTGCCTCCGCCCACGTTTTCGTAATACCACATCCAGGCCTCAGGATTTATCGGCTCCCCCACTGAGCCCAGGATCTTCAGGGTGGACAGATCCCTCCTCTTCACCCACTCCTCCCCCTCCTTCATCAGGGCCCTTATCACCGTGGGGGCGGTGTAGAACTTGGTGACCCTGTACCTCTCCACTATCTCCCAGTACCTGTCCGGCGTGGGATAGGTGGGGACCCCCTCAAACATCACGCTGGTGGCCCCCAGGGCCAGGGGGCCGTAGACCACATAGCTGTGGCCGGTCACCCATCCCACGTCTGCGGTGCAGAAGAAGACGTCCTCTTCCTTGATGTCAAAGACCCACTTGAGGGTTTGGGAGACATAGAGGAGGTAGCCGGCGGTGGTGTGGATCACCCCCTTGGGCTTCCCCGTGCTCCCGCTGGTGTAGAGGATGTAGAGAGGGTCCTCGGCGTCCATTACCTCGGGCTCACACTCCGGCCTGATGTCATCCTGGGACATCTCCTCGTGCCACCAGAAGTCTCTTCCTTTTTTGAAAAAGACCTCGGTTCCCAACCTCCTCACCACGATCACCTTCTCGACCTGGGGGCACTCCTCCAGGGCCTGATCGGCGTTGGTCTTGCTGTGAATCACCCTCCCGTTCCTGTAGTAGCCATCGGCGGTGATCAGGATCTTGGCCCCGCAGTCGTTTATCCTGTCCCTGAGGGACTCGGCGCTGAAACCCCCAAAGACCACGCTGTGGATCGCCCCGATCCTCGCGCAGGCGAGCATGGCGATGGCGACCTCGGGAATCATGGGGAGGTATATGGAGACCCTGTCCCCCTTCTTCACCCCGAACTTCTTCAGGACGTTGGCGAACTTGGAGACGTGATAATGAAGCTGCTGGTAGGTGAGGACCCTGTTCTCTTCCAGGGGCTCTCCCTGCCAGATCAGGGCGGCCTTGTTCCTCCTCCAGGTCTTAAGATGCCTGTCTAAGCAGTTATAGGAGGCGTTGAGCTTTCCTCCGATGAACCACTTTATCTCGGGTTTCTCGAAGTCCCACTCCAGGACCTTGTCCCACTTCCTGTACCAGTCAAGCTGCTCCGCCAGCTCTCCCCAGAACCCCTCGGGGTCCTCGAGGCTCCTCTGGTATATCTCCCTGTACTCCTCCATGCTCTTGATATGAGCCTCCCTCTTGAGCTCCTCGGGCGGCTCAAAGACCCTCGTCTCCTCCAACATAGAAACGATGCTCCTTTCGGCCATCTCACCCTCCTTTTCCTTTTTGAAAGGACCAAATTCCATCAAACCGAACTTACTCCATGATAGCACATTCAGCGGACCATCGTCGAACGCTCGAGAAATAGACCAAAGTCCACCCAAAAATATACATTTGGCCACTTGTAACTCCCCTTCCTGATGGACTAAATTCCGATCTAAGATGGGTAGACTTGACGCGAGGACAAAAAGGCAAAGGGAAGGAAAGGCCTTCCTGCCCTTAAGGGGACAGAAGGGACACCCGGTCCTGATCCTTGACCTGAGCTTAAGCGGCGCATTTCTCAAGGGGAACCTGCCCGCGGAAGAAGGGCCCATAACCCTCCAGTTTACCGGAAAGGAACGGAGCCTGAGCTTAAAGGGGGTAGTCGTGAGAAACGAGGAAGGGGGGAGGGCCATCAGGTTTCTCTACCGAAACAGGGAGGAGGTATCCGATCTCTGGTCGGTGATAAAGGACGAGCTGAAGGGAGAAAGACTCCAGAGGTGCCTTTACTGTGGCAGGGATCTGCCCGAGGAGGAATGTCCCCATTGCGGTCTCTCTCATGGGTTCGGTGACGAAGACTACCTCTCCGAACACCTGAAGAGGACGGTATATCAGAGGTTGAGGTGGCGGCTCGAACGGCTGAATCCCGATCGCCTCCTCTCCCTGATCGCCTTCGTGGACGCTCAACTTCTGAGGGAGCTCGACGCCGCCGAGGAGGACGAGGAATTCGTCGGCACCTGCGAATCGATGCTCAAGGTCTTCTCGCTGATCAGGGAGGTGGCCCCCACCGATATCCCGGTCCTGATCCTGGGCGAGAGCGGAACGGGAAAGGAACTCACTGCCAAGGCCATACATGAGAGGAGTCAAAGGCGCAACAAGCCCTTCGTGGTGATAAACTGTGCCGCCATACCCGAGGCCTTGCTGGAAGCGGAACTCTTCGGTTACGAACGGGGGGCCTTCACGGGTGCCTACACCGCCAGGAAAGGAAAAGTGGAGCAGGCCCATGGGGGGACCCTCTTCCTCGATGAGATAGGGGACCTGTCGGTGGGCCTTCAGGCCAAGATCCTCCGGTTCCTGGAGGACGGCACGGTGGAGAGGATCGGCTCCAGAAAGCCGAGGAGGACGAACGTCAGGATCATCGCCGCCACCAACCGCGCCCTCGAAGAAGAGGTCAAAAGAGGGGGATTCCGCCAGGATCTCTTCTTCCGCCTCAACGCCTTCACCATCCAACTGCCCCCCTTGCGGGAGCGGGGCAAGGACAAGGTGGTGCTGGCGAATTATTTTTTGAAAAAATTGTGTAAGGAAAACGGGGCGGAACAGAAACACTTCAGCGAGGAGGCCTTGGCGGCCATCGGGAGCTACCGGTGGCCGGGGAACGTGAGGGAGATGATAAATAAGATAAGGAGGGCCCTCGTGGTCTCCAAGGGAAACGCCCTTACCCCGGATGACCTCTCGCTGGAATCGCCCGCCGGCGAGCCCTCTCCTTCCGGGATAAAGGCGTTAAGGGAAAAGATAGAGAGGGAAAGCCTCCTTAAGGCCCTGGAGAAGATGGGTTACAACATCAGCCGCACCGCCAAGCTGCTCGGTATAAGCCGCCCCACGGTATATAACTTGATGAGGCGGTACGGGATCTCCTGAGCTCACCAAAGCCTGATGGGTATGCTCACGGTTACCTGTACATCGGGGGCATCCACGGTGAGACCAATTCCCACATTGATGCTCAACTGGGTCCTCTTGGAGAGTGAATAATTCATCCCCAGGAAAAGGGTTGCCACGTTCATAAAGGTCCCCGGCACCCCTTCTCCGTTCTGCCTTGTTTTCATCGTGAAGCGTTGCTGAAAGGAGGTGGAGAGGGAGACCCGCTCGCTCAGGGCATAGGCGATCCCGAGATTGTACTCTATGCTGTCGCCCGGGTCCACCTTGCCGAAATCCCTCCCCACGTCCCTCTCCACATTCCAGTAATAGTTCACCCCGGCGAAGAAGACGGCGGGATCGCTCGTCTTGACAAAGGTAACCCCCCCGGAGATGCCCCAATGGCCGTTTCCGGTCGGCAGTTCCTCGTATCTGCCGGCCTCGGTCTCCAGATCATAGGGGTCCCGCCCCGTGGGGGCCTTCACTCGGAGGTTGACGACCACATCCGGCACCCATCCCCTCTCATTTATCAGGTGATAGTAGAGGGCCCCCTCCACATCTCCCAGGCCATGGTCGCTGACCGTGTACTCCCTGACGGTGGCGGTCCCCGGACCCCGCACCTCCCGATCATGCCTGTACATATAGGGCACCTTCGCCTCCACCTCGAACCGGGGGGTCACCCCGTACCGACCCGTGAGGGAAAACTCCAGGATATCTCGCTTCACGTCCGAGACTGCTATCTCCCCTATTACGATGGCCT
>CAYRAR010000053.1:0-12048 GCA_964422255.1 uncultured Thermodesulfobacteriota bacterium | reverse complement strand
CTCTCCACCTTGGTGAAGATCTTCGAGTCCTTCGTGAACGCGATGGAGACAGAGATAGGGGTGAAGGCGAAGGAGCTGGTGGAGAAGGCAAAGGGGAAGCTTTCCTTAGACTATCAGAAGGTCTTCCTCAATTACCCCCCGAAGGAGGGGAAAGGCTTCGAGTCCAGCGCCATCCTGCGGAACATCTCCCGTTACTTTCCCGATCCCGATAAGAGGTTCGTCTTCATCGACGCCTTCTACGAGCTTTTCACCCACCTTTTGGATGATATGAGCAGGATCTTGGGAGAGAACTGGACCAAGAAGGTGGTTCAGGGACTGGAGGCCCATCGGAGCGAGGTCCATAAGGCCTATCCTGACAGTCCTCACAAAAGAAAGTTGGTCTCATATTTGGATAAACTCATGGCTTTATATGGAGGGTGATAAAGTGACTGCTTCAGGTGATCTTACCACTGTAGTATTTCTCCTCTTTTTGATGATAGCGATCTACATGATCATCATCTTCGTCTTTTACTACGCCAGGAGAAAATACAAGGGGGGACTGATCGAGACCGTCATAAACCTGATCATATGTACAGTCGGCTTCCTCCTGGTCTCAGACCTCTCTCTCTTCCTTTCCAATGCCTACGGATTGGGGCTGGCCTTCACTACTCATGTGGTCTTTAAGATCCTTGCCATGGTCTTCCTCTCCATCGGGGGGTTGAAGTTTTTCGTCAAGTAATCAGGATATGAGGCATGAAGCTCATCGAAGGGATATACTTCTACCCGTGGCTCAGTCTGTACGAGAACAACTGCAACACCTATCTCCTCAGCGGGGAGGTGCTCACCCTGGTGGATGTAGGGCACCTGAAGCACGTCCCGAGGTTGCTCACCGAGATAGAGATGGACAGGATCTCGCTGAAGGACCTTTCCTTGATCATCTCCACCCATCTCCACCCTGACCATCACGAGGGCGTAGAGCTCTTGGGCAGAAAGGACCTCTTGGTCGCCTTTCACCGGGAGGAGGAGCGTCACTTGCGGGAGTACGGGTATCAGCTCTACCAGGGGATGGGCCTTTCGGTCCCTTCCAGAAAGCCCGATTTTTATCTGCAGGAGGGGGAGCTTCTGTTGGGGGAGGATCGATGGCAGATCCTCCACGTCCCTGGCCACTCCCCCGGCTCCATCTGCCTCTATTCCCCCCAGAAGAAGGTCCTCATCTCCGGCGACGTGCTTTTCTTACGGGGGGTGGGCAGGACGGATTTTTACGAAGGGGACAGCAAGGCCTTGGCTGAAGGCATAGAGCGTCTCTCCCGGCTCGATATAGAGTACCTCCTTCCTGGGCACGGCGAGATCATCGTGGGGAAGAGGCTCGTTGAGCAGAACTTCGACTGGATAAAGGAGCAGATCCTGCCCTTCCTATGAGAGGCCCAGGATCTCCTTAAGCTCCTCTCTGGCCTTTTCTTCCAACCCCTTTAATGAGTTCTCCCAGGATGGGTGGGTCTCGGGATTGGGGTCAACGGCATCACCCCTGATACCCCTTTTTGAAAGCCTCCTTCTGAGCTCCCCTTTCACCCTCTCCGTCTCCTCCTTCCTCTCTTTCCGGTACCTCTCCACCACTCCCCTGACCTTCTCACCTATCCCCCTCCCCTTCAGGAGCTCCAGGGCCTCTATCCACTTCTCGGACGGCGAAGGGAAGGAGAACTCCTGGCAGATCAGGGAAACTAAAGCCCTCTTCACCGACTCGGGGGTCCTGGGGAGTTCTTCCCTTAAGGCCTCGATCCTCTCCCCCCTTCCCTTGAGGTAACGGGAGAAGATCCCCCTCGCCTTCTCCTCCTCTTCCTTCCTGTGGAACTCCTCCCTCTCTTCAGGGGTTATCTCCAGCTTCCTCACCTTCTCCATCACCAGGTCCAGGGTACTCTTTATCTCTGCCACCTCTCACCTCCTCATCTGATCTCGACCCTCACCCACCGAGAAAGGGATCCCTCGTTTCTCCGGGGCGAGTTATCAACGACTCCGACAGCGTAAACGTAACACCCCTTCGAGGGGGGACGATCGGAGTAAGCGGTTTCCTTCAACGGGAAGCTGTTCAGCCGCTCAAACCTCAACTCCTCACACCCCTTGCGGTACACGTAATAGCCCAGAACGTCCTCCTCCCCTGAGGGGAACCAGTCAAGCTCCACGGCCCCCTCCTTAAGGAAGGCCACCAGGCCCACAGGGGGGGAAGGGGGTGTCAGGTCCTCCGGGATCACCGTCACCTCCTTTGAACTTCCCCCCTCGATGAGGGTTTCGCACGATTTCACCAGCGTCCTCACCACGTAAAAGTACCTCCTCCCGTTCAGGACCCCTCTGTCGGCAAATTCCTCCTTTCCTTTTACCCTTCCAACCGGTCTTGAGGGATACTCCTCTCCCTCCTCCCTCCGGTAGATGTGATAGCCCCAAGCCCCTTCGACCCCTTCCCAGTGAAGATATACCCGGCGATCGTCCCCCTTCGCCAAGACCCCCCTGGGGGGAGGTGGCGGGGGCATCCAGGTGACCTGAACCTCGTTGGAAGGGGGGCCCGCGAACCCCCAGTGGTTTACGCCCCTTACCCGATAACGGTAAGTCACCCCCGCCTCAAGGCCGGTATCCTCCCAAAGGAAGGTCCCTTTTTCCCTTGGCACCTCGATCTCCCTCCAAGGAGAGAGGGGGATAGGGCAGCGAGGGCAGCTTCCCTCCCCCCGCAGGATCTCGAACTTCACTATGTCGGCGGGCTTGCTCCCGTCCACGTTCTTTTTGGGGAGGCCCCAGCTGAGGTAGAACCTCCCTTCCCTGACCGTGGCCTTGAGGTCCTTTACCGCCTCGGGGACGATCAGGTCAGGGGGGGTAGGGGGGGCCTTGACCCCGCAGGCGGGGAGAAGAAGCAGGAAGAAGAGCAACCTTTTCACAGTCCCGGTTCCTCTTTCGCCTTCTCGATGGCCTCCCTCACCCTCTCGGGAGACGTCCCCCCTGGGAGGGAACGCCTCCTGACCGCATGCTCCAGGTCCAGATATCGGTACACCCCCTCCTCTATCAGGGGGGAGAAGCGGCGGAACTCCTCAAGGGAGAGCTCCTCCAATCCCTTTCCTCGCTCCTCCGCGTACCGGACAATCTCCCCCGTGATCTTATGGGCCCTTCGGAAGGGCACGCCCTTCTCCACCAGGTAGTCGGCCAGCTCGGTGGCCAGGGAGTAGTCCTCCGAGGCTGCCTCCCTCATCCTCTCCTCATTGACGGTGGTCTCCTCGATCAGGAGGCTTAGGACCTTCAGGGCGGCCTTCAGGGTATCGACCGCGTCGAAGAGGGGTTCCTTGTCCTCCTGAAGGTCTCGGTTGTAGCTTAAGGGGAGCCCTTTCATGGTGACCAGGAGGGAGAGGAGGGCCCCGTAGACCCTGCCCGTCTTGCCCCGAACGAGTTCCAGGACGTCCGGGTTTGCCTTTTGGGGCATGATGCTTGAGCCGGTGCAGAATGCTTCGGGCAACCTAATGAAGCCGAACTCGGGTGAGGACCAGAGGATCAGGTCCTCGGCGAGCCTGCTCAGGTGCATCATGAGGATAGAGGAGGCGGCGAGGAACTCTATGATGAAATCCCGATCGCTCACCGCATCGACGCTATTGGCGCTGATGGAAGAGAAGCCGAGCAGCTCCCTCAGATATTCCCTGTCCACGGGATAGGGGTTTCCCGCAAGGGCACCGCTTCCGAGGGGCATGACGTCCACCCTCTTCCTGCAGTCGGCGAGTCTTTCCTCATCCCTCCTGAGCATCTCATAATAGGCCATGAGGACATGGGAGAAGAGGACGGGCTGGGCCTTCCTCAGGTGGGTGTACCCGGGCATTATCGCCCCCAGGTTCTCCTCGGCCTTCCTGAGCAGAGAGGCCATGAGGCCCCTGAGAAGGTGTCCGATTTCCTCCATCTCTTCCTTCAGGAAGAGGCGGATATCGACCGAGACCTGATCGTTCCTGCTGCGGCCCGTATGGAGCTTCCCTCCTATTTCCCCCACCTTCTCCACGAGCCTCCTCTCTATATGCATGTGGATGTCTTCCCAGCGGGGGGAGAACTCCATCTCTCCCTTCTCTATCTCCTCCTCTATCTCCTTCAGGGCCTTGATGATCCTCGTCCCCTCCTCCTCCGAGATGACCCCTGCCTTCATCAAGGCCCGGCAGTAGGCGATGCTCCCCCTGATGTCATGGTTCCAGAGCCTCCTGTCAAAGGAGATGGATGAGGTGAACTCCTCTACTATCTCCTCGGTTTTCTCCCGAAAGCGCCCTTCCCAGGCCTTCTCCATCCCTATCCCCTGGGACCGAATATGGCGGTGCCTATCCGCACCATCGTGGCCCCCTCTTCTATGGCCACCTCGAAATCGGCCGACATCCCCATGGAGAGCTCCTTCAACGGGAAGCCCCTCTCGTTGAGTCTCTCTTTGAGGCGCCTTAAGGCCACAAAGTAGGGGCGACTATCCTCCGGATCGGGAGAGAAGGGGGGCATGGTCATCAGTCCCACGAGCCGAAGCCCTTCAAGCCCTGCGATCCCTTCGGCCAAGGCCTCTACCTCCTCCTCCGCCACCCCGGATTTGGTCTCCTCACCCGAGAGGTTCACCTGGATGAGGATATCGATGGTGCGTCCTTGAAGCACTGCCCGGCGGTCCAGCTCCTGGGCCAGCCTGAGGCTGTCCACCGAATGGACGCACTCGAAGAACCTGGCCACATATTTGGCCTTGTTGGTCTGCAGGTGCCCTATCATGTGCCAGCGGACCTTGGAGCCTATCTCTTCATACTTCCTTCGGGCTTCCTGCACGTAGTTCTCCCCGAGGATCTCGACCCCCGCCTCCATCGCCTCCCTTATTCTCTCGGTGTCCACCCCCTTTGTGGCGGCCACAAGCCTTATCTCCTCGGGGGATCTCCCCGCCCGGAAGGCTGCCTCGGCGATCCTCTCCCTTACCCGGGCCAAATTACCCTTTACATCTATCTTCCTGGTCTCCATATCCCCAGTTCCCTCAGGTGGCGTAACACCTGGGCCAAAGGAAGGCCCACCACATTGGTCCAAGAGCCCTCTATCCATTCTACCATAAAGCTGCCTTTCCCCTGGATGGCGTAAGCACCGGCCTTGTCCATCGGCTCCCCCGTGGACACATACCAGGCTATCTCCTCCTCGGTAAGAGGGATGAACTTCACCCTGGTCTCACACCTGTCCACTATGCTCTTCCCCTCGTCGGCCTTAAGAAGAGCATAGGCCGTTATCACCCTGTGTTCCCTCCCGGAGAGGAGTCGGAGCATCTTCTTCGCCTCCTCCTCATCCTCGGGTTTCCCCAGGATCCTTTCCCCCAGCACGACCACGGTATCGGCGCCCAATATCCAGCTCTCCGGATGTGTCCTGGCGACCTCCCGGGTCTTCATCGTGGCTACCCTCAGGGCAAATTCTCCTGGTTCTTCCCCCCTGAAGGGTCGTTCTTTCACCTCAGGCACCACCACCTTCACCTCCACCCCTGCAGACCGAAGCAGCTCCACCCTCCGAGGGGATCGGGAGGCAAGGATCAGCCCCTCGTTCATAATGCGGAGAGGGGAACGTTACTTATGGATGGATCTGACGACGAGGAGGACGGCTTCGCCCTTCCCCACGTTCTCCCACTGGTAGGGGAGGCTTCCCTTGAAGAGAAGGCTATCCCCTTCCTCCAAGACATATTTGTCCTTCTTCAGGGTGACCTGGACCTTTCCCTTCAGGCAGTAGAGCATCTCATCGCCCAGGTGAGTGGTACCCCTTCCGCTGCTCTTTGCTCCTTTCTGGGCGGAGAGGATGAACCCTTCCAATCCCTGCTGGATCAAACCGGTCCCCAGGCTTTCAAGCCTTACGTTTTTTTCCTTCGTCTCCAGGGTGCTCCGCTCCTCCTTCTTGGTGAAGATGACCTCCTCGGTCTTCTCCTCGTCGAAGAAATAGCTCATCCCCACCCCTAAGGCCCTGCTTATGTTGTAAAGGGTGTTCACGGTGGGGGAGGTGATGTTCCTCTCGATGAGGCTCAGCGTATTGACCGATAGCCCGCTGAGCTTGGCAAGGGTGCGCAAGGATATGCGCTTCTCTCCCCGTATTGCCTTCAATTTACTTCCAATATCCAACTCACGCCTCTCCATCTCTACCCTCCTTTTATAAGATCATGGGTGATCTCTACCATTATTTTATTCCCTCCAGAAAAAAATTGCAACTTTTTTTTCGCTTTTTAGTAAAAAATCCCCTCCTTGTCAATGGGCAGCCAGGGAGATGAAGAAACCCGCTGCCATCAAGGTCCCTATCACCCCTGCGACGTTGGGGCCCATGGCGTGCATCAGGAGGAAGTTCTTCGGGTCTGCTTCTGCCCCGAGCTTCTGGCTCACCCGGGCGGCCATGGGAACCGCGGAGACTCCGGCAGAGCCTATGAGGGGATTGATCTTCTCCTTGAGAAAGAGGTTCATGAACTTCGCGAAGAGGACTCCCCCGGCGGTACTGAAGATGAAGGCCACAAGGCCCAAGGTGAATACCAGAAGGCTCTGGGGTCTCAAGAACTTATCGGCGCTCATAGTGGCTCCCACGGAGATGCCGAGGAAGATGGTGACGATGTTCATCAGTTCGTTCTGGGCGGCATCCGAGAGCCTCTTCACCACTCCGGACTCCCGGAAGAGGTTACCGATCATGAACATCACCATCAAGGGGGCCGCTGCCGGGACGATAAGGCACGAGATGAGGCACACCCCCATGGGGAAGAGGATCTTCTCAAGCCTCGATACGGGACGAAGCTGCCTCATGATAATCTTCCGTTCCTTCTCCGTGGTGAGGAGCTTCATCACGGGGGGCTGGATTATGGGGACGAGGGACATATAGGAGTAGGCGGATATGGCCGTCGCCCCCAGCAGATGGGGGGCCAGGTGGACGGTGGTGTATATGGTGGTGGGGCCGTCAGCCCCTCCGATTATCCCGATGGAGCAGGCTTCAGGGATGTTGAAACCTAACAACAGCGCCCCGAAAAAGGAGACATACACCCCGAACTGGGCCGCAGCCCCCAACAAGAGGGTCTTGGGATTGGCGATGAGGGGGCCGAAGTCGGTCATCGCCCCCAGCCCGAGGAAGATGAGGGGCGGGATCACCTCCCACTCCAGACCATAGTGGTAGAAGATGTAAAGGAGTCCCTTGGGGTCCTTATCCATCAGTCCGGTCAAGGGGAGGTTCACAGCGAATATGGCGAAACCGATGGGCAAGAGCAGGAGGGGCTCATAATCCTTCTTTATCGCCAGATAAATGAAGGTGAAGCCGATAAACCACATGATCACCTGACCCAGGGTCAGGTTCAGGAAACCGCTTTTGGCGAGCATGATGCCGAAGAAGCTCTCCATCCCTACTTCACCTCCTCAGTCTTTCTTCTTCTCGATCGCCTTCACGATCTTACCCATGAGCTCGATGAAGAACACCAGGACCGCCAGGGTCAAGAAGACCCCGGGGAATCCGATGGAAAAGATCTTAAATGCCTTTTCCCACATCACCTCTTCCCTCCATTTGAGAATTTACGCACAAGTTATTATCATAATCATGAGGCTTTTACAAGAGGTAAAATTTTTCTGGACGGCTGGAGTTGTGTTAAGATGGCAGTGATGAAAGGGGTGGGGATGACTACTACGGTTCCCATCGAGGTGATCTATGCGGCAGAGGAGGTCCCTGTGGACCTGAACAATGTCTTCATTACCGATCCCGATCCCGAGGGGCTCCTCGTTCAGGCCGAGATGGTGGGGTTTCCCCGCAGCAGTTGCGGTTGGATAAAGGGGATATACAGTGTGGCCCGGAAGAGGGGGATCAGGAAGGTCATCGCCGTCACCCAGGGGGACTGCAGCAACACTCATGCCCTGATAGAGGTCCTGCAGATGGAGGGGGTGGAGGTCTTCCCTTTTGCCTATCCCTATGACAGGGACAGGGGACTCCTTGAGGCCCAGATCGAGAGGATGATGGAATACTTCGGTGTAAGTTGGGAGGAGGTCCGGAGGGAGAAGGAGCGCCTCGACAGGATCCGCTCCAAGGCCCACGAGATCGATCGCCTTTGCTGGGAGGAGGGGAAGGTGAGTGGCTTTGAGGATCATTACTTCCTGGTAAACACGAGCGACATGAAGGGGGATCCCGAGGGTTACGAGAGGGAGATGGAGGAGTTCCTGAGGGAAGCGAGGTCCCGGGCCCCTTATCGAGAGGAGGTGAGGCTGGGCTTTCTCGGCATTCCCCCCATCTTCACCGACTTCTACCAGTTCTTCGAAGAACATGGAGCGAGGGTGGTCTTCAACGAGATCCAGCGTCAGTTCAGCATGCCCTCCCGGACCGATGATCTGGTGGAACAGTACCTCCTTTATACCTATCCCTACTCCTTCTTCTTCCGCCTCCAGGACATAAAGAGGGAGGTGAAGAGGAGGGAGGTGGACGGGGTGATCCACTACGTGCAGGCCTTCTGTTTCCGCCAGATCCAGGACATCATCCTGAGGAAGGAGCTGGATCTTCCTATCCTCACGGTGGAGGGGGACAGACCCATCGCCCTGGACGGAAGGACGAAGCTGCGGCTGGAGAGCTTCCTCGAGATGCTCTGGCAGAGGAAGGGGAGGTGGGTCTGATGCTAGAGCTTGATGGCTCCTATGGCGAGGGGGGTGGACAGATCGTCCGCACCGCGGTGGGGCTTTCCGCCTACTTGGGCGTCCCTTGCAGGATCAGGAACATAAGGAAGGGGAGATCTAACCCGGGTCTCAGGCCCCAGCACGTGGCCGGGATCAGGGCACTGCTTGAGCTCTGCAAGGGGGAAGCCGAGGGGTTGAGGGTGGGATCGGAGGAGCTGGCCTTTTACCCCGGTCCCATCGAGGGGGGGGCCCTGAGGGTGGAGGTGGGCACGGCAGGGGCGATAGGGCTTGTACTGCAGACCCTGATGCTCCCGGCCCTCAGGGCTTCGACACCTCTGTGGCTCACCATATCAGGAGGGACCGATGTCCCCTGGGCCCCTACGGCGGGTTTCATAAAGGAGGTGGTCCTGCCCGTCCTGCAGGAGATGGGATATCGAGGGGAGCTGAGGATCAGGAAGCGGGGGTATTATCCCAAGGGGGGAGGAGAGGTGGAGGTGAGGATAGAGGGAGGTGTGCTTTCCGGGGTGGAGCTCACGGAGAGGGGGGAGGTGAAGGTGATACGGGGCAGGTCCCATGCCCAGAGGGGGCTTTCCTCAAGGAGAGTGGCAGAACGACAGAGGGAGGAGGCCCTCAGGGTCATCGGGGCGGCGGGGATGAAGGGAGAGATTGAGGTGGAGTACTCCGATGCCCTCTCTGCGGGCACGGGCTTGGACCTCTGCGCCGAATGCCAGAACTCGAGGCTTGGCTGCTCATCGCTGGGGGCTCGAGGGAAGAGGGCGGAGGAGGTGGGGAGGGAGGCCGCAGAGGGGCTCATAAGGCAGCTTGCCTCAGGGGCTGCTCTTGACGAGTGGATGGCCGATCAGATCCTCCCCTTTCTGGCGGTGGCCAGGGGCGAGTCTTTCCTCACCGTATCCCGGATCACCGAGCACTTCCGCACCAACCTCTGGGTGATAGGGCGTTTCACGGACAGAAAGATAAGCTACAGGGAGGGCGAGAGGGGGTGGCTTCTGGAGGTGGTCTAATTTCACTATTCCCATTTTTCAAATTCCTTTTTATAATGCCCCCATGAGGATGGGGAGGGGAGAGGTATTCTTGGGGTGGGGGGTGATGGCATATCTCGGGAGGGAGGAGGGGAGAGAGACCCTCCTCTTTATCCACGGGGCGGGGAATCGGGCCGAGGTATGGGAGGGGGTGATGGAAGGGATCCCGAACCGCTCCCTCTATGCCGTAGACCTTCCGGGTCATGGCCTTTCCTCCTGTAAGAGATGCGAGAGGATAGAGGATTACAGCCGGTGTATCCTCCAGTTCATGGAGGCGAAGGAGATCGAGGAGGCGATCCTGGTGGGCCATTCCATGGGAGGGGCGATCGCCATAAAAACGGCCCTTTCCTCCGACAGGGTGAAGG
Source organism: uncultured Thermodesulfobacteriota bacterium (assembly GCA_964422255.1). Taxonomy (GTDB): domain Bacteria; phylum Desulfobacterota; class B13-G15; order B13-G15; family B13-G15; genus CAYRAR01. The sequence continues at coordinate 2,049 of CAYRAR010000053.1, read as the reverse complement.
GACTCGTGTTAGTGGGAACAGGGGCTACCCTCAGGGTGAACCCCAAGCTCCTTGAGGGCTTGAGGGAGGATTTCCCCCAGGCGGTGGAGCGGATGACCAGGTGGTCCTTCCGGAAAGGGGCACCCCAGGAACTCCTCGATAAGGGGAAAGGGCTCTTCCTTCAGGCCGGCCAGGAGGTCCTTTATCAGGACATGAAGGCCTGTGACGACTACAGCAGTGAGGAGGAACTCGGCAGGATTTCCGTCCCCACCCTGATCATTTGTGGTGATACCGACGTGATGACCCCCCCTGAACTCTCTCAGAGGCTTCATGAGGGGATAGAGGGGTCGGAGCTCGTATTCATCGAGGGGTGCGGACACATGGTCCACGTGGAGAAGGGAGGAGAGGTGGGCGAGGCGATCGCCCGTTTCCTGGAAGAAAAACTTTAAAGAGGGAGGTGGAAAAGATGGCCTTAGGGGACAGGCTCTGGGAACCTTCGAGGGAGAGGATAGGGCGGACCAACATGTGGAGGTTCCTCCAGTTCGTGAACGAAAGACACAGGATCCTCCTGAGCAATTACCCCGAGCTCTATCAGTGGTCCGTGGACAACATCCCTGAGTTCTGGGCCGACCTCTGGGACTTCCTCTCCATCATCCACTCCAAGCCCTACGAGGTGGTGGTGGATGACTTGGGGAAGATGCCCGGGGCCAGGTGGTTCATCGGGGCGGAGCTCAACTTCGCCGAGAATCTCCTGAGATACAGGGACGATCGGGTGGCCCTCATCTTCAAGGGCGAGGGAAGGGAGCCGATAAAGATTACCTATGCCGAGCTCTACCAGGAGGTGGCCTCCCTGGCCGCTGCCCTGAAGGAGGACGGGGTCGGAGTGGGTGACCGGGTGGCGGGGTTCATGCCCAATATGGCCGAGACGGTTATCGCCATGCTCGCCGCCACGAGCCTGGGGGCCATATGGTCCTCCTGCTCGCCCGATTTCGGGAGGAAGGGGGGTACTGGATCGATTCGGGCAGATAGAGCCGAAAGTGCTGTTTGCCGCCGATGGCTACCTGTATAAGGGGAAGGGGTTCGATACGTTGGAGAGGGTCAAGGAGATCGTGGCAGAGCTTCCATCGCTTAAGAGGGTGGTGATTGTCCCCTATGCCGGAAGGGGATCCACGGGTGGGATCGAGAAGGCAGTCCTCTGGAAGGACTACAAGAAGGACGGGGCCAAGGAGGTCGAGTTCCGTCAATTACCCTTCGAGCATCCCCTTTACATCATGTTCTCCTCGGGCACTACGGGGTTGCCCAAGTGCATGGTCCAGAGCGCCGGGGGAATACTGATAAACCACCTGAAGGAATTGGTCCTTCACACCGATCTGAAGCGGGATGACGTGATCTTCTACTTCACCACCTGTGGCTGGATGATGTGGAACTGGCTGGTGAGCTCCCTGGCGGTGGGGGCGACGGTGGTCCTTTACGATGGTTCGCCCTTTCACCCCACCCCTGAGGTGCTCTGGGAGATGGCCGAGGAGCTGGGGATAACGGTCTTCGGCACGAGCGCCCGGTATCTGGCCTCCATCGAGGAGGCAGGGGTCAAGCCTAAGGAGCGTTTTAACCTCGAGCCCCTGAGGACCATCCTCTCCACGGGATCTCCCCTTTCGGTGGAGAGCTTCGAGTACGTTTACAGGGACATAAAGTCCGACCTCTGCCTCTCTTCCATCTCAGGGGGGACCGACATTAACGGCTGTTTCTTCGCCGGGAACCCGATGGGGCCAGTATATTCCGGGGAGCTTCAGTGCCGGACCCTCGGGATGAAGGTGGAGGTATTTGACAGCGAGGGGAACCCGGTGCTGAATCAGCCGGGGGAGCTGGTCTGCCTTGCCCCTTCTCCTTCCATGCCCCTCTATTTCCGGGGCGATGAGAAGGGGGAGAAGTACCGCAGCGCCTACTTTGACGTCTTCCCAGGGGTGTGGCGCCACGGGGATTACGTGCAGATCACCCCTACAGGAGGGGCGATCATCTACGGGCGCTCAGACGCCACCCTCAACCCCGGAGGGGTGAGGATCGGCACGGCCG
>CAYRAR010000052.1:0-12097 GCA_964422255.1 uncultured Thermodesulfobacteriota bacterium | reverse complement strand
GGTCACGGTCTACGATCTCTGCCACATAGGTCATGCCAGGAGCATGATCGTCTTTGACGTGATCTACCGCTGGCTCAAGGTCTCGGGTTACAGGGTCACCTACGTGCGGAACTTCACCGACCTGGATGACAAGATCATCGAGCGGGCAAAGAGGGAAGGGGTCTCCTTCAGGGAGATCGCCTCCAGGTACATCGCCGAGTTCTACACCGATATGGACGCCCTGGGACTCGAACGTCCCCAGGTGGAGCCCAAGGCCACGGAGCACCTGGGGGAGATGATCGAGATGGTAAAGGTCCTCCTCTCCAAGGGGTTCGCCTACGAGGTGGACGGGGACGTCTACTTCTCGGTGGAGTCCTTCCCCGGGTACGGGAAGCTCTCCGGGAGGAACCTCGAGGAGATGATGGCCGGGGCCAGGATCGAGCCCGATCCCAGGAAGCGCAACCCCCTCGATTTCGCCCTCTGGAAGGCCTCAAAACCCGGGGAACCGGCGTGGGAGTCCCCCTGGGGAAAGGGGAGGCCCGGATGGCACTTGGAGTGCTCGGTGATGAGCCAGAAGTACCTGGGGGAGAGCTTTGACATCCACGGCGGGGGGCAGGACCTGATCTTCCCCCATCATGAGAACGAGATCGCCCAGTCGGAGGCGGCCACGGGCCGTCCCTTCGCCCGGTACTGGCTCCATAACGGCTTCGTGAACATCCGGGGGGAGAAGATGTCCAAATCCCTGGGGAACGTCCTCACCATCCGTCAGCTCACCTCATCCCATCACCCCGAGGTCCTGAGGCTCTTCCTGCTGGGGCGCCATTATCGGAGCCCCATAGACTACTCGGAGGAGGCCCTGAAGGAGGCCTCAAGGGGCCTTGAGCGCCTTTACGGCCTCTACCTCCTGGCCGAGGAGTCCCTCGAGGGGGACTCCCCCTCCCTCGCCGAGCGGTGGAACCCGGTCCTTGAGAGGGTAAAGGACTTCCCCTCCCGTTTTCAGGAGGCGATGGATGACGACTTCAACACCCCCCAGGCCCTCTCCCTGCTGTTCGAGCTTGCCCGGGAGATAAACCGCCTGAAGGGGAAAGAGCCCCGGGTCCCCAGGGAAGTGGCCGAGGGGGTGAAGGGGGCGATCCTTAAGGTGAGCGAAGTCCTCGGGCTCCTCTCCGAAGACCCCCGGGAGTTCTTCGAGGCCTCAAGGAGGAGGCGCCTCCAGGAGGTCCCCCTGAGCGAGGAGGAGATAGAGAGGCTCATCGCAGAGAGGGCGGAGGCGAGGAGGAGAAAGGACTGGGGGAAGGCCGATCAGATCCGCGACTATCTCGCCTCCTTCGGGATCATCCTCGAGGACACCCCCCAGGGGACCATCTGGCGGATCAGGTAGCCATGACCACCTTCAAGCTGGTCTCCCCATACGAGCCGAGAGGCGACCAGCCCCAGGCGATAGAGAAGCTGGTGAGCTGGCTCAGGGAGGGGGTGAGGGATCAGGTCCTCCTCGGGGTCACGGGGTCGGGGAAGACCTTCACCATGGCCAACGTGATCGCCCGCCTGGGGAGGCCCACCTTGGTGATCTCCCACAACAAGACCCTGGCGGCCCAGCTTTACACAGAGTTCCGGGAGCTCTTTCCTTCCAACGCCGTCGAGTTCTTCGTCAGCTACTACGACTACTACCAGCCCGAGGCCTACATCCCCGCCACCGACACCTACATCGAGAAGGACACCCTGATAAACGACGAGATAGACAAGCTACGCCACTCGGCCACCCGGTCCCTGCTCGAACGCAGAGACGTGATCATCGTGGCGAGCGTCTCCTGTATCTACGGCCTCGGCTCCCCTGAGGCATACTACGGGCTCCTGCTTCCCCTGGAGCGAGGCAAGAGGATCAGGAGGGCCGACATCCTGGCAAAGCTCGTGGAGATCCTCTACGAGAGGAACGACTACGACTTCCACCGGGGTACCTTCAGGGTGAGGGGAGACGTGATAGAGGTCTTTCCCGTGCACGAGGAGTCGAAGGCGATAAGGATCGAGCTCTGGGACGACGTGGTGGAGGGGCTCTACGAGATAGACCCCTTGAGGGGAAAGGTGATCCGCTCCTTAGAGAAGGTGGCGATCTATCCGGCGAGCCACTATGTGACCACCCGCCAGAGGCTTGAGGCCGCCATCGAGGGGATAAAGATAGAGCTCTCCGAGAGGGTGAAGGAGCTGAGGGCCCAGGGGAAGCTCCTTGAGGCCCAGAGGCTCGAGCAGAGGACCCTCTTTGACTTAGAAATGCTCTCTGAGCTCGGCTACTGTAAGGGGATCGAGAACTACTCCCGCCACCTCACCGGGCGGATGCCCGGCGAACCCCCTCCAACCCTCCTCGATTACCTGCCCGATGACGCCCTGATCTTCATAGATGAGTCCCACGTGACCGTACCCCAGCTTCAGGGGATGTATCACGGAGATCGCTCCCGGAAGGAGACCTTAGTGGAGTACGGCTTCAGGCTCCCATCGGCCCTGGACAACCGCCCCCTCACCTTCGAGGAGTTCGAGGAGAGGGTGAAGCAGGTGGTTTACGTCTCCGCCACCCCCGGGGATTACGAGCTCGAGAAGGCCCAGGGGCACGTGGCCGAACAGATCATAAGGCCCACAGGGCTGATGGACCCGGAGGTGGAGGTGAGGCCTGCCCTCAATCAGGTGGAGGATCTCCTGGGGGAGATAAGGGAGAGGGTGAGGAGGGGGGAGAGGGTCCTTGTGACCACCCTCACCAAGCGGATGGCCGAGGATCTGACCGATTATTATCTCGATATGGGGGTCAGGGTCCGCTATCTCCATTCGGAGATAGACACCTTAGAGCGGGTGGAGATCATCAGGGACCTGAGGCTGGGGAAGTTCGATGTCCTGATCGGGATAAACCTCCTGAGGGAGGGGCTTGACATCCCGGAGGTTTCCCTGGTGGCGATCCTTGATGCCGACCGAGAGGGATTCCTCCGCTCCGAGAGGGCCCTGATCCAGACCTTCGGGAGGGCGGCGAGGAACGTGAACGGGAAGGTGATCCTCTATGCCGACAGGATCACCCCCTCGATGGAGGCCGCCATCCGCGAGACCCGCCGCAGGAGGAAGCTCCAGGAGGAGTACAACCGGCGCCACGGGATCACCCCCGAGACCATAAAGAAGCAGATCCCCGATCTCCTCGCCTCCATCTACGAGGCCGACTACTACACCGTCCCGGTGGTGAGGGAGCTGGAGGAGGAGTACCTATCCCCCAAAGAGATTCCAGGGTTCATAGAGCGGTTGCGAAAGGAGATGAAGGAGGCGGCTTCGCGGCTTGAGTTCGAGCGGGCCGCCGAGCTCAGGGACCGGATCAAGCGGCTCCAGGAGATCCTCCTCACCCATGACCTCCCCCAATAGGATTAAAGAAACCCTGAGAGGCTGCCGAAAAGAATAAAGAAAAGGGACCTTTCTAAAAAGGAGGAGGCTTATGGAGTTGGAGATCAAGAAGGAAGGGGATATCGGTATCGTGAAGCCCATGGAGAAGCGCTTGGATGCCTTCGTCGCCTTCGAGTTCAAGGAGAAGCTCCTGGAGTTGATAAAGGGGGGGACCCAGAACGTGATCCTCGATCTGGAGAAGGTGGAGTTCGTGGACAGTTCGGGTCTGGGGGCGATGGTCTCAGCCCTGAAGGCGACGTGCAGAGATGGCAACTTGGTTCTGTGTAACGTCACCGATGAGGTGAAGTCGGTGCTGGAGCTCACGAGGCTCTACCGGATCTTTGACATCACCAGCGACGTGCAGGAGGCAAAGAGGACGATAGAGACTTACAAGAGAGGTGAAAAACAGCCCAAGTAGGGGGAAAATGAAGGGAGCGCCTGCATTAAAGCCCCTGCCCAAGGGAGAGGGGAAAGAAGGCCTCTTTGAGGATCTCAAGACCCTGGTCCTTCAGTACAACGAGGCCCACATGATCATCAGGGAGATCTCGACAGAGGGGACCCCTGAGGGGGTGTTCAGGAGGATCAGGGACGGGATCTCCAGGGGGTTGGACTATCAGCGGGTCGGCCTCTGGTTCCTGAACAAGGGACAGAGGCGCCTTGAGGCGGCTTACTCATCGGGATACCCTCCGGGAAGGTTCGAAGGAAGGGTCATCCCCCTCAACGATCCGGATGATCCCATCGTGGCGGTCCTGAAGGAGCTCAAGCCGATCATCATCGACCCCCAGAAAGAAAAGGGACCCTTCCCCGAGGGGTACAGGAGGTTGGAGAAGGGGGTCTCGGAGGTGGCCATAATCCCCATCGTCAATGTGGGAAGGAAGGGATGCTGGCAGATCGCCAACTGCAAGAAGAGAAACTGCCCCTTCTACGAGAGAAACGGGTTGAAGCCCTCCCCTCCACCCAAGACGACATCCTTCAACTGGGTATTCTGCGAATACTTCCCCGCTTACGGGGTGGTCACTGTGGACTCCCCCCCAGCCGACAGGAGGATCGACGACGACCTCTATCCGCTAAAGATCGTCTGTAATTACGCGGGGATACTCCTGGAGAGGCTCTTTCTCTTTCAGAAGATCAAGGAGCTCTCCATCAGGGACCCCCTTACGGGGGCCTACAACCGGGCCTTCTTCTTCGAGCAGCTTGCCATGGAGTTGAGGAGGGCAAAGAGGGCAGGAGGGAAGTTCTGCATCGCCATGATAGATATAGACTCCTTCAAGGAGATAAACGACCAGTACGGGCACCTGGCAGGGGATCGGGTCCTGCGGAGGGTCTCCTCGGTGATCAACTCCCAGATCCGCGGGATGGACATACTGTGCCGCTATGGAGGGGATGAGTTCGCCCTCCTGCTTCCTGATACCGATGCCCACGGGGGAGAGGTGGTGATGAGGAGGATCAAGAAGGCCGTAAGCGGCCTGACCTTCCTGTTCGCTGGCGAAAGGGTCAACGTAAGCCTCTCAGGGGGCATATCCTCCTTCCCCCAGGACTCCATCAACCTGGAAAGGCTCATCACCTTGGCCGATGAGAAGATGTATGAGGAGAAGTTGGAGAAGAAAAGAGGGGGAAAGGAGGAACCCGAGGGGGACTTTTTCCTGAACTGAGTCTTTCCTTGCTATCCTCGCCTTTCTGTGTTAAGAGTTACAGGGACTTGGAGGAGTAGATGAAGGTCAAGAACTGGATGAGCAGACCCCCCGTGACCATCTCTCCCGATGCCTCCATCCCTGAGGCGATTCAGTTGATGCGGGAGCATTCCATCCGCCATGTGCCCGTGGTCGAGGAGAAGAGGCTCGTGGGGTTGGTGACCGAGAGTGACATCCGCCAGGCATATCTGGCCTCCCTGATCGAAGAGATAAAGGTAAAGGACGTGATGATAAAGGACCCCATCACCACCTCCCCTGAGTCCCACCTGGAGGAGGCAGCAGAGCTCCTGTACCGCCACGGAATAGGGGGACTGCCCGTAGTGGAGGGCGATGAGGTGGTGGGGGTGATAACGGTGACGGACATTGTGGCGGCCTTCATCCAGATAATGGGCATCCTCAAGGAGAGCTGCCGCCTGGACGTCATTTTGGGGGGAAAGCCGAAGGCCTTCGAGCACATCTCCCAGATCATCCGGAAGCACGGGGGAGAGATAATCAGCGTGGGGATATCCGGGCCGGAGGACAAGAAGAAGAGGGTTTATTACCTCCGCCTCACCAAGTGCGATATAAAGGCCGTGGCCAAGGAGGTGGAGGAAGCGGGTTATAAGGTGGTCTCTGTGATCGAATGAGGGATGCGGGGAGATCGGCACCTGAAAGGGCCAGGCAGGTCCGGGAACGGCTCGCTGAAGGTGAATCCCCCGAAGAGCTCGCCAGGGAGCTGGCCTCTTCGGAGGAGACCCTCGAGGATCTCCCTTCCTTCATAGATGAACTGGTAAGAAGTCCCGATCCGAAGGTCGCCCACCTTCTGGGAGCACTCCTTTCCTCCCGCTCCTGGGACAAGGGGACGACCAAGGCGATAAAGCGAGGGCTCTTTAAGCTCCGACAGAGAGGGGTTCAGTGGGAGGAGAGGAGGGAGGGAAGGGGAGTCCTGCGTCCTGCCCCGCCTCCACAATTTGAGGGATACTTGGGAGCGATAGACTCCCGGGGTCACCGGGTGGTGGCCATTCACAGGTCCCGTCCCCTGGGAATGGGGATCCTTTACTGGGGGATCATAAGCGATGAGGAAGGGGTGCTGCGCTTTGAGCGAATGGAGGGAAGGAAGAAGGCCCTTTCCCGCTTCCTCACCGAGGAGCTCTCCTCGGAGAACTTTCCGGTGGTGGAGGCCCCAGCGGGTTACTGCCTCTGGGTGTTGGAGGAAGCGGAAGGGATCTCCAAGGAGAGGTCCAGGCCGCTTCCTCAGTCATTCAAGCCCTCCCTGGGAGAACTTCAGGGGCTCGAGCGAGACGGCTCGACCCCCTTGATCTATCGCTTCATAGGGGAGAAGGAGGTGAGGGGCCTCTTGCGGGAGGCAAAGGCCCTCTTCTCCGATATCCCCACCTTCTCCACTTGGTTCCTACCCAAGGAGGAGGTGGAGCCCTTCGCCCGGGCGATCCGTGAGGCCCAATCCAGTCGCCTGGTCCTCACCCCTCAGCAGAAGCAGGAGCGGATCGGAACTATCCTCACCGATGCCTTAAGGGAGCTCTTCGATGAGCGGCGGCGCCTCCTCTACAAGAGACGCCTTGAGGAGATGGCCTATGTGATATGGAAGGGGGGAAAGGAAAGGGAGGCCAAGGTGACCCTTGCCGTTGCTCTGGACCTGGAACGGCCTCCAAGCCCCATTGACCCGAACCCCTTCCTCTGGGAACTGCTCAACCGCTCCCTCGCCCTCTCCTTGGGGGAGATGCGCCAGGAGGAGCGGCCCCTGATCGTCACCCCTTAGCCCCCTGGGAGAGCTCCCAGAGGGGCTTCATCCTCCTCAGGATCTTCCTGTTCACTACCTCCCACATTATCCCTGCAGGACGCTCGGGACGCTCCCTCACCCTGATCGTGCGGGAGGGGGTGATGATGACATCCACCGTCACGTCCTTCTCCTCTGAGGGGACCCTCGGATAGACCTGAAGGTCATCCACGAGGGCCACAATGGGGGTCCTCTCCCCCACCGCCCCTATCTCCCTCAGGATCATGTATTCCAGGTCGAAAAAGCCGCTCCCCTTCCCCACCCTGCCGCCGTCAAGCCCCACGGCCACCGCTCCCGTGGCCATAAGGTCTATTCTGCCTATCTCCTTTAAGGAAAGGGGCCTCCCCATCCTCTTGATGCCCGAGGTGCGGCAGGAAGCGGCCCACCGGCGAGGGTGAAGGAACTCCTTGCTGAGGAGAAAGAATCCGTCCCTCAGGCCCGGACTGGCCACGATCAGTCGTTTTCCATCCATCAGGGCGTTTATCCTCACCTGCAACTGGGCTTGATCCGGGGGAACCATTACGGTGCGGGCGCGCCGGTATTCCGGCAACTTGCGGAGCCTTTCCGCCGCCCTTCCCTGCCCGGGGAAGGTGGGAATGGACCCCTCGGGGGAGGGGCAGAGCCCTTCCTCCCGCATCTTCCTCCAGACCTCTTCCCTCAACCGCTCCTTCTGATCCACCGAAAGGACTTCCTCCACATGCTGGCCCTTCCCTTAAGGTATTCCAGAAGGCCCCTGACCCGCCTGCTGCTGGCCGAAAGGACCCCCAGACCGAGCAGAAAGAAGGGGATCCCCGGCACGAGGGGAAGGATCATCCCTATGATCCCCAGGCCGATGAGGAGGAGGCCCACAAAGAGGGCCACTCCCTTCCTCAGGGTCCCCCACATCGGCCTCCTCCTCTCTCAAAATCGAGGAGCCACCTCTTGACCTCCACCCCCGCGGAGAACCCCCCGATCCCCCCATCGCTCCTGATCACCCTGTGACAGGGGATGAAGATGAGGAGGGGATTCCTCCCCACGGCCCTCCCCACCGCCCGGGAGGCCCTCGGTGCGCCTATCGCCTCGGCAAGCCCCCCGTAGGAGATGGTCTCCCCAAAGGGGACGTCCCTCAACCTCTCCCACACCCTCAGCTCGAAGGGCGTTCCCCGGAGGTGAAGAGGAGTGCTGAAGGAACGGAGCTTCCCCTGAAAATAGGCCGAGAGCTCCTCGAGCGGCCCCCTAAGCATTTCCTCGGAAGGGGAGGGGAAGGTGCCGAAGGCGGCCCTCATCTCCTCCAGGAGCTCGCTCTCCTCACCGATTCTCACCCGATAAAGGGCTGCCTCGTCCCCCACGAGCCATATCCTCCCCACAGGGGTGATGAGGGACGCATAATATAGAGCTTTTTTCCCCTGCATCAAGGTAAGGATACACAAAATGGTCAAGGGCAGCAATTTGGGAGGCCTTTCAAAGAGGGTGAAAGTGTAATAAGGTTTAGGTAAGGGAAAATGGTGGGCCTTGCCGTATTGGTGATAGGGGCAAGCGGCATGAGCGCCCAGATCCTCCTGCTCAGGGAGCTCCTTGTCTCCTTCTACGGCAACGAGCTTACCGTCGGGATCATCCTGGGCAACTGGCTCATAGCCGAGGCCCTGGGGGCCTGGTGGGGAGGGAGGGGAAGGGGGAGGGAGGTGGAGAGGTTCGTGATCGTCCAGATCCTGTTCGCCCTCTTCCTCATCGCCTCCCTTTACCTCTCGAGGGGGGTGAAGGTGATGGCAGGGCCCCCAGGGGTGGGGTTCGGGATCGGGGCGGCACTGCTGCATTCCCTCTGGATCCTCTTCCTCCCGGGGTTCACCCACGGGGCCCTCTTCCCCCTGGCCTCAAGGATCCTGGCCGAAAGGAGGGCGCCCGTGCGCTCCATCGCCGAGGTCTACGTCCTGGAGACCGTGGGGACTATTCTGGGGGGGATAGGCATAGCCTATCTCCTGATCCCCTATTTTGACACCTTCAAACTCGCCCTGGCCGTCTCCTTGCTCGATGGCCTGATCTGCGTTGGCATCTCCCTCAGCGAGGGGAGAAGGAAACTTCTGTTCCCCTCAGTGGCAGCCTCGGCCCTCTTCGGCATCTTCCTGGCGGCAGGGGGGAGCTCCATCCTCCATCAGGGGTCCCTCGCCCTCTGCTGGAAGGGGCAGGAGGTCGTCCGCTACCAGAACTCCATCTACAGCAACCTGGTGGTGGTGAGGAGGGGAAAGGAATACACCTTCTTTTCCGATGGACAGCCCGCCTTGACGACCCCGAATCCTGATCCCTATCTGACCGAGATCTTCGCCCATCTCCCCCTCGCCCTCCACCCGGCCCCCGAGAGGGTCCTGGTGATAAGCGGTGGGGCAGGGGGGCTGATCCGGGAGATCCTGAAACATCCCGTAAAAGAACTCGATTATGTAGAACTTGACCCGGCGCTGATCCAGCTCCTCAAGGAGTTCCCCACCCCCCTCACCCTCCAGGAGCTGGGGGATGAAAGGGTCAGGGTCTGGCCTCGGGATGGAAGGCACTTCCTGAGGGAAAGGAAGGGGAGGGAGTATGATGTCGTCCTCTTGGGGATTGGCCCCCCCTCTGACCTCCAGACCAACAGGCTCTTCACCTCGGAGTTCTTCAAGCTGGCCAGGGACAGGATGAGAGAAAAGGGGATATTGGTCTTTCACCTGCCTGGCTCCTTGGTGTACATCGGAGGAGAGATGGCCGCCTTGCACCAGATCCTCGCCTCCACCCTGAAGGAGGCCTTCGGATGGGTGAAGGTCGTCCCCGGCGAGGAAACCCTCTTTCTGGCCTCCTCCTCCCCCCTCCAGGCCTCCCCCCAGCTCCTCTGGAGGAGGTTGAGGGAGAGGGGTGTGAGGGCGACCCTCCTCACCGAATCCCTCCTCGCCTATCTCCTTGAGAGGGGGCGGGAGGCCTGGTACTGGAAGATGATTGGAGGAGAAGGGATGGTCAATCGTGACTTTCATCCCATAGGGATCTTCCGTTATCTCGCCTACTGGAACGCCCTCTACTCCCCTTCCCTTCGTCCCCTCTTTGCCAGGGTTCAGGGGCTTGATCTGAAGACCTCCTTTCTGGTCCTCCCTGTCATCCTTCTCCTCCTCTCCCCCCTGCCCTTCCTCAGAGGGGGATTCAGGCGGACGGTGGCCGTGGCCATCGCCTTCACGGGGTTCTGGGGGATGGTGATGGAGCTCGTGCTCCTTTACGCCTTCCAGGTCATCTACGGCTATATCTACTACTGGGTGGGCCTCCTCATCACCGCCTTCATGGCAGGGGTGGGGCTGGGAGGACTCCTGGGGATGAGGGGAGGGGGCCTGAGGGCCTTCATCGTCCTCGAGCTGATCCTCATCCTCTGTGCCCTGATTCTCCCCCCGATCCTCGAGAGGTGGGGGGAGGGAACCCGACTTCTCTTTCCCCTTGTGGCCTTCGGCTCCGGAGGGCTCCTGGGAGTCCAGTTTCCTTTGGCCAGCTCACTGTATCTCCGGGAAAGGGGCGAGGTGGGGGAGACGGCAGGGACCCTCTACGCCATGGACCTTTTGGGGGGGTGGTTGGCCGGGGTCCTCGCTGGAGTGATCCTCCTTCCCCTTCTGGGCTTCAGGGAGAGCGGATGGCTCACCTCGGCCTTGAAGGCCATAAGCCTCCTCCTCTTCTTAACGGCTGCCCTCCGGAGGGGAGGATGAAGGTCCTGGTGACAGGGGCCACAGGATTCATCGGGAGCCACCTGGCAGAGCACCTCCTTGAGAGGGGATACGAGGTCTGGGCCCTGGTGCGGGAGGGAAGCCGCAGGAGGTGGCTCCCGGAAGGGGTGAAGGTAGTAAGGGGAGGGCTTATCGACGAACACCTTCCCCCTCTTGAGGGGTTCCATCACGTCTTCCACCTGGCCGGGGTTACCAGGGCGGCCCGGGAGGCCGACTTCTTCCGGTTTAACGTGGAGGGGACCAGAAGGCTCCTTTTGGCCCTGAGGGAAGGGGGAGGGATCACGGGCCGCTTCGTCTTCGCCTCGAGCCTGGCCGCAGCAGGGCCATCCCCCCCGGATCGCCCCCTGCGGGAAGAGGACCCGCCCAGGCCCATATCCCCTTACGGAAGGAGCAAGCTTGAGGCCGAGGGGGTGGTCCTCTCCTTCCGTGAGGCCTTTCCCGTCACCATCCTCAGGCCCTCTGCCGTCTACGGACCCCGGGACGACTACATGTGGGAATACTTCAAGATGGTCTCCCGGGGGGTCCTGCCTGTCATAGGAGGGGTGGAACAATCCCTGAGCCTCTGCTACGTGGCGGATTGTGTCGAGGCGATGAGGCTGGCCGCTGAAAGGCCCCACCCCTCGGGAGAGGTCTTCTTCATTTCCGACGGTGAAAAATATCCTTTGCAACTGGTCACTGATATGGTAGCCTCTTTTTTAAAGGTCAAGGTGAGGAGGGTGAGGATTCCCCGGGCAGTGGCGTGGCTTGTGGCCTGGATGAGTGACGGATGGGGGCTTTTGCGAGGGAAGGCGATGCCCTTTAACCGGAGCAAGTGCAGGGAGGCCCTCGCTGAGGGATGGCTCTGTGAGGTGGAGAAGGCCAGGAGGGTCCTCGGATTTTCGCCCCGATATAAACTGAGAGAGGGGCTCCCCCTCACCTTACAGTGGTATAAAAGGGAAGGCTGGCTTTGAGGAGGGGTGAGATGGATATCTTTAAGAAATGTTTCGATTTCACCAAGGTGGAGGAGGCGAAGGCAGCGGGGTTCTACTTCCTCTTCCGGAGGCTGGAGTCGGCCCAGGGGACGGAGGTGATCGTTAACGGGCGGAAGCTGATCATGGCCGGCTCTAACAACTACCTGGGCCTTACCGACCACCCCAGGGTGAAGGAAGCGGCTATAAAGGCGATAGAGAAGTACGGGACGGGATGCGCTGGCTCCCGTTTTCTGAACGGAAACCTGGACATCATCGAAGAGCTGGAGGCGAAGCTGGCGGCCTTCTTCCGTCAGGAGGCGGCCCTGGTCTTCGCCACGGGCTACCAGACCAACCTGGGGACCATATCCGCCCTCATCGGAAGGGGGGATGTGGCGATCCTGGACAAGTACGACCACGCGAGCATCATCGACGGGTGTCGCCTCTCCTATGGCCAGGTGAAGCGCTTCCGCCACAACGACATGGCCGACCTCGAGAGGGTCCTCAAGGACACCCCTCCTGAGGTGGGAAAGCTCATCATCGTGGACGGGCGCTGCAGCATGGAGGGGGACATCGGCCCGCTGCCCGGGCTCATCGCCC
>CAYRAR010000051.1:0-12187 GCA_964422255.1 uncultured Thermodesulfobacteriota bacterium | reverse complement strand
CGATATAGACCCACCGAGACCCTTACGAGGAGGCGGGAGGATGAGACTCAAGGATAAAGTGGCCCTGATCACGGGAGGGGGCCGCGGGATAGGGGCAGCGGTGGCCAGGCGCTTCGCCCAGGAGGGGGCGAAGATCGCCATTGGCGATGTGGACATGGAGGGGGCCGAGAAGGTGGCCTCGGAGATAAAGGATGCCGGGGGGGAGGCGCTCATTTGCAAGGCCGATGTCCGCAAGAGGGATGAAGTCGAGGCGATGGTGGATTACGTCCTCAAGGAGTACGGACGCCTCGACATCCTCATCAACAACGCCGGGGTCACCCGGGATAACCTCTGCGCCAGGATGAGCGAGGAGGACTGGGACTTCGTAGTGGACGTGAACCTGAAAGGGACCTTCCTCTGCTCAAAGGCAGCCTTTCGCCCCATGAGGAAACAGCGATACGGGAAGATAGTGAACACCGCCTCTGTGGCCGTGAGGGGGAACATCGGTCAGGCCAATTACTCGGCATCAAAGGCAGGGATCATTGGCTTAACGAGGACCCTGGCGCTGGAGTTTGCCAGGGCAGGGATCTGTGTCAACTGCATCGCCCCGGGCTTTATCGAGACACCGATGACCGAAGGGCTCCCCGAGAAGGTGAGAGAGGAGGCCTTAAAGAGGATACCCCTGGGGCGGATCGGGAGGCCGGAGGAGGTGGCAAACCTTCACCTCTTCCTGGCAAGCCCTGAATCGGATTACATCACCGGTCAGGTCTTCTTCATCGACGGAGGAGTGAGCATCGGGATATAAAGATGGAGAAGGAGAAGAGGGAAAAGGTCATAGCGGCCATCAGGGAAAGGACAAAGGACGGGAAGATTCCCTGTGCGGTCTGCTTCCGCATCGCGGAAGAGTACCAGGTGAAAAAGAGGGAGTTGGGGCAGCTTCTCAACGAGTTGGGGATAAAGGTCATAGAGTGTCAGCTGGGGCTCTTCAAGTGAGAGGAAAGGGCCTCCTTTACCCTTCCCCCATCTATCCCCTCGATGAGGAGGAGTTTTTCCCTGGATGTCCTTCCGTGGAGGATGAGGATCCGTGAAGGGGGCAGGGAGAGCACCCTTGAGAGGAGCTCAAGGAGGGCCCTGTTTGCCCTCCCCTTGGCAGGGGGTGCGCTTACCTTCACCTTCAGCCTATCCCCTTCCCATCCAACGATCTCATCCCGGGAACTCCCGGGAAGGAGCTTGACCTTGAGCTTGAACCCCTTCACTTAGGCGCCGGCTCCCACCCTATAGGCGAGCTCCAGGAGACTCCTCACCAGGAAGAGCTTGAGGAAGTAGATCATGAGGATGACCACGAGGGGGGAGAAGTCTATCCCCCATCCCCCTACGGGGAGGTATCTCCTCACCCGCCAGAGCACCGGTTCAGTGCTCCTGTAGAGGAAGCGGACGATGGGATTGTAGGGATCGGGATTCACCCAGGATATGAGAGCCCGGATGATGACGATCCACATGTAGACGGTAAGGCCGATATCGATGACCTTGGCCAACGCAAAGAGGAAATTGCTCAGGATGAACATCTTCTGCCTCCCAGGGCGATGAAGTTCAAAAGCCTCCCCTTCTCCCCCCTCCTGTGCGAGTAGAACAACTCCCCCTCACAATGGGTACAGAGGGATACCTCCTCAATCCTCTCTGGGCTTATCCCAGCCTTCCTCAATTCTAATCGGATGCTTTCTCTCAGGTCAAGGAAGGTCCTTCTCTCCCTCTCCTGGAGGACCCCTTCCCCAAAACGACGACGATACTCCTCTGCCACCTCCTCCCCCACCTCATAGCAGCAAGGCCCGATCCCGGGTCCAATGCCGCAGAGGACCTCCTCTTTTTGGCAGCCAAATTCCTCCACCATGACCCTTAAGGTCTCCCCGATGATCCCCTCCAGTATCCCTCGCCATCCCCCGTGGACGGCCCCTATCACTTCCCTTTTGGGATCGTAGAAGAGGATGGGAAAGCAATCGGCGGTCCAGATAGCAAGGGCCATATCCCTGTCCGTCACCACGGCATCGGCCTCTGGGGGATCGTCAGGCCACCCCCTGGCCACGAAGACCCGAGCCCCGTGGACCTGATGCAGGGAAAGCAGCTCCTCCCGCGATAGCCCAAATCGGCCAAGTTCCGAGATCCCCGTCCCCTTGGTCCCAAAGCCATGAGGAAGATCACCGAAGAGACCCAGCCGAATGAAGGGCACGGAGCACCTCCAGTACCTCTTCCATATCCTGAGGAAGGGGCGATGAGAACTCCATAGGCCTGTCGGTGAGGGGGTGGCGAAAGCGGATCCTTGAGGCATGAAGGGCCTGACGGCCGAGCCCCTGGACCTTCTCCCTGAGGAGTCGATCCTCTATGGACCTCACCTTCTTCCTGCCGTAGAGGGGATCCCCCACTATGGGATGGCCCGAGGCGCTGAGGTGTACCCGAATCTGATGGGTCCTCCCCGTAATGGGCCTTACTTCAAGGAGGGTAAACCCGCGGAATCGCTCCCTGACCCGCCACCGGGTTATCGCCTCCTTCGGCCTCCTGGTCCTGACGGAGACCTTCTTGGAATGGGGATGCCTCCCGATGGGGAAGGAGATCTCCCCCTCATCCTTCGTCTCCCCAAAGACCAGTGCCAGATATTCTTTTTCCACCTCCCTCTCCTTGAACTGTCGGGTGAGGGATCTGTATGCGATCTCACTCTTGGCCACCACCATCACGCCCGAGGTCCCTTTGTCCAGGCGGTGGACGATCCCCGGCCTCATCCCACCAGGGGGTAGATCCCCTAAGTGAAACAGCAGGGCGTTTACCAGCGTGCCGCTTAGACGGCGGCCAGCTGGATGGACCACCATCCCTGCAGGCTTATCTATCACCAGGACCTCCTCATCCTCGTAGATTACCTCCAGAGGGATATCCTCGGGGAGTACCTTCGATGGGGGGGGAGGGGGCAATGAGACCTCAAGGAGATCCCCCTTCTTCAGCCTGGTGCTCGCCTTCACCCGCTCCCCATCGAGCAGGACGCGGCCTTCTCGAAGGAGCCTCTGGATCTGGGAGCGGGAGGTGCCAAGCTCCTTGACCAGATAACGGTCTATCCTCTCCCCCTCGCCTGAGGCGTCAACGAGGAGACGCAGCTCCTTCATGCCTTAAGGTTCTGGACGGCCTTCCTTAGGGCCTGGGCCACGATGGGCAGCTCTTCTTCGGCGATGGTGCGAAGGTCCAGGAGGACCCGATCCTCGGCGATCCTCGCCACAACTGGGGGTTCTCCTTTCCGCAGCCCCTCTTCGAGCCCCTCCACGTCTCCCCCTTTCACCCGCACCGCCACGGCCCAGGTGGGGAGCTCGTGGACGGGAAAGGCCCCCCCTCCAACCCGGGAGTTATCCCGAACCACCTCGACCTCCAAATCCCGGGTGGATCGCAGGATGAGCCGCTTGAGCCTCTGGGCCCTCCTCCTGAGAAGGGGCAAGGGGAGGGAGATCATCCTCAAGACCGGTATCTCCTCCATCGCCTTCCCCTCGTCGAGGTAAAGGCGGAGGGTCGCCTCCAAGGCTGCGAGCGTCAGCTTATCTATCCTTAAGGCCCTCAGAAGAGGGTTCCTCCTGACCCTCTCCACTATCTCCTTTCTCCCCAGGACGATGCCCGCCTGAGGCCCCCCGAGGAGCTTGTCCCCTGAGAAGGTGACCACATCTGCCCCCTGGGCCAGGGACTCAGCGGCTGTAGGCTCTCCCCTGAGGCCATGGGGAGAGAGGTCCACGAGGAGACCGCTTCCCAGGTCGTGCATTACCGGGATCCCGTGCCTCTGCCCGATCTCGACCAGCTCTCTCAAGGGTACATCGCTGGTAAAGCCGACGATCCGGTAATTGCTGGTGTGGACCTTCAGCAACAGGGCCGTCTCCTCCCCTATCGCCTCCTCATAATCGCGAGGGTGGGTCCTGTTGGTGGTACCTACCTCCTTAAGGCGGGCACCGCTCCTCGCCATCACGTCCGGGATGCGGAAGGCCCCGCCGATCTCCACCAGCTCACCCCGCGATACGATCACCTCCCGGCCTTCAGCCA
Organism: uncultured Thermodesulfobacteriota bacterium; assembly: GCA_964422255.1. GTDB lineage: Bacteria > Desulfobacterota > B13-G15 > B13-G15 > B13-G15 > CAYRAR01. The sequence goes on along the minus strand of CAYRAR010000051.1, from coordinate 8,149 downwards.
GGGTGTTAAGGACCAGAAGGACGGCCCCTGCGTTGTTGTTCACCACCATCGCCGCCTCTGCTCCGGTGAGCTCCAAAAGCAACTCCTCCACATGGACATATCGAAGCCCCCTCCTCCCCTCCTGCAGATCGTACTCCAAGTTGGAATATCCCCGGGCCACCTCGACTATCCGCCCTATCGCCTCTTCAGGCAGAGGGGCTCGCCCCAGATTGGTGTGTATTACCACCCCCGTCGCGTTTATCACCTTCCGCAGGCTCGGGGAGAGGATCCTTCGTACCTCCTCTTCAACCCACTGAGAAAGAAAGGAGGGAGCGAAAAAAGCCTCCTCCACCCTCCTCCCCTCCTTTATAAGGGAACGCAACCGCTCAAGCCCCCTCCTTATTCCCTCGATGACGACCCTCCGGGGATAGGACGCAAAGAGGGGGGCCAGTTCTTCGGAGGCGATGAGCTCGTCCACTTTGGGTATCCTCTTCAGCCACCGGGCGAGCTCTTCAGAGGCCATCATCTCGCCTCCTCCCCCTGAGGAACTCAATGGCCACCAGCCGGATGTAAAGCCGCCGCAGACGCAAGAGGTCCACCACCTTCTCCTCCTTTAAACCCCTGATCTCCCTGAGTACCTCCCCCTTCAGGTAGGCGATCTCCCCCTCGTCAAAGTACGCGAGCTTCCGTCCCTCTTCCCTGATCTCCCTCTGCCAGAGATGAATGAGGTGATATATCCTCTTGCCGATCATCCCCATCATAATATCATCAGACGAGCGGCGAAAAAAGCTCAAAGTTTGCATATGATCCCTCTTTCCTATATCCTTTTAGCGATGGAGAATCGCATTCCCCTTTACATCTCCCTTTACGAAGAAGGGAAACTGGAGGAGAGGATCAAAAATCTCAAGGAAATTCTTAAAAATTGCCATTTATGTCCTCGAAAATGCGGGGTAAATAGGCTTGAAGGAGAGCGGGGGTATTGTCGCGCTGGGGCGGAGCTGATGGTATCGAGCGCCTTTGCCCATTTCGGGGAAGAGCCTCCGCTGGTAGGCTATTACGGATCGGGGACCATCTTCCTCACCCACTGTAACCTGCGCTGTGTCTTCTGTCAGAACTACGACATAAGCCACCTGGGGGATGGCGAGGTCATATCTGTGGAGCAACTCGCGGCGATCATGCTGAGCCTGCAGAGGAGGGGGTGTCACAACATAAATTTCGTCACCCCCACCCACTATGTCCCTCAGATCGTGGAGGCCCTTCCCCTGGCCATAGAGAGGGGATTGCGGTTACCTCTGGTCTACAACTGCGGTGGGTATGAGTCCTTGGAGGTGATCAAGCTGCTGGATGGGATCTTCGATATCTATATGCCTGATATCAAGTTCCTTCGACCGGAGCACAGCGAAAGGTACTGTTCGGCTCCCGATTATCCGGAGGTGGTCAAGGAGGTCCTCAAGGAGATGCATCGGCAGGTGGGCGACCTCCTTTTGGACGAGCGGGGGATAGCCTATCGGGGCCTTCTCATCCGGCATCTGGTCATGCCCAACGGGGTGGCCGATACCGAGGAGGTGATGGCCTTCATTGCCCGTGAGCTTTCCCCCCATTCATATGTGAACGTGATGGCCCAGTACCGCCCCCTCTACAAGGCCTATCAATTTCCAGAGATCAGCAGGAGGATCACGGCCGAAGAGTACCGGGCCGCCGTGAGAGCAGCCCAGAGGGAAGGGCTCCATAGGGGGTTTTGATGGGAGAGATAAAGGTGCAGATAGAGGAACTGCGCCGTGAAGTGGAGGAACTCTCGAGGAGGGTTCCCAACGATGAGGCCCAGCTACTGAAGGCCCTTCGGGCTCGTGGGCTCCAGATCCACCGAAGAGACCCGAAAGAGGAGATCCTCTTGCCCGCTGAAGCCCCAGAGGAGGCCTCCTCGGCCTTCTACGAGCAGATGAAGCGCTACTCCTTCCGGCTCTTTCTTCGGGACATGATCAGCAAGGGCGAGGCCTTCAAGCCCGAGGACCTCACCCGGTACTGTTCCCTTCAGGTGGTGAAAAGGTACCTTAGATTCCTGGAAGAGATGGGAGTGGTGAGAAAGGAAGGGGAGGCCTATCACCTCTCCAATCCTTCCATACACAGCTTCGGCCCCACCTTGGAGTGGTTTATCGCCGAGGTCTTCAAGCGAGAACTGGACTCTCTTGCCTGGTACGGGGTGCGCTTTCGAGGTATGCCCCCTGGAGGCGATCACGATGTAACTGCCCTCTGGGAGGGGAACCTGATCTACGTGGAGATCAAATCCTCCCCTCCCAGAGGGATCGAACAGGGAGAGATAAGGACCTTTTTCAAGAGGCTGAAGACCTTACTTCCCGCTTGCGCCTTACTGCTGAACGATACCCACCTGCGGATGAAGGACAAAATCGTACAGATGTTTGAGGAGGAAATCGCTTCCCCTTCCCTCCAGCGCCTAAGTGGGGAACTCTTTCACTTAAAACACCGCCTTTATATCCTCAACAGCAAAAAGGACTTGGTGAAAAACCTCCTTACATGCCTGCGCGATTTCCTCCTCTTCCAGACCATCCCCTCTGAACTGCTGCCTTAAAAGGGTTATTTTATCGCCTTTACCGCCTCCTTCAGGTTCTTCCCCACCTTGAATTTCGGCACATATACCTCAGGGATCATTATCTCCTTGCCCGTACGGGGATTACGCCCCTTCCTCTGAGCCCTCTTGGCAACCATGAAGGTACCAAAGCCAGGCAGGGACACCTTCTCCTTGGCCGTAAGGGCCTCCGTCACGATCTTGGCAAAAGCGTTAATGGCCCTTTCGGCCGCTGCCCTGGGGATCTTAGCCTCCTCAGCCACCTTGCCTATCAACTCCACCTTCTTCATGAGAACCCTCCTTTAAAGAATTTCAATTAAATTTAGTAACAATTCGGTAAGAATAATGGTTTAATTCTGGTAAATTTTATAGCACATAAGGAAAAAGGTGACAAGAGAAAAAATTATTTGTGAAATTTTTCTTTTTAAGTCATGTCTCGAAGGCGTTGGGGAAAAGCTCCACCGAAGGTTCCCCCTTGCTCAAATCCACCGCCACCACGTCGAAGCGCAAAGGCAGTCTCTCTCCCAATCCCTTCTGCGAGAGATAATATAAGGCCAGGTCTTTGAGCTTCTTCCTCTTTTTCGTGTTCACCGCCTCCTGGGGAGGGCCGAAGAGGGAGGTCCTCCTCGTCTTTATCTCCACAAAGACCAGAAATCCGTCCTTCAGGGCCACGGCGTCAATCTCACCGAGGGGGCAGCGGTAGTTCCTCTCCAGGATCTTGTAACCGCGCCTCCGCAAATACCTCACCGCCAACTCTTCGCCGGTAAAGCCGAGCTCCTTCCTTCCCCTGCTCATCCGTTTTTCTTCTTAGATCCAGTGGAAGCTGCGCCGGTGGATGGGAGAGGGGCCGTAGCGCCTTATCGCCTCACGGTGAAAGGGAGTGGAGTAGCCTTTATGCTTCGCAAAGCCGTAGTGAGGGTAGAGCCTATCGTATTGGACCATTATCCTGTCCCGCGTCACCTTGGCAATGATGGAGGCCGCGGCGATCAGCGGACAGAGTCCATCGCCGTGGATCACCGGCTGCTGCTTCACTTCCCTCAAGGGAACCTTATGGGGGCCATCCACGAGGATGAAGGAAGGAGAAGGGGAAAGCCCCTCCACGGCCCGTTGCATGGCCAGAAGGGAGGCCCTCAGTATATTCAGGCGGTCTATCTCCTCGACCTCGGCCACCCCTATGGACCACCCTGCAGCATTGGAGAGGATGAGTTCGTAGAGCTCCTCCCTCCTCCTGGGGGGAATCCTCTTGGAGTCGCAGACCCTCCCCTCTATTTTCCGGGGGTCTATGATGACGGCCGCTGCCACCACTGGCCCCGCCAGCGGCCCCCGCCCCGCCTCATCGACCCCTGCAACTCGCCCTCCTGGGGTGCAGAGGGCCTCTCCTATCGGGCAACTGGTGCAGGGGGTCATATCAGAGCTTTTCCTTTATCCTCGCCGTCTTCCCCTTTCGCTCCCTCAGGTAATAGAGCCTGCTCCGTCTAACCCTACCCCGACTCACCACCTCTATCTTCTCTATGTTTGGGGAATGGAGGGGAAAGATGCGCTCCACCCCTATGCCATATGAGACCTTGCGCACCGTGAAGGTGGCATTGGTTCCCCCCTTCCTTTTTCTTATGACCACACCCTGGAACACCTGAACCCGCTCCTTCTCCCCCTCAGTTATCCGGTAATAGACCTTTACCGTATCCCCTGGGCGGAAGGATGGGAGGTCCATCCGCATGTGCTCCTTTTCGACCATCTCGACCGGATTCATCTCGTCATCCCTCCCAAAAGTCTGTCTATGATTATCGCCGCTGCTGCACGGACGGAGAGATGATTATACCCCTTTCCCTCGATGGGATCCAGTACAAAATCCGCTCCCTCGATCACTTGAGCGCTAAGCCCCCAGCCCGTGCCGAACAGGATCAGGAAGGGAGCCCTCTCATCCCGCAGCCTTTCGGCCATTACCTCATACCCAACGCTTCCCCTCCAACGCTTAGCGCTTGTAGCAATCGTCCTGGGCACCCCTCCCCGCTCTGACCCCCAGGCCCTTATGGCCCCCTCGAGGGTATCGGCAAAACGGACGAGCTTCAGGGCCTCTCCCCTCGTGGGATTATATTCCCTTCCCTTCCCCTCGGTCCAGTGTCTGATCATCCTCTCTCCCAGCTCCCTCTGGGATCTCAGTGGGGTGACCACGAAGAAGGCCCCGAGGCCGTAGGTCCTGGCAATACGGGACAGGTCATGAAGGTCGATGGTGGTAAGGGCCGTGGCCACCTCCCTTCCCTCCCGGTCATATACGGGATAGTGGACGAGGGCGATGGCGATGTGATCGAACTCCATCAGTTAACGCGAGACCCCCTCGGGATCAAGCCCCTGCAGCCTCTTGAGGAAGAGCTCCTCATCCTTGGGAAGGGGGCGGTCCAGGAGCTCAGGCCTGCGGATCCAGGTCCGAAGAAGCGACATCTCCTTCCGCCATCGCCTCACCCTGGCGTGATCTCCAGAGAGGAGGATCTCCGGCACCTCCTTTCCCTCAAACTGCTGAGGACGGGTGTAATGGGGATGCTCCAGGAGATGATCGGCAAAAGAGTCCTTCTCGGGCGCCTCTTCCCTTCCCAGGACCCCGGGCACCAAACGGGCGACGGCCTCGATGATCACCAGGGCAGGGACCTCCCCTCCGCTGAGGACGTAATCGCCGATAGAGAGTTCCTCGTCCACATAGTGTCTCACCCTCTCATCTACCCCTTCATACCTCCCACATATCAGGGCGATATGATCGAAGGAACTGAGCCTTCTGGCCACCTGCTGGGTGAAGGGGATCCCTTGGGGGGTGAGCAGGATCACCCAGGTCCGGGGGTCCCTCGACCGTATGTCCTTTATCGCCCCTATGATCGGCTCAGGCTTCATCACCATCCCCCCACCCCCACCGTAGGGATAATCGTCGGTGACCTTATGCCTTCCCTCCCCATAGTCCCGGAGGTTGATGAGATCGATCCTGATGAGCCCTTTCTGCTGGGCCTTGCCGAGGAGACTGACCTCGAGGGGGGAACGGAAGAATTCGGGAAAGAGGGTGATCACCTCAAATATCATCTCAGGTGAGCCCCTCTATCAGGTTTACCACCATCCTTCCCTCCTTGCAGTCCACCTCCAGGATCACCTCCTTGAGGGCGGGGAGGAGCATCTCCTTGCGACCTTTGCGCACCACGTAGACATCGTTGCTCCCCGTCCTCAGGATCTCCTTCACTTCTCCCAGGTATTTCCCCTCCTTGCTGAAGACCTCCATCCCCAGGATGTCCTGCCAATAATACTCATCCTCCCCAAGGGGTGGCAGCTCGTCACGCCTCACGAGCACCTCCCCTCCCCTCCACCTGGAGGCCTCCTCCCGGCTCCTCAACCCCTCCAGCTTGACCAGGAGAAAACGTTTGTGAGGCCTCACCTTCAGGAGACGAAAAGGCCTCAGGACTCCCCTTTCGTCCCTTAAGAGGATCTCTCTGTAGTTGGAGAAAAAAGAGGACTCCTCAGGATTGAAGTACTCAATCCTGAGCTCACCTTTTACACCATGGGGCTTGATGACCTTGCCGATAAGGATAAGGTCTTCACTCACAGCCCCTCGCTATTATTCGATGATCTCCAACACCGCGCGCTTGTTGTTCTTCGTCGAGGCAGCGCTCAGTATCGTCCTCATAGCGCGGGCTGTCCTACCCTGCTTGCCTATGATCTTCCCCAGATCCTCCTTCGCCACAGAGAGCTCGATGACGGAGGTCTTCTCGCCTTCGATCTCCGTGACCTTTACCGCATCGGGATTATCCACCAGGGCCTTGGCGATGAATTCGATCAACTCCCTCATCTGCATCGGCATTCCCCCTCCTTTAAACTTTGTTCGATCTCTTAAAGGACATCAACCCTCGCCTTCCTTAGAAGGCTCCTCACCGTCTCGGTTAACTGGGCTCCCCTCGCAAGCCAGAACTTCAACCGTTCCTCGTCCACCTTTACGTCAGGGGGATCCTGAAGCGGATCATAAGTCCCCACCTTCTCGATGAACCTTCCGTCTCTGGGGGAGCGAGAATCGCTGACCACTATGCGATAGAACGGCCTCTTCTTCGACCCAAAGCGTGCCAGTCTGATCTTCACCGCCATCCTCCTCCTCTCACCTCCCTTCGTGGAATTTATGCCGAGGGGAGAAGCCCCAGAAGACCCCTCCTCCCTCCTCTCTGAAGCTGCCTCAAGAGCTTCTTCGTCATCTCGTACTGCCGCAGAAGGCGATTTACCTCCTGGACCGAGGTGCCGCTACCCCGAGCTATGCGACGCCGACGACTCCCGTTTATGATCGAAGGCCTCCTCCTCTCATCCTTGGTCATAGAATTTATGATCGCCTCCATATGTATGATCTCCCTCTCTGACAGCGAGAGAGAGACCGCCCCCCTTAAACGCCCGAGACCGGGGATCATCTTCAGGAACTCCTCCAAGGAGCCCATCTTGCGGAGGTATCTCAAGTGCTTACGGAAATCCTCCAGGGTGAACTCCTCATACCGGGGGGCCTTTACCTCTTCTTCCTCCCTGTACGCGGCCTCTGCCCTCTCAATCAAGGTCATCAGATCTCCCATCCCCAGGATACGGGAGGCAATCCTTGAGGGATGGAAGACCTCCAAGGCCTCCAGCCTCTCTCCTGTCCCGATGAACTTTATGGGACGTCCAGTCACCTGGAGGATGGAAAGGGCCGCCCCTGCCCGAGCGTCCCCCTCCATCTTCGTGAGGATCACCCCGGTGATCCCCAAGGAGTCGTTGAAGCCCTTGGCCAAGTTAACGGCGTCCTGCCCTGTCATGGCATCGGCCACAAGGAGGACCTCTCTGGGATGCAGCATTTCCTTTATCTCCACGAGCTCCCTCATCAGCCCTTCGTCGATGTGGAGGCGTCCTGCAGTATCGAAGATCATCACATCGAACCCTGCTTTTTGGGCCAGGGCCTTAGCGTTCTGGACGATCTCCTGGGATGCCTCTCCCTCTTGGGGCAGATAGCAGTCCACCTCTATTGAGGCGGCAAGCCTGCGGAGCTGCTCTGCTGCAGCAGGCCGATAGGGGTCCACGGGGACCAGATAAGGTCGCCGCCCCCTCCTCCGAAGGTGGAGGGCGAGTTTGGCCGCTGTCGTGGTCTTCCCTGATCCCTGAAGCCCGACGAGCATGAGGGCCATTGGCCGAGGTCCGGAGAGGTCGAGAGTCGCAGGGGAATCTCCTCCCAGGATCCTGGTCATCTCCTCGTGGACGATCTTCATGACCTGCTGAGCAGGGGTGAGGCTCCGCAACACCTCCTTCCCCAGGGCCCGCTCCTCGATTCCCTTGATGAACTCCTTCGCCACCTTGTAGTGGACATCGGCCTCAAGGAGGGCAAGCTTCACCTCCTTCAAGGCCACCTTCAGGTCGGATTCGGTCAGTATCCCCCTTCCGCGGAGTTTACGAAAGATCTTCTCGAACTTTTCGCTTAAAGATTCAAACACAACCTCTCCTTGTTTGCCTTACTTTCAAAAATTTTACAATAAATTAGCCTCCAACCTTTGTCAAGCCCAAGGATCAGAAAGGAGGGTCTCTATGGCCTCCTCGGGGCCTATCTGCTCCATG
>CAYRAR010000050.1:0-12197 GCA_964422255.1 uncultured Thermodesulfobacteriota bacterium | reverse complement strand
TTCCCCATCGCTTTTCAGCACGGCTTCAAGGTACCTTATGTCGGCTGCGTCCTGTTCCCTGCCCGAGGCCCGTTTGAGCTCGATCAGATCCCCGATGGAGACTACGGGAACCCTCACCCCTTCAAGGTCCACAGCCACCGACCGCTGCCTCAGTTCCCCATAGGGGAGGGGGAGATCAAAGAGGATATCTATTTCACTTATGGGGGCTTTGTCGTTGTGAAAGGTGAGTGCCTTCATCCCCTTCTCCCTTGACCATATGGCCCTCGTGGTCTCATCAACCACGGCCATGGGATCCACAGGAACCTTGGGCCTGTAACCCCATTCCTTCAGCTTATCGAGCAGCTTGCGGACATTGCTCGATTCCAGGGAGATTATAAGGTCTATGTCATAGGTCATCCGAGGAACACCGTGAAGGTTGACAGCAAGTCCCCCTGCCACCAGATAATCCACCCCCTGCTCGTTCAGTCCCTTGAAGATCTCTCTGTAATCGAGCTCCCTCACCCCGCTGAGATCCTCCTCAATTCCAATACTCGTTTCAATTATAGAAATATGCCTCGAATTGTCAAGTTATTTTTAAAATCAGATCGCCTCAGGGGCCCTTTCAAGAAGTCTTTCCCAGTCCCCCTCCCCCTTCAGGAACACCCCTGGGTTTCCCAGCCTGACCTCCTTGAGGCCCACAGCCTTAACCGCCTCATAGGCCGAGAGCATCTGATCGAGGCTGGGAGGAGGTACATCCCTCATCCTGTACTGGGGAAAGAAGGCGAGGATCGTAAAGGGTATAGAAGGATCGACCGCTGAAAGGAGGCGGGCTATCCTCTCTATCTGATCCACCTCCACCCAGCCGGGGATATAGAGGGTGAGCACCTCGAGGGTGAATCCCCTTGCCCGGATCTCCTCAGGCAACCGGAGGATCCAGCGGTTCTCCACCCCCGTAAGCCTCTTGTGAACCTCAGGATCATAGGCCTTTATGTCGAGCCAGAAGGCATCGACCCCGGCCTCCCGGTAGAGATCGAGGTTTCTGGGGGTGAGGCCATAGCCGTTGGTCTCAAGGAGCACCCAGAGTCCCTTCCCCAGGGCCTTTATCCCTTCGGTCGAGCGGAGGTAGAAATCGGGCTGGCACATGAGGTCGCCACCGGTGAAGGCGATGATGTTTCGGGCCGGCCCCAGCCCCTGGGGCGAAAGGAGGATCTGCTCGGGGGAAATCCTCCCTGGGCAGAGCGGAGAGCGCCTCCCTGTGGGCCGGAGGGTGAGGGCGGATCTGAATCCGGGGGAGGCCGTGACCTGGACACACGTCCCGCAGCCCCGGCAGAGGTCAAGGGCATGGAAGGAAGTGGCTCTGGATCGGGGTTCCCAGACGGTCACCTCCTCAGCATACTCCGCCGCCATCGAGACGACCTGCTGGGGAGAGAACCAGCGGCCATCGGCGTACTGGGTGAACTGCCATGAGTGGCACTTGAGGCAGCTCAGGTTGCAGCCAGACTGATATATGGAGAAGTAATGTTCTGGACGAGAAAGGTGGGCGCTCACGATGAGCCTCTCGGGGACCCCGTCCCTGAAGCGGAGGGTGACCTCGCAGGCAGGCCCTTTCCCCGATGAGGTGTAGGTGGTACAGCTCCCCTGAGGGAAGCCCTCTTCCAGGAGCCTACATCTCGCCAACTTCCTCCTCTTTCTGGGGGTAGCAGGCCTTTACACAGATCCCGCAGATGTACTGCCCGATGTTGTATTTCTTCCTGAACTCCTTCAGCTTCTCGAAGCACTTGCGGTGATCGAAGTCCTCCACCCTCTCCTTTATCGCCCCCACAGGACATACCGGGATGCAGCGCCGACAGTCCCCGCATCCCGGGCCGCGGTAGGGCTTATCGGTCTTTAAGGGAAGGTCGGTGAGCACGCTCACCAGCCTCACCCTCGCACCGTACTGGGGGGTCACCAGCAGGTTGTTCCTCCCTCTCCAGCCGAGCCCTGCGGCCTGGGCCAGGTCCTTGTGGCTGAAGTGGGCCTGCTGCCTTTCCCAGTCCACGATCTGGGAGGCGGCGATGGGAAGGGCCCTCCCCCCCATCCGCTCTATCGCCAAGGCGACCCTGAAGGCTATCTGGTCGAGGATGTAGTTGGCCTGACGGTAATGGTGAAAGTAAAAAAGGGTGGGATGATCCTCGATCTCCTCAATGACCGCATCCGAGAGCTTTATCGCCATGGAGATGCCAAAGGGAAGCTCCTCGGTGATGTTCGGGGGGAGATCCAAGATCTTCCACTTCCTCCCCCTCAGGTCTGCCACCCCGAAGAGATCAGCACCCCACCGACGGGCCTCCTCGGCCACCCTCTCGTAATATATGGCAGGGAGGTCCATTTATATCGCCCCCATCCTCTTGAGCTGTACCATCAGGATGGAGATGGCGGCAGGGGTCACCCCCGAGATACGGCTCGCCTGCCCCAGGGTGGTGGGACGGATCCTGGAGAGCTTCTCCTTTATTTCCCGGGAGAGGCCCGGGAGGTCATAGTCCATCCCCTCAGGGATCCTTATCCTCTCCATCCTCCTGAACTTCTCCACCAGTTCCTCCTGCTTCTTGATGTAGCCGGCGTACTTCACCTCTATCTCTATCTGCTCCACCACCTCAGAGGGGAGGTTATTGGGTGCGGGGTCAAAGACCTTGAGGTCCTCGTAACGGACCTCTGGCCTGCGGAGGAGGTCCTCGAGGGTGATGGGGCTCCTGATGGGGGCAGTGCCCAGGGAGCGGAGCTTATCGTTCACCCCAGGAGTGGGCCTGAGCTTTATCTCGCCGAGCCTCTCTATCTCCCTTGAGATCATCTCCCGCTTCTTCAGCATCCTCCCGTAGGTCTCCTCGTCCACTAAGCCGAGCCTGTAACCCTTCTCCATCAGCCTCAGGTCGGCGTTGTCCTCCCGGAGAAGGAGCCTGTATTCGGCCCTGGAGGTGAACATCCGGTAGGGCTCGTTGGTTCCCTTGGTGACCAGGTCGTCGATGAGCACCCCTATATAGGCCTCGGAGCGATCGAGCGTAAAAGGCTCGCGCCCCAGGATCTTCAGGGCGGCGTTTATCCCCGCGATGATCCCTTGGGCAGCGGCCTCCTCATAGCCGGAAGTGCCGTTTATCTGCCCTGCCAGGTAGAGCCCCTCGATGAGCTGGGTCTCCAGGGTGGGCTTCAGTTGCTGGGGGTTCACGAAGTCGTACTCGATGGCATAGCCGGGGCGCATGATCTCCACCCGCTCCAGCCCCTCGATGGTTCTCAGCATCTTTATCTGGATGTCTATGGGGAGGCTCGTGGCCAGGCCGTTGGGATAGTACTCGTGGGTGTGAAGCCCCTCGGGCTCCAGGAACACCTGGTGGCGCTCCTTCTCCGGGAACTTCATCACCTTGTCCTCCACTGAGGGACAGTAGCGGACCCCTGTTCCCACGATCACCCCGGTGTAGAGGGGGGAGCGATCGAGTCCGCTCCTTATCACCTCATGGGTCCTGGGGTTGGTGTAGGTGATGTAACAAGGGAGGAGCTTCGAGGGGGGGCCGGGGGTGGAGTGGGAGAAGGGTCTTGCCTCAGGATCGCTCTCCTGGCGCTGAAGGCGCGAGAAATCTATCGTCTTCCCATCGAGACGGGGCGTGGTCCCGGTCTTGAGCCTCCCCACTTCAAACCCCAGCTCCCTCAGGGAATCGGAGAGGCCCTCTGCAGGCAGTTCCCCCATCCTCCCGGCAGGAAAGCGGGTAAGGCCTATGTGGATCAAGCCGTTCAGGAAGGTCCCGGGGGCGAGGACCACCGCCTTCGAGTAGAAGACCTCCTGGATGTTGGTGACCACCCCTTGAACCCTTCCATCCTTTGCCAGGACCCTCTCCACCAGCCCCTGTTTCACGTAGAGGCGAGGCTGCGACTCCACTGTCTGCTTCATCCGCAGGCGGTAGGCCTGCCTGTCGGTCTGGGCGCGGGTGGACTGGACCGCTGGCCCCTTACGGGTATTGAGCCGCCGGTACTGGATGGCGGTGGCATCGGTACATTTGGCCATCTCCCCGCCCAGGGCGTCTATTTCCCTGACCAGCTGTCCCTTGGCCAGGCCCCCCACGGCGGGGTTACAGGACATGAGCCCGATGGTATCCACGTTTATGGTGAGCAGGAGGGTCTCGCACCCGAGTCTCGCCGCCGCCAGGGCAGCCTCGCACCCCGCGTGCCCTCCCCCCACCACGATCACGTCATATTTCCGCGGATGAACGACCATTCTCAAGAAATTTTACCTTGAAACCTGGACTTGGGTAAAGGCGGACCGAAGTTCCCTTACCTCCGGCGCCTCAACCTCTCGATGGCCAGACGGATGCTCCTCTGCATGCGGGCGATCGATTGGGCCAGCACTCCCAGCTCGTCCTTCGAGCGGACGTCTATCTCTATATCGAGTTCGCCTACGCTGATCCGGTCAGCGACCTCGGAGAGGTGGGCTATCCGGGCGATCAGGCTCCGGACGTAGAAGAAGACAATGAGGCCGATAAGGGCGATGGTGGCCACCTGCAGGGCGATGATGATGTTGCGCGTTCTCTGGGCCAGTTGGTGGGAACGCTCCTCCAGCTTCTTCATTGGCCGCGTGAACTCATCGAGATAGGTGGTGCTCGCCACAATAAAACGGGTCCCCTTTACAGGGGTGCATACCATAAACTTGTCCCTGAGCCTCCCATCGGCATCGCGCCACTTGTAGTATCCCCTCGATTCCTTCCCTCCCTTCACCCCGGTGAAGACCTTCCAAAAGGCAGGGAAGTTCTCGCCGAGGGCCTTCTTCACGTCCCTCATATCTATCCCGATGATCTTGGGGTTGGCGTGAGCCCATGTGCGCCAGATTCCATTCTTGTCGGGCAACTCGTATAAGGCCGAGTATCCCGTCAATCCGACCTTCTGGACAGCGATCTTCTTGAAATCAGGATCCGTGTTGAATTTCTCCTTCTTCAGCTCCGGATGGGTCATGAGGTAAAGCCTGACCTGGGCGGCCACTGCGCGGGCGTGCTGGGCGATCTGTTGCTCGGCCATCCGCGTTACCGTGACGGTCCCCTCCTCGATGAGGATCTTGCTCAGAGAATCGAGCTGTTTTATGAAAAAAACGGCCCCGATGGCCAGAAAGACGATGAGCGGCACAAGCAGAAAAAGCATCGACTTTCCCATCAAGCCCATACCCTTCATCTCACAACCCCCGCTTCTTTTTTTCTCTCGGTAAAATACATAATTTTCGTCCCAAAAACTTGAAAAGAACTTCAGGGGAAACTCTACCACACCGTTTAGAAGATTACAATACTTTTCAACCTTCAACTCCCCTGCTGTGTCTAAAGGAAAAAAACCTGGAGGGAAAAGGATGAGGTCTCTCCTTAAGATGATGGGTGTTGTGATTTTGCTTTTCACCTTGGCCGCCTGCCACACGACGGTCTTTGTGCGCCCGGAGCGGCCCTGCTGTCCCCCTCCGCGGTGCTGCAAACCCCATTACGCTGTCTGGGTCCCGGGCCACTGGGGGCCCTGCGGCCGTTGGATCCCGGGACACTGGGTGGTGAGGTAGGTTACGGATAAATGCCCCTTAGCTTGTGGGCCTTCACCACCCTGCCCACTCCCAGGATGTAGGCAGCGGTCCTCATGGGGACCTTCTTCTCCTCATAGATGGTCACCACCTCATCGAAGCTCCTCTCCATTATCCCCTGAAGACGGCTCGATACCTCCTCTTCGCTCCAGAGGAGCTCCTGGAGGTTCTGCACCCATTCAAAGTAGGAGACTATGACCCCTCCTGCATTGGCCAGGATATCAGGGATGACGAAGACCCCCTTCTCATGAAGGATCTGATCGGCCTCAGGGGTAGTAGGACCGTTTGCCCCCTCTGCCAGGATCCTCGCCCTTATCCTCTCCGCGTTCTCCTCCGTGATCACGCCCCCGAGGGCAGCAGGGACCAGGATATCGCATTTGAGCCCCAGGAGCTCCTCATTGGTTATCGGCTCCGCCCCCGGGACCTCCTCATGGAGGAGGCAGGCGTAGCGCTTCTTACAATCGAGGGTGGCCTTAAGATCCAAGCCCTTCGCGTTGTACAGGCCACCCTTGGAGTCGCTTATGGCGATCACCTTTGCCCCTGCCTTGGCAAAATACTGTGCCGCCACACTTCCCACGTTTCCGCACCCCTGGATCGCCACGGTCGCCCCTTCTGCAGAAATCCCGAGGTATTCACAGGCCTTTAGCGTGGCTATCACCACCCCCTTACCCGTCGCCTCATACCTGCCCACCGAGCCGCCCAGCTCTAAGGGCTTGCCCGTGACCACCCCGGGAACGGCGTGGCCCTTGAATATGGAGTAGGTATCCATGATCCAGGCCATCACTTGGGGATTGGTGTAGACATCAGGGGCCGGGATATCCACATCAGGTCCTATCAGCACGGAGATCTCCCAGGTGAAACGCCGGGTGAGCCTTTCTATCTCCCCGAGGCTCATCTCCTTCGGGTTGCAGCGGACACCCCCCTTTGCCCCCCCAAAGGGGATGTTTACCACCGCTGACTTCCAGGTCATCCACATCGCCAGGGCCCTCACCTCGTCGAGGTCCACGTCCGGATGATAGCGGATCCCTCCCTTGAAGGGTCCCCTGGTGTCGTTGTGCTGGACCCTGTATCCGGTGAATATCTTCACCGTGCCGTCGTCCATCTTCACCGGGAAGTTGACGGTGAGTTCCCTCCTCGTGCTCTTTATCTTCTCGAGGATTCCGGGATCCACATCGAGGTACTTTGCCACAGCGTCAACCTGCCTTCTGGCCATCTCCAAGGCCTTAGCTCCCTTTGACATCTTTCCCTCCTTTCCCTGATCTTTTTACGATCCTGGCGATCTCCCTCAGCAGACGCTCAAGGTGCGCCCGCTCTTCCTTCATCATCCCCATTCTCCCGTACCGGGTTCGATACCATACGCTGATAAAATCCTCAACCAGCCTCCCCACCTCCTGATCCCTCTGGGTGCAGAGACGCAAAAGCTCCTTTCCCCCCTGCCAGGGCTCAAGTTCAAGCCCCCACCTCTTGACCAGTATCCGCTTGAGCTCCTCATAATGGGTAAGCCTCCTCCTTAACCTCAAGAGGAGAAGGGAACCCAGTATCCCTAACAGGAGACAGATCCCCACCCTCCCCACCCTCACAGGAGGCAGATGCGGCATCCTCCAGGAGAGATGGAGGACTTCATCCCTTATCCCATGAAAGAACCTCCGCTGGGCGGCGAAATCATAGTTTATCACATACAGGTACCATCGAAGCCTCAGGTAATCCACAAATCTCCCCAAGGGGAGGGAGGCCCTTTCCCGATGGGCCGATGGGGTGGGGTCCACCCTCACCCACCTGTCCCTGCACCATACCTCCACCCAGGTATGGGCATCCTTCTGCCTCACCATGTAGTAGTGTCCGAGGCCGTTCCACTCGCCTCCCCGATAGCCCCCCACCACGCGGGAAGGTATTCCGACGCTTCTCAGCAGTAAGGCGAGGGCTGAGGCAAAGTGCTCGCACCACCCCCGGTGACTGCTCAGGAGGAAGTGGATGACCGGATCTCGATCACCGGGAGGGGGGACGTTCAGGGCATACCTGAAAGGGGGAGAGTTGAGGAAAGAGGAG
The DNA here is from genome assembly GCA_964422255.1 of uncultured Thermodesulfobacteriota bacterium. Lineage (GTDB taxonomy): Bacteria > Desulfobacterota > B13-G15 > B13-G15 > B13-G15 > CAYRAR01. The sequence continues at coordinate 4,606 of CAYRAR010000050.1, read as the reverse complement.
AGACGTTGGGCGATCTCAAGGGCGTCCCCCTTATCCCTCTCCCCTATCACCTCCAGGGTGATCCTTTGGAGCCGAGACTTTAAGGAGCTGGGGACCTGGAGACACTCCTCTCCGGGGGGATCCCGGGGAGGTGAAGGAAGGGAGAGGACCCGGTATTTTACCCTCATACCCGATGAGGGGCGGATTCGAAACGTCCATCCCGGAAGGACCCTTATCCCGCTTTCCCTTGGGGCGATGACCTCCATGAGACGGGGGCAGTCGAGGCCGAAGAGGAGATCCCCCTCATAGGGCTCAAGGAGGATCGTCTGCTCTATGCCCTCAGCAGGAAGGGGGTGAGGCCCTGGGGGCGATCCCCCCTCCCGAATCCATTTCCCCTTCCGATATGTGGTGTAGACCGCTCCTCGCCAGTAAAGGGGCCCGGGGAGAGGACCTTCGGGGAGGACAGCCCTGAAGGCCACCCTCCTGTCCTCGATGACCTGCCCCACATCCCCCAGGGAGATCACCTCGGAGAATCCGGCCCTCGCCCTCCCTTCCCCCAAAAAGGGAACGGTGATAAACGCAAACGGCGAACGGGGGAGGAAGACGAAGAAGAGGACCGCAAGGAGGAGGACCCCGCCACCGAGCCCCAGGGAATAAGGGAGCACCTTTCCAAGCGGCCCCCTCGCCCCTTCTCTCTCCCAGTTGAGGAGGATCAGCCCACAGACGGCAAAGAGGGTAAAGGCGCCCAGAGCCGCCCCGAACTCCAGGGAGAGCTTCACCACCGAGACACCGCAGAGGATGAGGAAGGAGAGGGCGTATATCTGCCACATCTCTCTGACCCTGCAGGGACCGAGAAACCTGACCGCCGAGAGGGCCAGAAGCGGGGCAAGAAAAGCCTCCGCGTCTCCGCCCCTCAATACCCCCAGCAGGCCATACCCGATGGCGAGAAGGGAAAGGGCGGTCAGAGGTCCTGACGGCAGGGGACGTGCCCTTCCCCTCCACTCGAGAAAGTTGTAAAAGACAGCCAGAAGGCAAAGGAGGACCCAGCCCCTCCCGATCAGGTCCCGGCTCAGGAGGAGGGCGGAGAGGAACGTCAGGTACAGGAAGGGCCTACTCATAGAGGGCCAAGGCCTCCAGAATCCTCCTCCTCTGTCCCTCTCCCCACGAAGGGGGGATGAAGAGATGGGGAAGCTTTACCCCCACCGCATATCCCTTCTGCAGGAGCCTCGAGGCGAGAAAGGTCAACCTTCCCAGGGCATCCTCAAGGTCTAACCCCTCTTCAAGACGGAGGAGGAAAGATCCCCTCTCCTCCTCCCTGTACTCCTTCACCATGAAACGGGCGACCCTGGCCGTGGCCTGCCAGTGAACGAGCCGAAAGGAATCCCCTGGGAAAAAGGGCCTGACCCCGAAGAAATCCCCTTCCGATCTCCTCCTCTCCCCTCCTCTCCTCTCTCCCTTCAGATACGATGAGGGAAGGGGTTCAGGGGCGGGGATGGGGTGAGGGTAGACGAGGAAGCGATCCCCCGCCCTCTTCCAGAACCCCCTCCAGAAGAGGCCAAAGGGATGGGAAGAAACGATCCTAAGCGGAGGAACCCTCTGCCACCCTCGCCGGTGAAAAAGGAGGGGCAGGAAGACCTGGGAGCGCCCCCAAGGGGGGAGATAGGGGACGGTAGCCTTCCCCTCTCCGCTTTCGATGGCGATGAGGAAGGCGGGGAAGGGTTTCCTGTTCTCTATCTCCATCAGGAAGGGGGCCTTCATCCCGGCAAAGACCTCCCCCGCAGGCCTCGCCCTCACCTCTATGCCGAGGAGGTTGACGAGGGAGCTAAGCCCTGAGAGGGCCATGGCGGAGAGCATCACCGAGAGGATGAGATAGAGGAGGCTTGATCCGGTGTTAACTGCGGCCACCCCCAGCACCAGGGTGAGGGCAACATAGATGGTGCCGGCCTTTGTGACCTTCACCCGATAACGGACCATCCCATCACTCCGGGAAGGGGATTCCCTTCAGCATCTCCTTGAGGAAGGCCTCCCTTGAGCACCTCTCCATCTCCTGCCGGAAGCCGAGGCGATGGATCACCACGGGGACGAAGACCCTACCGACATCCTCCGGAATCACATAATCCCTCCCCTCGATGAAGGCCCACGCCTTGGCACAGGCCACGATGGCCTGAGCTGCCCTGGTGGATACCCCATAACGAAGCTCCCGGGAGGCGCGGGTCTTCTCGGTGAGCTTCATCACGTATTCGTTGATGTCCTCGTGGAGGAAGACGCGATGGGCGTCCCGCTGCATCTCGAGGATCTCTTGGGACTCAAGGACGGCCTCCATCTCCTTGAGCTCTTCCTGGACGTCCTTCTCCAAGATCTCCTTCTCCACATCTCTCGGGGGGTATCCCATCTCGAGGCTCATGGTGAACCGATCCAGCTGGGATTCCGGCAGAGGGAAGGTACCGTAGAACTCGTGAGGGTTCTGGGTGGCGATCACGAAAAAGGGCCGGGGTAGGGGCTCGATCACCCCCTCCACGCTCACCTGTCCTTCCCCCATCGCCTCGAGCAGGGCGCTCTGGGCCTTGGGGGAGGCCCTGTTTATCTCATCGGCCAGGATCAGGTGGTGGAAGATGGGCCCCCGGCGGAAGACGAACCGCCCTTCGGCAGGGTGATAAATGAGGGTGCCCAGGACATCGGCTGGGAGGAGGTCGCTGGTGAACTGAATGCGGGCGAAGGAACAGCCCATCACCCTGGCCATCGCCATTGCCAACGTGGTCTTGCCAGTTCCGGGCAGGTCCTCGAGCAGGAGGTGTCCCCTGGCCAGAAGGCAGCAGAAGGAGAGCCTTATCACCTCATCTTTCCCCCGGACGATCTCCGAAACCCGTGATATCGCTTCCTGAAGCCTCTCCCTAACCCTCATCAGGGAAAAGTGTAAGGGAAGTTGGGGAAAAGGGCAACAAAGGCTTGACCTCCCCGAAGGGTTGTATTATGGAGAGGCAAAAAAGGGGGAAGAGCCGATGGAGAGGGATGAGGCCTTAAGGCTTGTAAAGGAGGAGGTGAAGACGAAGAACCTCGTAAAGCACATGCTCGCTGCCGAGGCATGCATGAGAAGGCTGGCGAGGGAGCTGGGGGAGGATGAGGAGATCTGGGGGCTTTCAGGGCTGCTCCATGACCTGGATTACGAGTCCACCAAAGACGACCCCCAGAGGCACGGCCTGGTGACGGCTGAGATGCTCCAAGGAAAGGTCTCGGAGGAGATCATCGAGGCGATAAAAGCCCATGCAAGACACGCCGAACGCCGCACCAGGATGGCCAAGGCCCTCTACGCCGTTGACCCCCTCACGGGATTGATCGTGGCAGCGACCCTGATGCACCCCGAGAGGAGGATCGAGGCGGTGGATACCCGCTTCGTGCTCAATCGCTTCAAGGAGAAGAGCTTCGCCCGGGGGGCGAACAGGGAGCAGATAAGGAGCTGCGAGGAGCTGGGGATCCCCCTTGAACGTTTCATAACCCTCTGCCTTGAGGCGATGAAGGGGATAAAGGAAGAGCTGGGGCTCTGAGGATGGATTCTGAGAGGATGTACCACCTGGCCCTGAACGCGGAGATGATCGAAGGAGCTCGCTATGCCTTTCTGCCCGGGGCCCCGGAGAGGGTGCCGGTGATCGCCAAGCGTTTTGATCCAGGCGCAAAGGAGCTCGCCTCGAGGAGGGAGTTCAGGACGTGGCTGGGGGAGATGGAAGGAGAGCGGGTCCTGGTCACCTCCACGGGGATAGGTGGGCCTTCGGCATCCATCGCCGTGGAAGAGCTGGCGAAGCTGGGAGTGAGGACTTTCATCAGGATAGGGACTTCCGGGGCGATCAGGCCAGGTATAAGGACAGGCGATGTGGTCATCACCACCGGGGCACTCCGCTTGGACGGGACATCGGACCATTACGCCCCTCCAGAATATCCCGCAGTGGCCCACTTCTCGGTGCTTGATGCCCTGGTCGAAGGAGCAAGAAAGGTGAGCGAGAAGGGGGGATTCTCCTTCCACGTAGGCATAACGGCCACCTTGGCGAGCTTCTATGCGGGACAGGAGCGCTATGACTCCTACGGGGGATATGTGATAAGGAAGTTCAGGGGGGCGGTGGAGGAGTGGAAGAGGCTTAACGTCCTCAATTGCGAGATGGAGGCGGCCACCCTGCTGACCATCTGCAGTGCCCTGGGACTGAGGGGCGGATGTGTGACGGTAGTACTGGTGGAAAGGGAAAAGGGGGAACGGATAGACGAGGGAGAGGTGAGGAGGGTGGAGATAAACGCCATAGATGTAGGGATAGAGGGGATGAGGTCCCTCATCAGGGAAGATAAGGCCTCAGGGACCCTCCCTTAGGGTGAACCTCCACTTGCAGAAGAGCCCTTCAGGGTGAGGATCAGGAGGGGCGAAGAGGCATTCCACCTGTATACGGTCATCCACCACGCGGGCAAAGCTCTCGAACTCCCTGCGATGCATCTCCTTGCAGGCGAACTCCCCCAGCCCCCTCCTTAGCCGGGCCTCCTGGGTAGGGCAGTGGGGAACGGAGATGATCACCTCACCGTCCTTCTCCTTGATCTCGTATCCCACCAGGATGTGCCAGGGAAAGTATCGAAGGGCCTTGATGAACCCCTT
>CAYRAR010000049.1:0-12201 GCA_964422255.1 uncultured Thermodesulfobacteriota bacterium | reverse complement strand
AGGTGGAGAGGAACCCGCTGATCTCTTTGTAAGCCTGATCTTCGTAAACGCCGATGTCCTTCGACTTAGTGATCAGCCCCATCGTGACGAGGCGGTAGAGGATATTTATCACGGATATCTCATCGTTACCGCTGAAGCGGATGAGCTGATCTATGTTCCTGGTACCGTCTATGAGGGAGAAGATGAACTTTTCGTTGGCGTCGAGCTTCTCCATCACCTTCTCTTTATCCCTCTCTATGTGGGGGGAGATGCGAAAGATCACCCGGTTATGGGGCACCATCTTGCGGAAGGTGGAGAAATCGAGGGCCCGGCGGGCGGCCATAAGGGCGATATCGAGGGGGGTGTAACTGACGATCACGTCCTCATCTCCCACCTCCTTCTCTGCGAAGAAGAACTCCCCCTCCCGCCAGGTAAAGAGGTCACAGAGGATCTCCTTTACTTGAAACTCCAGGATCTCCTGAAGCTCCCTTTCGGAGAGAAAGCCCTTCTCGACCAGGAAGAACCCCAGCTTCTTCCCCTCCTTCTTTGCCTGAAAGGCGAAGCGCTCCAATGCTTCCTCGGATATCACCTCCCGACGGAGGAGGAAGTTCCCTATCCTCTCCTCCGATTTGGTCGTCCTGGCGAAGACGATCCAGCCCTCCTTGAAGAAGACCTCCTTGAAGGCAAACTCGTTCCTGACTATGGCTATGCCTGTCTGGCCGTTGGAGTAGACGGCATAGAGAAATCCCAGGAGGGGCACCTGCCCCAGGTCACCCTTGAAGAGGATACTGCCCGGTATCTTCTTCAGGCGAACGAGCTCGGGACGTAGACGTGTGGCCGCCTCCCATTCGGTGATCGCCTTCTCAAACTCCTTGTCCCTGAAATAGCGGGTCCCCCGGGAAAGGTGAATAAAGAACTGAGTGGCGGGGAAGTCGGAAACCCCTAAGGTGACGTGTCTCTTTTTCTCCTCGTCTATCGGGTCCTTCACTCCTCTTTCATCCAAAAAAAACAAACAAAAAAGCCATCTTCAAGGTTATCATCAGAAACACACCTTGTCAACGAAAAGAGAACAAGATATTTTTCTCCCGCATCCCTTTTAAAATCTTATCGGAGAAAAGGAGCAAAAAGATGAGCCCGAAGGTCCCGCAAGAAGAGATAAGGAGGAGGATAGAAAGGCTCCGTAAGAGAATGGAGGAGAACGACGTAGAAGGGGCGCTGATCTTACAAAACGTCGATCTCTTTTACTTTACCGGGACCATGCAGGAGGGAGTCCTCTTTCTCTCCCTCAAAGAGGAGTTCCTCTTGATAAGAAGGTTCCTGCCGCGGGCCGAGGAAGAAACGCCCTTGGAAAAGGTGCTTCCCTTCCGTTCCCTCGGGGAGATTGGCCCCATCATACGAGATCAACTCGGAGGGATCCCCTCAAGAATTGGCCTCGAGCTCGACCTGCTTCCCGTCCGCCTCTACAGAAAGCTGGAAGTGGCCTTAGGAGGAGTGGAGTTTGTAGACCTTTCCCCTCTTATCCTCGATGTAAGGAAGATCAAGTCCCCTTGGGAGGCCTCCCTGATGGAGAAGGCCGGGGAGATCGGTAAGGCCGTCTACGATCGGGTCCCGGAGCTTATCAAGGAGGGGATGAGCGAGCTGGAAGTGGCGGGGAAGATGATCTCCTTGGCCATGTCCCTGGGACATCAGGAATACCTGCGGATGAGGGGCTTCGGGGCCGAGGCCCATAGCTGGCATATCTTAAGCGGCTATACCGGAGGGATCCTGAGCCGCATTGACGCCCCCATGGGAGGGGCCGGCCCCTCACCGGCATACCCCGTTGGGGCAAGCCCCAAGGTGATAGGGCCCCACGAGCCGATCCTGATCGACTTCGGGACATGTTATTTCGGTTACCTCGTCGATGAGACGAGGTGTTTCTCCTTAGGACCCTTACCCCAAAAGTTCAGGGATGCCTTTAAGGCGGCAAAGGAGATAGAGGAAGAGGTGATCACCATGGCCAAGCCAGGGGTCTCGTGTCAGGAGCTCTTTGAGAAGGGGTGGAAGGTAGCAAGAAGGCTCGGCTACGAGGAGGTCTTTATGGGCCCCAAGAGGTATAAGACGAGCTTCATCGGCCACGGGATCGGCCTGGAACTGAACGAGCCGCCCTTCATCGCCGAAGGCCACGATTACCCCTTAGAGGAAGGAATGACCTTCGCCCTGGAGCCGAAAATGGTCTTTATGGGCGAAGGGGCAGTAGGGATAGAGAACACCTACCTCGTCACCGCTTCAGGGGTCAAAAAACTCACCCCTGCACCAGAGGAGTTGAAAGAAATAGAGGTGGTATAATTGCCTTCATGGAGGAGCTGAAACAGAGGATCAGGAAAGTCTTGGAGGGACGCTCCCCCAAAAAAGTGAAGGAAAGAGGGGGGCTGGTGAGGGCGGCGGTCCTCGTCCCCCTCTTCTATGAGGCCCGATCCCCTCATGTCCTCTTCATAAAGAGGACCGAGACGGTGACCCACCACAAGGGAGAGATATCCTTCCCTGGAGGGACGAGGGATCCCGAAGACGAGGATCTGCTGAGAACCGCCCTGAGGGAGACGCATGAGGAGATAGGGGTGAAGCCCGAGGACGTGGAGGTAGTGGGGGAGCTGGATGAGATAGTGACCATGTCCGATTTCCTCGTAACCCCCTTTGTCGGCTTCATCCCCTACCCCTATCCCTTCAGGCTTAACCCCACAGAGATAGAGGAACTGGTGCCGGTGCCGCTGGAGGCCTTCCTTTGGGACGAGCGCTGGTGGAAGGAAAAAAGGCGTTACGGAAAGAAGGAAAGGGAGGTCTTCATCTATCAATGGGGACCCCACCAGATATGGGGTGCCACAGCGAGGATCATGCGGGGGTTTCTCGAACTTCTCTTCCCCCGCGAGAGCCTTCATCGATGAAATCCACGATCTCCTCCGGGTCGTCCATTACCTGAAAGAGGTCCATGTCCTTGGGAAGGATGTTCCCCGCTCCGAGGACCCTGCTGCGAAGCCACTGGACAAGTCCCTCCCAGTATTCCCTCTCCACGAGGATGATGGGAAAGGGTCTGGCCTTCTGGGTCTGCACGAGGGTAAGCACCTCAAAAAGCTCGTCCAAGGTCCCGAACCCCCCCGGGAAGATCACGTGAGCCACCGAATACTTGGTGAACATCACCTTGCGGATGAAGAAGTAGCGGAAGTTGAGCCGGATGTTCACGTAAGGGTTGGGAGGCTCCTCCGTCGGTAGATCTATGTTCAGGCCTATGGATTTTCCCCCCATCTCCATCGCCCCCCGGTTAGCCGCCTCCATCACCCCGGGTCCCCCGCCGGTCATCACGTTGAATCCTCTCTGCACGAGGAGCTTGGCCAAGTGATAGGCCTTCCTGTAGACGGGGGAGTCCTCTCTCGTCCGGGAGGAACCGAATATACTTACCGCAGGAGTCACCTTGGACAAGGCCTCAAATCCTTCGACAAACTCGGAGATTATCCTGAAAAGACGCCAGGACTCCCCCAGGGTCATGTAATCGATGAAATATCCCTCTTGGACCATACCTCACCTCCTGAACCGAGGTAGGGCTTATGTTAGGCTGAGGTCTTGACGATGTCAATAAAAGGGGGTTAGACTTGAGCTCTTTTGAGGGATTGATATAATGGAAAGAGACACATTATATTTTTCCACTGCTACAGGAGATAGGATGTTTGCCTTCACCCCGCGCATACAGGTAAAGAGGGAGAAGAAAACGGAGGACATCGTAAGGCGCTTGGGGGTCATAACGGCCAATCGGATCTGCCTTCGGAAGTACCCGGTGGAGAACCCCATAACCGCCTTCAACCCCACGATAACTGTCGAGGATCACGACGTCATAATCTACGCCAGGGTAACCCTCGGTTACTATACCTATGCCAGCGCCGTGGCAGAGATAATAATCCCGCTGAAGGAGTTCCAGGAGCTCTCCGGTGTGTATACCGCCACCATCAAGGTCTTCCCGGACAACAGGTTCGACATCTGGGGTGTGGAGGACCCCAGGGTCTACCGTATAGAGGGACAGAAACTGATGACTTACTCCGGCAGAACGGTGAATTACTTTGACCGTTCCGTGGATATAGAGAGGACTCTACCGATTGCCGCCATATATGAGGGAGAGGAGTGGAGGAAACTATGCGTGTTCAGGCTCCCCATGCAGCTCAGGGGGTTTGTGGTAAGCGATAAGGATGCCTTCTTCATCAAGACCAGGGACGGCCTTAGGCTCTTCCACAGGTTACACATGAAGGACGAGAACTACTACCTCGTCATCAGCGAGATCCCTGAAGATCTTCTCTCTTTGGAGGAGTTCAAGGAGATCACCGTTAGAAATACCCGGGTCATCATCGAACAGGAGGGATTTGAGGAGAAGATAGGATGGGGGACGCCTCCCATCAAGATAAACGACGAATACCTCCTCTTCCTCCACGGAGTTGAGAGAGAGCTCAAAAGATACCGGGTGTTTGCCATGCTCATGGACGAGGATCTGGAGGTAAAGGCAGTCACACCCTTCTACATAATGGAACCCACCGAGGACTACGAGATCTTCGGCGACCGGCCCTTCACCATCTTCCCCTGCGGAGCGGAGATCATCGACGGTCGCATAATAATCTCCTACGGAGCGGGGGACTCCTCTATCGCCTTTGGAGAGATAGAGGTGGAGAGGATAATGGAATTACTGGACGCCAATAGAGTGGATTAGGTCAAGGATCCTCCGAGCGATCCTGTCGCTCCTGTTTTCCTCTACATACTTTCTTGCCCTCTGCAGTATCTCTGCCCTGAAGCCTTCGTTCTCGATGAGAAGCCTCAATTTTCTCAACAAGTCCTCCCTGTCCTCGTAGAGGACGATGACCCCCGGGGGAAGGTTCTCAAAATACCTCACTCTGGGAGCAACGATGGGGACAAGGGCCCCGAGGCACTGGGAGGCCGCGGATGAGACGACCACCTTACGGGTGTTTCCCTTCGGCAAAAGGTGAATGTCAGAGGAATGGAGGTTTCGATAAATCTCTTCCACACTCAGCCTCCCCTTATGTTGGATCAACCACTTTCTCTTGAAGGGCAGGAGGCCATCCGCCCTGACGACCCTGTAGAGGAAGGCATATTCTGCAGAGAGGCCATCGAGGGCGTCGATAAAGGCCTCGTATTCCTCGACCGGCTGCCGTCCAAAGCTGAAGAATATTAAGCGATCCTCAGCAAATCTCCTCTTTCCCTCTTTCGGGGGACAACAGGGGTAAGGGATTATCTCTACCCTCTCCCGGCGATCGTAAAGCATCTCCTCTACGTATCTCTTATCAAAGACCACTATCCTGTCGAACACATCGAGGTCAGGATATCTGATATCTCTCCTGTCCCCCTCGTGCACGACGAGGACCATCTTGACCTTCCCCTTCAACTCCTCTGCCAGCCTCCCGATCTCAAGGTAAGGGACGCTATTGTAGGACTCGATTATGAGAACATCCAATCCTTCAGCCCTGATCTTTTCCCTCTCCAAAGAACCGCCCCTCAATGTCTCCGGCTCCAGCTCCTCATAGCACCTGATCACGAACTCCTCATCCCTCCCTATGATCCTGTGATGCCACCACCTGTTGGCACTCCTTACGTACGGGGCGAACACTCGCAGCTTGTGTCCGAGCTTGATAAACTCCTCCCCCAGGAGCATGGCGTGAAGCGCCGCTCCGCAGGTAGCGTTCCAACGAGAGAGGATCCCTATCTTCACACCTTTTGGATAAGCATCCTTCCTACCTCAGTCAAGGGAGGACTCAGCGGGCGAGGAGGAGCCTCAGGTCCATCACATTGGTGCCGGTGGGGCCCGTTATCACGAGGTCACCGAGCCTTTCGAAGAAATGATAGGAATCGTTGTCCCGCAGGTAGGCCTCAGGGTCGAGGCCGAGCCCTTCGGCCCTCCTGATGGTCGTCCCATCAGCGTAGGCCCCAGCGGCGTCGGTGGGGCCGTCGGTCCCATCGGTCCCGGCGCTGAACACGGATATCCCCTCCCATCCGGCTATCTCTATAGCGCAGGCGAGGACGAATTCCTGATTCCTTCCCCCCTTTCCCTTTCCCCTCACCGTCACCGTGGTCTCCCCTCCAGAGATCAGACAGGCAGGAGGGGCGATGGGGTTTGCAGTCCTTGAGACCTCCTTGATCAGGGCGGCATGCACCCGCGCCACCTCCCGGGTCTCCCCTTCCACCATGGAGGAGAGGATCAGGGCGTGATATCCCAGCTCTTCGGCCTTCCTTTTGGCCGCCAGAAGGCACTGGAAGTTGCTCGCCACGATCAGGTTCTTCACCCTGCTGAAGACCTCCTCTCCCGGCTTGGGGGTCTCCGGCACCTCCCCCCTCTCACCTGCCTCAAAGTGAGAGATGACCGCTTGAGGCAGCCGCCCCCTGAGGTCATATCTATCCACTATCGCGAGGACATCGGAGAAGGTGGTCGGATCAGGAACCGTCGGCCCTGAGGCGATCACGTCCAGGTCATCGCCCACCACATCGGAGATGAGGAGGGTGAGGACATGGGCCGGGGAGGCCAGGCGGGCGAGCCCTCCCCCTTTTATCCGGGAGAGGTGCTTGCGGACGGCGTTCACCTCGTGGATGGTGGCACCGCAGGCAAGGAGCGCTGATGTGGTCGCCTGCTTGTCCTCCAGGGTTATCCCTTCTACCGGGTAAGGGAGGAGGGCCGATCCACCTCCGGAGATGAGACAGATGAGGAGATCGTCCTCATCCAACTCTTCCACCGCTTCAGCGACCGCCCTTGCCCCCTCCAGCCCCCTCTCATCGGGGATGGGGTGACCAGCTTCGATGAGCTCCAGCCTCCTGAGGGGCCTTCCATGGCCATATTTGACCACGATCACCCCCCCCTCGATCCTCTCCCCGAGGATCTCCTCCACTGCCAGGGCCATGGAGGCCGAGGCCTTCCCTGCTCCCACAACGACCACCTTCTTTATCCCCTCGAGGGGGAGGCTCCATCCCGGGACCGAAAGCACCTCCCCCTCTAACCGGAGATGTCCCTTGACGGCCTCATAAGGGTCCACTGCCTTAAGGGCGGCCTCAAAGATCTTCATACAGTCCTCTCTCATCTCTCCTTCCTCCTTTCGACTTCAAGCTACCGAAACACAGCTCGTTTTGCAATCTACGTGCCTCCTTAGGGGTTGAAATCGGGAGGGGGACGGAGTAGTTTTTGGGAGAGGAGGCGATGCGATGAACAAGAACAAGGTCTTGAGCGAGATGTTCTCGAGACTCGCCGATGCCCTTGATTTTCTCGGCGAAAACCCCTTCAAGATAGGGGCCTACCGGAAGGCAGCACGGGTCCTGGAGGATTACCCCCATGATATCGAGGAGGTCTATCGAGAAGGGGGATTTTTGGCCCTGAGGGAGATACCCGGGATCGGGGAACGGATAGGGAAGAAGGTGGTGGAGTACCTGGAGACGGGCAAGATGAGGAAGTACGAGGAGGTGATGGGGAAGGTCCCCCAGGAGCTGATAAGGTTGCTCGATGTCCAGGGGATAGGCCCCCGCACCCTGAAGCTCGCCTATGATCAGCTGGGGGTGAGGACGGTGGAGGACTTCAAGAGGGTCCTGGACGACGGTTCCTTGGCTTCCCTTCCCGGTATGGGGGAGAAGAAGATCGAGAACATCAAGCGGGGCCTTGAGCTCTATGAGAGGATGAGCGAAAGGATACCCATCGGTCTTGCCTTCCCCCTGGTGCAGGAGATCCTCCGGGAAGTGGAGAAGCTCCCCGAGGTCCACTCCCTCTCTGCTTGTGGCTCCTTTCGGAGGATGAAGGAGACGGTGGGCGACCTGGACATCCTGGTAACCGGCGAAGATGGTGAGAAGATCATAGACTTCTTCGTCCACCTCCCCCTGGTCACCCAGATACTGGCCGCGGGGGAGACCAAGGGGTCGGCCATCTTCCAGGACCGCTATCAGGTGGACATGCGGGTGGTTCCGAGGGAGTCCTTCGGGGCGGCGCTTCAGTATTTCACCGGATCCAAACAGCACAACATCCACCTCCGGACCATCGCCAAGGGGGCCGGGCTCAAGATCTCGGAGTACGGGGTCTTCAAAGGGGAGGAGAGGATAGGGGGAGAGGAGGAAAGGGACGTGTACGAGGCCCTCGGTCTGCAGTGGATGCCCCCGGAGCTTCGCGAGGACTGGGGGGAGATAGAGGCGGCGGCCTCAGGGCGCCTGCCAAAGCTGGTGGAATATGAGGAGATAAGGGGGGACCTCCATGTCCACTCCCGCTACTCCGATGGAACCATGACCTTGGAGCAGCTCCTGGATGAGGCCGACAGGCAGGGATACCAGTACATCGCCGTATGCGATCACTCCCGCAGCGCCAAGTACGCCCGGGGTATGGAGATGGAAAAGCTCCTGGAGAAGGTGGAGCGGATCAGGGAGCTTAACGAGGGGAGGAAAGGGGCAAGGCTTCTGGCGGGCACGGAGGTGGACATCCTCCCGGACGGCACCCTCGATTATCCCGACGAGGTCCTGAAGGAGCTCGATTTCGTGGTCGCTGCCATCCACTCCTGGCGGAAGGATGAGGACGTGACGGAACGGATCCTTAAGGCGATGGAGAACCCTTATGTTCACGCCATCGCCCACCCCACCGGAAGGCTCATCTCCACCCGCGAGGGTTACAGGGTGGACATCGAGAGAGTGATAGAGAAGGCCGCTGAGACGGGCACGGCCTTGGAGATAAACGCCTATTATGATCGCCTTGACCTCTGTGACATCCACGTGCGGAAGGCGAAAGAGCTGGGGGTGAAGCTCGCCATAGGGACCGACGCCCACAACCTCGGCCAGCTCTGGATGATCTCCTTAGGGGTGGGGGTGGCTCGCAGGGGCTGGTGCGAGGCTTCCGATCTGCTCAACACTTTGGGATATGAGGAGATCCTGAAGTGGGCGAGGAGGAAGGGGGGTTAGGATCTCCCAGCCCCTCCCCAGGACTTTGTGACCATTTCCTCTTGCAAAAGAGGAAACCTTGTGTTAAAGGACAATCTCTACTAAGCACATCCCCTGATCGTCTGGGCGGTGCCCTGGGGGGTTCCCAGGCGAGGTGATGGGGATGGAAGGATAACCGCAAGGAGGAGAGGATGGCTGTGGTGACGATGAAAGAGTTGTTGGAGGCAGGGGTCCACTTCGGGCACCAGACCAAGAGGTGGAACCCCAAGATGAAGCCCTATATCTTCGGGGCGAGGAACGGGATCTACATCATAGACCTCCAGAAGACCGTCCAGATGATGGAGGTGGCTTACAACTTCGTGCGGGATCTGGTGGCCGAGGGAAAGACGATCCTCTTCGTGGGCACGAAGAAACAGGCCCAGGAGGCGATCTACGAGGAGGCGACCCGCTGCGGGATGTTCTACGTCAACCACCGCTGGCTGGGGGGGACGCTCACCAACTTTCAGACGATCCGACGCAGTGTGGAGAAGCTGAAGGAGCTGGAGGGACTGGAGGAAAAGGAGGAGTACAAGAAGCTCCCAAAGAAGGAGCTGATGAGGCTCATAAAGAAGCGGGAGAGGCTGAGGAGGACCTTAGAGGGGATAAAGGACATGGAGGAGCTCCCCGGGGCCCTCTTCATCGTCGATCCCAAAAGGGAGGAGATAGCGGTAAACGAGGCCCGAAAGCTCGGCATCCCCATCGTGGCCATCGTGGACACCAATTGTGACCCCGACCTGATAGACTATGTGATCCCGGGCAATGACGACGCCATAAGGGCCGTGAGGCTCTTCTCGGCCAAGATCGCCGACGCGGTCCTTGAGGGGAAACAGCTCAGGGAGGAGAGGCTCCTGCAGGAGACAGAGGGGGAGGGAGTAGAGGAGGAGGCATCGACGGAAGAGCCCGCCCCAGAGGCGGAATCCTATTCGGAGACGGGATCCTACGAATACGAAGAAGAGATGGAGGTGAGTTAGGAGGAAGAGATGGAGGTAACCACTCAGCTCATAAAGGAGTTAAGGGAGAGGACAGGTGCGGGAGTGATGGACTGCAAGACCGCCCTCAAGGAATGCGGCGGGGATATAGAGGAAGCGATCGCCTTCCTGCGCAAGAAGGGGCTGGCAAAGGCGGCCAAGAAGGCCGGGAGGGTGACCTCTGAGGGGCTCATCGGTTCCTACATCCACGCAGGGGGAAGGATCGGGGTGCTGGTGGAGGTCAACTGCGAGACCGACTTTGTGGCCCGGACCCCTGACTTTCAGGACTTCGTGAAGGAGATAGCCATGCAGATCGCGGCGATGAGCCCCAAATACGTGAAGAGGGAGGATGTCCCCGAGGAGGTCCTGGAGCGGGAGAAGGAGATCTTGAGAGAGCAGGCGAGGAACACCGGAAAGCCGGAGAAGGTAATAGAGAGGATAGTGGAAGGGCGGCTGGAGAAGTTCTTCGAGGAAAACTGCCTCTTGGAGCAACCTTATATGAGGGACCCGAACATCAAGGTGAAGGAGCTCCTGGCAGGGCTGGTGGCAAAACTGGGGGAGAACATAACGGTCAGGAGGTTTGTCAGGTATCAGTTAAGCGAGCCTTTGGAGGGATAAAAACTCCTTGCGTAGGGAAAGGTACAAAAGGGTACTCCTCAAGATCAGCGGTGAGCTATTGGGGAAGGAGAGGGGGATCGAGGAGATGGCCGAGGAGATGGCCGAGGTGGTAAGGAAAGGGTATGAGGTGGCAGTGGTTCCAGGGGGCGGGAACCTGATGAGAGGGGTAAGGGCCGAGGAGCAGGGAAGGCGTCGGGAGACGGCCGACCTGATAGGGATGCTCGGTACGGTGATAAACGGCCTCCTGCTGAGAGATGCCCTAAAAGATAAAGGGGTTAAGACCCTCCTCTTCTCCGCCCTTCCCCTCCTGGGTTGGGTCCCCCCCTACAGCATCGAGGAGGCCCGCGAGGGGCTTTCTTCAGGAAAGGCGGTGATACTGGCAGGCGGAACGGGTAACCCTTACTTCACCACCGACACCACCGCGGTGCTCAGGGCCTTGGAACTGGGCTGCGAGGTTCTCCTTAAGGGGACCAAGGTGGACGGGGTCTACGAGGAGGACCCCCTTCTTAGACCCGGGGCGAAGAGGTTCGATACCATCTCCTATCAGGAGGTTCTGCAGAAGGGCCTCAAGGTCATGGACCAGGCGGCCATCTCCCTCTGCAGGGAGCACCGGTTGCCGATAATCGTCTTCAATCTCTCCGAGAAGGGGAGTATAAAGAGGGTCTTAGAAGGGGAGAAAATAGGGACCTTGGTGGAGTAATAAAGATGGGCGAAGAGGTGCTGAAGGACTGCGAAAGCAGGATGAAGAAGGCGATAGGGGCCCTGGAGAGGGATCTAAGCAAGGTGAGGACGGGGAGGGCATCGGTGGCTCTGGTGGACGACATCAAGGTAGAGTATTATGGGACCCTCACCCCGATAAAGCAGCTCGCTACCATATCCGTTCCGGAAAGCAGGCTCATCGTGATCCAGCCATGGGACACCTCCATCATTGGGGAGATAGAGAAGGCGATCCTGAAGTCAGAACTGGGGATGACTCCCTCCAACGACGGTAAGGTAATCCGCATCCCCATTCCCCGCCTCACCGAGGAACGGAGGAAGGAGCTGGTGAAGCTGGTGAGGAAGATGGGGGAAGGAAGCAGGGTAGCGATAAGGAACATAAGGCGCGATGCCATAGAGAAGCTGAGGAAGATGGAAAAGGGCAAGGAGATCTCCCAGGATGAACTCCGTCACTACCAGAACGAGGTCCAGAAGCTGACGGATAAGTACATAGAGAAAGTGGACGAGCTCATAGAGGGGAAGGAAAAGGAAATTATGGAAATTTAATATCTTTAAGGAGGTGGAGAGATGCCGTACGAGATTACAGACGATTGTGTCGCTTGCGGGACTTGCGCGGAGGAGTGCCCAGTGGGCGCCATTGAGGAAGGGGAGGACAAGTACGTGATCAACCAGGACGAGTGCACCGAGTGCGGGACCTGCGTGGAGGTCTGCCCATCGGACGCCATCATTGAGGTCTAAAAGGAGGGGGGCCTTTGCCCCCTCTCCCCTTCTTTCTTTTTTTCCTTACCACTTAATCCCAAAAATTGAAGAAGGTTGAAAAGTGTGATAAATTTGTCGAACTAATATAGAAAAGATTATGCCGAGTCTCGAGGAGAAGAAAAGGCGACTGATACCCGAGCTCCTTCCTCGTCATGTGGCCATCATCATGGACGGAAACGGCCGCTGGGCGGAGAAGAAGCGTCTC
>CAYRAR010000048.1:0-12373 GCA_964422255.1 uncultured Thermodesulfobacteriota bacterium | reverse complement strand
GAACTGAGTGAGAAATTTCGAGATAGACGCTTGCCTCTTAGCCCAAAATTGAAAGTTGACATGCAAATTTGGATAGTCTACTATCCAAAAAGAAGAAAAATTGGATATTGCATTATCCAAAAGGAGCGAAATTGAAAGTATCGGAAATAGTCGATCAGAATCCGTGGTGGGCTGAAGGGACAGATTTTGTCTCACATGATCCTCATCTGAAAGCTGCACAGCCCATCTTTTTCAGAAGGCGTCCCTTAGAAATGGCCCCAGGGGACATCTACACCCTGAGGGGGCCTCGCCAGGTGGGGAAGACCACATACTTCAAGGAGACAGTGAAGGAGCTCCTAAGGAAAGGTGTGCCGCCTCGAACTATCCTCTATCTCTCTGTGGATTTCTTTACATCGAGGAGAGAGCTTAGAAGCGCTCTGGATTACTTTTTGGGGATAACCGTTGACGCTGAAAGGATCTATCTCCTTTTCGATGAAATTACAGCTATTCCCGATTGGAATTTTGAACTCAAACGCCTCGCAGATCAGGGGGTAACCCGACGGGCGGTCATCCTTTGCAGTGGATCAAGTGCTCCCCGGCTAAAGGAAAAAGCGGAGCTTTTACCTGGCAGAGGGCTCGAAGGAAACGAACGTTATATCAAGCCGTTGAGTTTTAGAGAGTTCGTTCTACAAGTGGTTAGTTATCTCGCGGAGGTCCTCCCCTCAGAAGAGCTCGCAGTTAGATTTGGAAGATTGCAACCCGTTCTTTCTCGATGTGAAATAGAGCTGGAGGCATCTCTTGAGGAAATAAGGAAAGCTATGTCTGAGCTTTTGCCCTATAAAAGGGAACTTCAGTATCTCTTTCGGCTTTATTTGATCACAGGTGGCATTCCCCTTGTGATCAACCATTACCTTAAGAATCGCTACCAGGACTCTCAGGAAAAGATTGATTCCCAAGTTGCCGAGATCTTTATGAGAAGTGTACTCGGGGACCTTTCTCAACTCAAACGCCAAGAGACTTTGGCCAGGGAAATACTTAAGGCGCTTGTGGCGAAATACGGCTCCAGATACAGCTTCTCCACCCTCTCCCATGAGCTCGAGAGACATCATTTGACAATTATTGATTATCTGACACTTATGCAAGAGTCCTTCATTCTCTTCGTCCTTTATGCCTATGATTTTGGACGCATGGAGGTAAAGGACAAAGGCGATAAAAAGGTCTATTTCCTGGACCCCTTCATCTACTATTCAGTGAGGAGCTACCTCAATGGCCGCGAAGTCTGGAAGGTAATTACTGAGACTGCGGAAGATGAGGACCGTCTGGGAGGGGTGGTGGAAGGAGTCGTCCTATCTCATCTACTAATGCATAAGGAGGTTCCGTATCTGCGTGAAGGGAGAACATTCCTCTGGACTTATTACGACAGGGCCGGGCGAGAGTTGGACGCCGTGATAAGGCTTGCGAAGGGATACCGGGCAGTGGAAGTTAAATATCAGGCCCAAGTGGATGAGCGAAATCTGAGGAGGACTGCCCCTATTAAGGACTACATCCTCCTCAGTCGGGATGAGGTGGGTGGAAGGAATAATCTGCTTGTCGCCCCTGTCGATATCTTCCTTTCCCTTCTGCCTGTATCAAAGGGGAACGTATGAGAGATGAAGGAGCCACAGGAAACGGTCAGGTCTTGATTTCCCCCCTTTTGCCCCGCAGCTAAGTTCTTTGCAAAGGCTGCTCGGCCCTTGAAAAGAAAAATACTTTGGGAGCTTTTCGGTTCAAAGATCAGAGCGAAGATATTGGGGTGGTTTTTTACCCACTCAGAGGAGAGGTATTTTGTACGCCAGCTCGCTCAGCTCATCAAAGAAGACCCCACCAATATAAGTAGAGAGCTTTCTCGACTCGAAAAGCTGGGGGTCCTCCTATCGGAAGAAGAGGGAAATATGAAGTACTACAAAGTCAACAAAGAATGTCCGTTCTTCGGTGAGTTGAGGGGCCTTATCTTTAAGACGGTCGGAGTTGCCGGAACCCTGAAAGAGGCATTGGAAGGAGTTGAAGGAATAAAGAGTGCCTTTATCTATGGTTCTTTTGCCCATGGCAGTGAGGGGGCAGATAGCGACGTGGACTTGATCCTGATAGGGAAGGTAGATCAAAGCATACTCGATGAGATCATATCAAAGGTCGAAGAGAAGTTTGGAAGAACGGTAAATTACATACTCTATGCGCCAGAAGAATTTGCAGAGAAAAGCAAAGAGAAAGGCGGATTTTTAGCTGAGGTCCTGAAGGATAAAAAGATCATGCTCGTAGGCAGCGAAGGTGAACTTAAGGATCTTGAAAGTCAGGAACCCTCTCCTTGCTTCACACAAATAGGACAGCTCAAGGAACATTCACGATAATTTCACAAGATATTATGACAAAATTGGGCCGCTTTTCCCTTCGATCTCGAATTAGCGTTCCTGGGTGGACACTATATGGACACTAAAAGGGGTGATGAGAAGGGGCGATTCTGTAAGTACTTAAAATTATTGGCGTCCCCAAGGGGATTTGAACCCCTGTTGCCGGCGTGAAAGGCCGGTGTCCTGGGCCTGACTAGACGATGGGGACGCCTGGTGGGCCGTGCAGGACTCGAACCTGCGACTCTCGGCTTAAAAGGCCGATACTCTACCGACTGAGTTAACGGCCCACAAACTAAAATTTACAGCACCGAAGCCCTCTTTGTCAACAACAGCTCCTCCTTCAACTCCGATACAAAGGGGCGGGGATGCTGGTTTTCTGAAGCCGAGTCGGGGTTGACATCCCCTGAAAACTGAAGTAACTTGCGCAAAAATAAAGGGAAAAGGAGATCCCCGTATGATAGACCCTCGCCTTCTGGAGAAGGAAAACGTCCTCTACGAGGAGCACGATCCGAGCTACGGTGCCGTGTACATCTATGAAAAACACCTCGTGGACAGCAGATCCAGGTATCAGAAGATAGACGTGATCGAGACCCAACATCACGGGAAGATCCTCCTGATAGACTACTACATGATGCTCACCGAGGACTCGGAGTTCATCTACCATGAGATGATGGCCCATGTGCCGATGGCCGCCCACTCCCAGGCCCACCGGATCCTGGTGATCGGTGGAGGGGATGGCGGGGTGGTCAGGGAGGTGCTCAAGTATCCGCAGGTGGAAAGGGTGATGCTCGTGGAGATAGACGAGGAGGTAATAAAGGTCTGCCGGGAGCACTTCCCTCAGCTTGCCCGAAGCCTCGATGACCCCCGGGTGGAGGTGAGGATAGAAGACGGGGTAAAGTTCGTGCAGGAGACCGATGAGAGCTTCGACGTGATCATCGTCGATTCCACCGATCCCTTCGGCGTGGCCGAACTCCTCATAAGCGTGGATTTCTACAAAGGCTGCCGAAAGGTCTTGGGAGAAGAAGGGGTGATGATCCAGCAGATGGCATCGCCCTTCTTCACTCCTGACATCTTCGTGAAGGCCTTCCACAACATGGTCGAGGTCTTCGAACACGTGAGCCCGGTGCTCGTCCCCGTTCCCTTCTACGTGAGCGGTCACTGGAGCCTGGGATTCGCCTCAAGCTCTGAGCGCCACTTCCGCAAGGAGGTATCCCCCGGGAGCTGGCAGCCCCCTGGAGAGCTCAAGTACTATAACCCTGAGGTCCATCGGGCAGCCTTTTGCCTGCCGAACTTCGTGCAGTTGCTCTACGAGAGGGCCAAAGAAACCCCTGAACTGGGGGAAAAACCCTTCTGAGCCACCTTGCCCCCGCAACTTCAAAGCTTTTGCCCTCAGAAAATAGGCTCCCCCTTCAAATTTCAATGAAAGGAGTGAGCGATGCAGAAGGATGTCCATTTTTACCTCACCTATTTGCTCGCCGTTAAGGTGGGCGTCGAAGACGAGGATGCCGAAAAGATCGCCTGGGCAGATCAGTACACCGATGACCTCACCGAGGCGGACCTCTACGGCATCCAGACCCAGTCGGCCATCCTGGGAAACTGGAGCGACAGGCAGATCCAGCTCTCGGTGCTTGTGCCCTTTCACTTCATCCCGGGAGAGGACCCGGATCACCCCTGGGTCACCACCAGGAACTGCACCCGGGCCCGTAAATTGGTCATGGTGGCCTGGAAGGCAGGAGACCTCCTGCAGCTTGGCATAGCCCTTCACGGCCTGCAGGACACCTTCAGCCATGAGGGCTTCTCCGGCTGGCAGGAGGAGGTCAATTCCTGCTTTCCCTGGTACTACATAGAGAGCGCCCTGCCCAATGTGGGCCATGCGGAGCTCAGGGTGATCCCCGATGTGGTCAACTACGTATGGACAGACCCACGGGATGGGAGGAGGATAGACAACAAGGAACGGACGATGGCCGCGGCCAAGACTACCTTCCAATTCCTCGTGCGGTTCTTCAACCCCCAAATCCCCGCTTCCGTGTGGCAGGGCCTCAAAAAGGACCTCCGGGAGGCCTTCAAGATCGAATCCTACGATGAGAGGAAGCAACGGTTACGGGACTTGGCCGGGGCAAGCGACCTCCGTTACAGCGAGGTCTGTGAGAGGTTTGAGCCCCTTTACCGTGACGACTTCATCCTGGCCGCCCGGAGGCACCTCTCCGAGGCCCTCCGGCTCTTCTCAGGTCTGCCCGTGATGGGCTGAAGGGCTCAGGAGGGACATCAAGGAGGAAGGCCGATGGACCTTCGGCCAGCAGTAAGGGTGGAGGAATTTGAGGGGTGCTGCCTTGACTGTGAGAGGAGCCTCAGGATCCTGAAACCCCACATCCTCCGTTTTTACGAAGGGATAAAGGGGGTTCCCCTCCATCGCCTGGAGGACCTCGGCATCGACGAGCTCCTCGGTCGTTATCAGCTCCTTGACGAGATCGCCCATCTGCCCATCGGGGACAGACTGGCCCAGATGATCCTTGAGGATCCGGAGATAAAGCCCCATCTGCCCCCGATCAGGGAGTATTACAAGACGTTTCTCATCCTGACCGAACGCCAGTTGGCCAAAAGGGTCTGCACCTCCCAGAACCCGTGGGGTGAGATCACCTCCTTCCCCCTCTTCCCGAGGTACGAGGCACTGCTGGAGGCCTATCTCAGGGAGATCCCCATCCATGAGGGGATGAGCTTGGCCTTCCTCGGCTCAGGACCCGTCCCTTTCACCCTGCTCCTGGCGGCACGCCTTGGGATAAGGGGGATAGGCTTTGATAGCGATCCTCAAGCGGTGAGGCTCTCAGAGGAGGTGATAGCGAAGGTGGGATTGCAGGAGATGATAAGGGTGGTGTGGGGAGATGAAACCTCCCTCATAAAGTACCGATGGGATGCCCTCCTCGTAGCGGCCCTCGCGGAGCCAAAGGCGAGGATATTCCGGGAGCTCTTCAGGATCTATAAGTCTGATCCATCGAGGACCTCCCTGCCCATCTGCTATCGGACCTACACCGGCATGAGGGCCATCCTCTACGAACCGGTAAGGGAGGAGGACCTCAAAGGGTTCAGGAAGATAAAGGAGATAAGGCCTGAGGGGAGGGTGAACAACACCCTCGTCTTTGTGACCGTAGGGGATGAAACTGCAGGAGGTCAAAGAGAGACTCCTTGAGATCGATTTCCTCTTATCAGGGCTTGGGGAGCAGGAGGTCATGTATGGCCCCAAGGAGCTGGTCGGCTCCCTCTTCGAGGAGATCGGCCATCTCGCCCAACAAGAGGTAAAGGGGGGAGAGATAGGGTCCCTCCGCAGGGACCCCTCCTTGAGGGAGCCCCTGCGGAGGATCTCCAGGTTGAGGACGTGTTACAATCTGAGGCTTGAAAGGGAAGCATGTGAGGAGATCCTCGCATCTGCTGACCCCTGGGAGGCCCTGAGGGGGTTCAGGTTCTACAGGAACTACTTGACCCTGGTCGAAACGGAGGGGAAAGCGGCGGGGGTAGAGAGGGGAGAGCGGGTCGTCATGCTCGGCTGCGGCCCCCTGCCCATCACCCTGATCGTCATGGCCAGGACCTTTGGCGTCAAGGGGACGGGGATAGAGCGGGATAGAGGATGGGCTTCCTTAGCACGAAGGGTCCTCGAGAAGCTTGGCCTCTCGCGGCAGATAGAGGTCTTGGCAGGAGACCATAAGCTGCTGCCTTCCCTGGGGGACTATAAGCTGGTGGTCATTGCCGCCCTGGCCGAGCCAAAGCAGGAGATCTTCGATCTGCTCGCCTCCTCTATCCCGAGGGGGGCCTTCATCTCCTGTCGCCTCTATGAGGAGGGCCTGCGAGCGATCCTTTACGAGACCGCTCCCTTCATGGTACCCTCCGCCCTCGAGGAGGTGGTGCGCATCCCCCCCTCTCCTCCGGTAAACAACAGCGTGGTGATCTTCAGGAGATCAGGGGATTAGAAGGTAGGATGCCATCGGCCATCTCCCATGCGGTCGTCGCCCTGGCAGCAGGGGCCTCCTTCGCCCCACAAAACCCTCCCGGGAAGCTCTTCACCCTCTCGGTCATATGTTCCGTCATGCCTGATGTCGACGTGCTCGGCTTTGCCTTCGGCATACCCTATGGTCACTTTTTCGGCCACAGGGGATTCTTCCACTCCCTCTCCTTCGCCTTCCTCATGAGCCTCCTGGTGGTAACCCTCTTCTTCAGGGAGGCCACCCCCTTCTCTTCGGGGTGGTGGTATTACCTGCTCTACTTCTTCTCCCTTTCAGCGAGCCATGGCCTGCTCGACGCCCTTACTGATGGTGGACTGGGAGTGGCCCTCCTCTCCCCCTTTGACAACACCCGATATTTCTTCTCCTGGAGGCCTCTCGTCGTCTCCCCCATTGGGCTTGAGGGGTTCTTCAGCCGATGGGGTCTCCTGGTGATAAAGAGCGAGCTCCTGTGGATCTGGATCCCCTCGGGCCTACTGATCCTCTTCGTCAGGGGGATCCGCTGGCTCCTTTGAGCTCGGGGGCCGCTCCTTCAGACGCCGATAGTAGGAATGCAGGGTATATAAGTGAGGTTTGACTGCGGGAACGCTTTTAAATTAAACTGAAGATGTGCAAATTGAAAAACTTCTTCGCACAGAGCTCAACCCTTCACAGTACGCTGCAGCGACCACGGTCGAAGGCCCTCTGCTCGTCGTAGCGGGTGCGGGCACGGGCAAGACCCGTGTCATCGAATACCGGGTCCTCTATCTGGTCTCAAGGGAAATCCACCCCCGTTCGATCCTCCTCCTCACCTTCACGAGGAGGGCGGCCAGGGAGATGCTTTCCAGGGCCTCAAGGCATAACCGGCTCTGTGAGGAGGTGGTAGGGGGAACCTTCCACAGCTTCGGCTTCTCCGTCATCACCGAATTTGCAGACCTCCTCGGGTTCAAACGCCCCCTTTCCTTCCTCGATGAGGCCGACAGAGAAGAGCAGCTTCACCGCTTGGCCGTAAAGCTTGGCTTCACCAAGAGGAAGAAGAGGTTTCCCTCCAAGGGGACTTTGAAGGCCGTAATCAGCGCCTCCTTCAACAGGGGAGAATCGATAGAGGAGGTCCTCCTAAGGGATTACCCCCACTTCCTGCACTGGAGCGAGGAGATCGAGAAGCTGCGCGAGGAGTACGTGAGATATAAGGTCGAACACAACCTCCTCGATTACGACGACCTCTTGATCTATCTGAGAATCCTGCTCGAGGACGACCGGGTGAGGAAGATCCTCTCCTCACGGTATCGATACCTCATGGTCGATGAATATCAGGACACGAACCGCATCCAGGCCCAGATCGTCTATCTCCTGGCGAAGGAGAACAGGAACGTGATGGTGGTCGGTGACGACGCTCAGAGCATCTATGCCTTTCGAGGGGCAAGATATCAGAACATGTTCGAATTCCTCGAAGTCTTCCCCGAGGCGAAGGTGATAAAGCTGGAGCAAAATTACCGGAGCACCCAGCCGATCCTCGATCTGGCCAATGCCGTAATGGAGGGGGCAAAGTACAAGTACACCAAGGTCCTGAAGGCCCAGAGGGAAGGATGCGTGAGGCCTGCCCTCCTCTTCTTCAAGGATCCGGAAGGGGAGGCCGAGTGGATCGCGGAGAAGGTGAAGGAACTGTGGGACGAAGGGGTGCCACTACATCACATCGGGGTACTGTTCCGAAGCATGTACATCGTCAGGCCCCTGGAGATCTCCCTCGCCAGACGAGGCATACCCTACAGGACTTACGGCGGCCTCAAGTTCATCGAGACCGCCCACATAAAGGACCTGATCTCCCACGTGAAGGTCGTCGCCAATCCCCTGGACGAGCTCGCCTGGCACCGCGTCCTGATGCTCATCGACGGCATAGGGCCCAAGACCGCCGAGAGGATAATTTCCGAGATCCTCCGAACGGGAGAGTGGCGCCCTGCCCTTGCAGCCATGAGGGAGAACCCGAGAAGCGGACCGGGAATCAGCAGGCTGTACGCGGCCCTGGAGAGGGCGACCGCCCCGAATGTGACCTTTCCCGAGGTGGTCTCGACCCTGATAGATTATTATCTCCCCATCCTCCGGGATAAATACGACGACTACCAGAGGAGGACAGGAGATATAGACTCCCTCAGGCAGATAGCGCGGAGTTATCGCTCGGTGGAGACCTTCCTCCTGGACCTGGTGGCAATAGAGCCCGTAGAGCAGAGCGTCGAGGAGCGCCAGGATCTGCACCTGGATGTCCGTCCCCTCGTCCTCTCCACCATCCACTCGGCCAAGGGGCTTGAATGGGAGGTGGTCTTCATCATGGGGGTGGCCGAAGGCCATCTCCCCATCTCATACAGCCATCTCTCCGAGGAAGATATCGAGGAAGAGCGAAGGCTCCTTTACGTGGCGATAACCAGGGCGAAGCGGGAGCTATTCCTCACCATGTCCCATGAGGGGTACCGCGGAGGCATAACGACCTTCTGCAGGCTCTCCAGGTTCCTGGACGACCCCCAGGTCCTCAAGTTCCTGGAGGTATCGGGACAGGAGCAGCTTCTACTTGAAAGACCTGAGGAGGGCCCCTCCATGCAGAGAGAGGAACTCATCCAGCGGATACTGGGAGAGGGAGGATAGCCGGCCAGTTATCTTTTTTCTCCTTCAAGGCCCGAGTCAAGGCAAAAGAGGACGAAGAGGGACGAGAAGGGATGGGGGAGAAAGGGGTGGGTTAATATAATTAGTGTGAAGAAGAGAATTTTATGGGGACTCGAGACAGGGGGATCGCCTCCACACCTGCTTTGCGGCTCCTAAAAGAGAGGGGGGTTAACTTTCGATTGCGTCCCTATGACTTCAAGGAGGGGGGAGGAGCCCCTCATGCCGCCAAGGAGCTGGGAGTGGAGGAGCACCTGGTGATCAAGACCCTGGTGATGGAGGACGAGGAAGGTAACCCCCTGATCGTCCTGATGCACGGGGACAGGGAAGTCTCCACCAAGACCCTGGCCAGGGCGATCGGGGCAAAGAGGGTGACCCCCTGTGATCCGCAAATAGCCCAGCGACATACGGGTTACCTCATCGGGGGCATCTCTCCCTTCGGGACCAGGAAGGTCCTCCCCGTATATGTGGAGGAAAGCATCCTCGAGCTCCCCATGATCTTCATCAATGCGGGCAGAAGGGGGCTGATGGTGGAGATCTCCCCCCAAGACCTCCTCCGGGTACTCCACCCCAAGAGGGTGAGGGTCGCCAGGGGAAAAGGGCCATGACCTCTAAGGTAAGGGTCAGGATAGAGAAGCTCGTTTACGGAGGGTGGGGGCTGGGGAGGATAGACGGTCGGGTGGTCCTCGTCCCTTACGTGCTTCCCGAAGAGGAGGTGGAGGTGCGAATAGAGAGGGAGAGGAGGGATTACCTCCTGGCCTCCCTCCTCGAGGTACTGAAGCCCTCTGAGGGGCGCACCGACCCCCCTTGCCCTCACTTCAGGGATTGCGGTGGATGCGACTACCAACACATAAGCTATGAACTTCAACCCCGCTTCAAGGAGGAGATCCTGAAGGAGGAGCTTCAGAGGATCGGAGGGATCGGCCCAGAGGCGGTGGAACGGATGATCGCCGCCAAGAGTCCCCTCGGATGGAGGCTCAGGGCCTCCCTTGCGGTCATGGTCACCGACCGCCTGAGGATCGGATTTTACCGGCGGGGGACAGGGGAGGTGGTGGAAATAAGGGCCTGCCCTGCCCTCCATCAGGTGGCATCGGGGATCTTAGAGCGGCTCAGAGAAGCTCTCGAGCGCCACCTCAACCTCACTCGGGCCATAAGGCGCCTGGAGGTGGCCGCAAGTCCCTATGAGGGGAAGGGGCACCTGATCATCCACTCCCTTGTACACCATGACCGGAAGCGGATCCGGAAGATGGCCGAAGAACTCGATGCCGAGGGGCTCCCCCTCAAGGACGTCCTCATAAAGCACCGGGCCCTGGTTTACCCCCACTCCCTCCTGGGAAAGGGGCGGACAGCCTCAGCCATCGTCCTCAGACCCCATGGGGTGGAGCTCCTCTGCTACCCAGGGGTCTTCTTTCAGGCCAACGCCGAGCAGAACGAGCGGCTCATCGCCCTGCTTAAGGAGGCGCTTTCAGGAGGGGTGGGACGGGTCCTGGAACTCTTCTCCGGGATGGGTAACCTATCCCTCCCCCTGGCCCCCTTAGTGAGCAGCTGGATCGGGGTGGAGAGGGACCCCTTAGCGGTGAAGAACGCCAACTACAACGCCCAGATCAACGGGGTTAAGAACGTGAAGTTCCTGCAGGGAGAGGCCCTGAGCCTGCTTGAGGAGATGGCCAGAAGGGAAGAGCGCTACGAACTGCTCCTGCTCGACCCCCCTCGGGAGGGGGCAAAAAGGGAACTCGGGGTCGCCCTCAGGCTCTCTCCCGAAAGGATTATCTATGTCTCCTGCAACCCCGCTACCCTGGCCCGGGACCTGAAATTCCTGAAGGCGGAGGGGTATGAGCTTGAGCGGGTGGTCCCCTTTGATTTCTTTCCCCAGACCTTTCACATCGAGGCGGTGGCCTTCCTCAGGCGGGTCAAATCTCCTTGAGGAATTCCTCTGAGGGGATGATCCGCAACAGGGGCCAGAGGGCAAACTTCCGATAGAGGTTCAGGGTCGCCTCGTGAACCTCCCTTCTGTGGGCCGCACAGCAGTCCTCAAGCCACACGGCGTAAAAGTCGTGACACAGGGCATCCATCACCGTCATCAGCACGCACACATTGGTGGTGATCCCCCCGACGGCCACCGTATCGACCCCCCAGGTCCTCAGGGTCTGATCCAGATCGGTCTTGAAGAAGGCGCTGAAGCGCCTTTTCGGGAGGTAAACATCTCCCGGCCCCTTCTCTATATCGTCTATCACCTGGGACCCCTCGGTGCCCCTCAGAGAATGAGGCTTCATCTTTCCCCTGAAGATGAAGTCCTCGGGCAGGAAGGAATCGCAGGCGAAGATGATGGGGATCCCTTTCTTCCTCCCCTCCCTGAGGAGCCGGTTTATCCTGGGTATTATGGCCTTTGCCTCCTTGGCGATGGGGTACTCTTCCCTCAGGTTGTCCTTCACCATGTCAACGATCAGGATCGCCGCCCTCATGAGGTCTTCCTTCCTCGTCCCATCCCCTGATCCGGTAGTAGTCGCTGAGCAGCCTCTCGAACTGTTCCTCGGTTACCACCTTGCCCGTCTCAGGCAGGGGCTCCTGGTGGAACCTCCTGGGCAGGGAGTCGTCGGCCTTCCTCAACCCCTCCCTGAGGTTGAAGCGACGGGTACTGTCTATGATCCTTGAGGCTATCTCCCTGAGTCCCTCCTTCCCGAGGGAGATGCCCGCAGTCACCTCGACGATCCTGGACAGCTCCTCCCACTGGTACATGTCCCGGTAAAAACGGCAGATGATCAGGGAATCGAATAGGGCTAATCTGTCCTCGTACTCCACCAGGAGTTCGGCCTTCCCCTCTATCTGCTCGGGATCTATTATCCCGGCGAGCTCGGGCTTATAGAAGGTAGTCCTCAGGTGGCAGGCCCCCCGATCGGAGGTGGCGTAGGCGAGGGCCATCCCCTTGAGCACCCGGGGGTCATAGCCCGCTGGTTCCATCCCTTTGACATGGATGGCGATATCCTCCAGGCCCCATTCCCTGGCCGCATGGACTATCCCCCGTGCCAGGATCTCCCCTACCCCCTCCCGGCGGGCCATCTTCTGCAGGAGGGAGGCGATCCCATCCACATCTCCGTAATCGACCTCCTCCTTCACCTTTCCCATCCTCACCGCCTCGATGGTGAAGGCCACCAGGTTCCCGGCGGTGATGGAGTCCAGGCCCAAACGGTCGCAGATATCGTTCAGGTAGGCGATCTCCTTTATGTCGTCCACCAGGCAGAGCCCCCCGAAGGCATAAATGGTCTCGTATTCAGGACCCTCGATCTTCAGGCCCTTGTGCCTCCCCTCGGTGATTTCGGATACCTTGCCACAGGCCATGAAACAGCGGGGGCAGGCCTTAGGCTTCGCGTGACATTCCTCCAGGAGGGCATCGGC